>OMIY01000179.1 GCA_900299215.1 bacterium | reverse complement strand
TAGTCGATGGCGCGAATCGCATTCAGCAAGTCACCTTGGCCATTTTCATCCAAGAATCGTAGCGGCATAATCGACACGTCTGGAGTAATCCCTACGGTTCCTCCTTCAATGCCACGTGCACCGATGATGCCAGAACAGTGTGTTCCGTGGCCTGGGTTGCCGCCGATGCCAACGATATCCTGCGGATCATCATTGTTTTCGATGAAATTATAGCCGGGGACCATATTTTCTTTGAGATTTTTGTGGTTGTAGTCAGCGCCCGTATCTATCACTGCAACAGTTACGTGACGTGAGCCTTTACCTAGGGACCACGCTCCGGTGGCGTTGATTTTGTCTAAGGCCCACTGGCGCTCAGAATCGGTGATGCCGATGCCATCAACAGCATGAAGTTTAAAGTCTTCGACCACATATTCGACATCTGGTCGTGACATGAGGCGTGTGATGGTCTTAGCTTCGTCAGCAAGACTTTCCGTTGTGCCAAGATCTACTTTCAAAAGTCTGGCGCGATTATAACTGTCCTTAACTTCGCCTCCTTCAAAAAAGGCAAAACTGGCAGCCATCGTCGCACTTGCATCTGATTTGAATTTGACGATGTAATCCTTGGCAATGGCTTGAGTGGTACCGAACACAGTGGCGACAACGAATGCGATCCGAGAACCGAGGTATCTAGTCACGTGTGGCCTCCTTGCCAAAAATGAGATACTTGGGCGATGACTGTCCATGTCACCACCGATTCGACTACGAAACCGAGGAATTGTTGTGCTTTAATTAAAAAAAACGGATGTAACCCAGAATAACCGAGTATGAAATTTATGTAAATAAATTCCTATTAGGTAATCGGTATGCGAGCTTTTCGCGCTAGCGGGCAAATCCTTGTCTAAGCGTGCCGCGGAAGTGCACACAAGGTAGGACCGCGGTTCCTGGCAACAGCAAGGTACCAGGCGAGAGCACGGCGTTGCACCCAGTTTGGGCTTTGTCGCCCATGATGGCGCCGAACTTTTGTAATTCGGTACTGATCCACTGATCAGTCGTCGGATCTTTGACCTTGATGATCGAGCGGCGCAGCGGCAAGTTTGCCAACTTGGTGCCTGCTCCTAGATTAGTATCACGCCCTAAGATGCTATCGCCCACGTAAGCGAAATGTCCGGCTTTGGCGTGATCAAAGAACATGGATCCTTTGACCTCAGTCGTATGCCCGACGACTGCTTTGGTACCAATGTAAACTTGGCCCCTAATGTAGGCTCCGTGGCGCACTTCCGCCCCTGGTCCGATATAGCAGGGTCCCTGAATAAAGGCAGTGGGCTCGACGATTGCATCCTCAGCGATATACACACGTCCCTGCAGATACGCCCCCGGGCTCACATCCCCTAGGATTTTGGGCTTATCACCAACACCTAATTCATCCAGAAGACTCTCGACCCAAACACCTAAAGCCTTACCGACGTATGCAAAAGCATTAGTTTCTGTGCAGAGGCTTCCGTGTAGGCAAGCCTTCAAATCAACAAATGATGACAGAGTAATTTGACTTGTTGTCATGGGCAATGAGGGCCTATGTGGGAATCTTTTGCCTAAAGCATCGGCAAAAAGTACCGATGCGAGACATTGGGAACAGTGCGACTGTAGCCTGCTGGAGGAGCAGGGCTTATTCGGCAATCTACACTACGAGGGTCATGATTGCCAACTACTCGGGAAGGGCTATGCATGTTTGATGCAAACCGATTCAAAAAGTCAGTAAAGGAGTGGATGCGAGCGCATCCAGACGGCACCGAAGCCGATTTGGCCGATTACTGCGAAGAGTTGATTCCCCCGTCGCAGTACATGGCAAATCAGTGGCTGGTTGAGCAGACGGTTAGCTGGTACAGATATGTTCTGGCACAGCGACGCCGTGAATTTGATGGCAATGAATTCGACGACGAAGAGGCGAGTGCCTAATCCCCCCCCGACAAGGCTTCCTACTTAATTTCAGTCGTCAGCCCGCATCGCAAGCAATTATGGGGGCTAGGGTGTGATCCCTAGGTCTTCAAGTGCGGCTGCGTCAGTACGCGAATCCGCTGGAATTCGTGCTCATCGATCAGATCAAGCGCATCCATATCTTCAAACCCAAGATCGTTCATCCAATCAACATTCTGCATTTCTGGTAGTGGCGAAGCCACCTCGAGACCATCATCAGTCTCGTAGAACTCGTAAGCTTCAAAAATCAAACCCGACTTAGACATCCGGTAGTAGTGGTAGCCGTCCCCGTTGACGACAGCCCCATCTCGGGAATCCCCGGTCCAATATTCCCTAACAAAAATAATGTCTTGTGCGCTTTCCATGTGACACCTCGCAGAGCCGACAGTTGCGAGTTCCTTTAACTGCTATAGGACCCTTATCGGCAAGATTGAGCCAACAGTTTAAAGGACTGTGGTAATTAGTCGGGTCAAATATTAACCCGACGATTTTATTGATTAAAAATTTTAATCAAAGCTGTTTCTAGTAAAGCCACTTACCGAATCGACTGAAGCGGAATACCGGCAGGGTGGCATCTCGCGGGGTGTAGACACTCCAAATCACGAACAGAGCCTTGCCTCGAACGTAATCCAAAGGAACCTGGCCCCATACCCGGGAGTCGGTAGAATTGTCGCGATTATCGCCGATACAGAAAACGGAGCCCTCGGGGACTTTGTAGGGCGACATTGATGGAGATGGCCAGTTACTGTGATTGAAGTGTCTCGCCTGCGCTACGTTCTGCATGACGTAGTGTTCGTTACCAAACAGATTTTCTTTGTACAGTAACTTGATGTCTTTTTGGTCGTCGATGTCATCGAGGACCGCGCGATCTTCAATGACGCCAGTTCGAGGCTGGGGTTCGTTATTAACGTACAGGATGTCATCAACTAGCTTAACCTCGTCGCCACCAACTGCAACCACGCGTTTCACGTAGTCCACGTCGGGATCGCGCGGGTACTTGAACACAATGATGTCGCCTCGCTTGGGAGTACCCCAATGGCCCAGAGTGATTTCAGTAAATGGGACCTTGAAGTTGTAAGCAAGCTTGAATGCCAAGAGTCTGTCACCAACCTTAATCGTCGGTTCCATCGAAGCGGTTGGGACGTGATATGGGGAGGCAATCGACCAGCGCAGGGCCAGAATTACCACCAGTAATACGCCCAGACTGCGTAAGTTATCGAAACTAAAGAACCCTGGCTTAGCGGTTAAGTGCTCCGGTAGGGGGGTAGCGTCACTGGCTTGGCTCAGCTCCTGGGCATTGCTTGGCGTGGTCGACATCGGCTGTTGAGGCTCCGCTGACGGGGTTAAAGAAGTCTTTTGATATAACACAGTTGCTGCGATGTCACCCGCGAATTCCGCTCTCTTAAGTCGTCCCCACTTCTAGCCGATAAGGTTCGCAGGGGAGGGGGCCGGGCTTGTCCAAGATTAGACGCAATTCATACCTATTGGCAGTGGGTTTCCTTCTGCTGATTCCAGACCTTGGCCAGGCTTACACCGCAAACAAGGTGTGGTTCGAGTTTTTGGCCAACGGACGTTACCGGGTGAACGTGAGCTACACAGTGCCTGAAATTAAGGAACTGAGAGAGTCTCACGTTGAATTCCTGAAAAAGTCCGAAGCCGAATCTCTTTACTGGGATTTAGTCAAAGGCGCTGATTTTTTCCCGCCAAGGGCGAGTGAGCGGCGTTTCAGTCAACAGCCACTCACCCCAGAGCCTTGGTAGGATTGAAAGGGTGCAGCCGCTCAGATCTTGGCGGCGGTCCCCAAAGCAACATCTGACACTGTCGCACCGACTCTGCTAATCACGTCGCTGGCCAGAGTTGCGGCGATTTTACCGGCAGCATCAAGCGACTTGCCCGATGTGAAGCCATAGAGGAACCCAGCGGCAAACATATCACCTGCGGCAGTGGTATCTACTACCTGAGTTGGTACCGGTTTGATGCGATAAGTCTCAGCACCCTTCTGCACGAGTGCGCCTTCACCACCTAACTTAATTACAGCAATGGCACCGGTGGCTGCAATCCGAGCCGCTGTTTCTTCGGCAGAAAGTCCGTAAAGCAGTTTCGCCTCTTCTCGATTCGCAAACACGATGTCGGCATGTTCTTTAATAACATGGATAAAGGCGTCGCGATTCCGCTCGACCGCAAATGGATCAGCGACGTCGAACGACACCAGGGTGTTGTGAGCCTTAGCCGTGGTGATGGCCTGGTTGATCGCCGACTTCTGCTCATCGGTGTCCCACTGGTAGCCACAGAAATGCAGCACTTTCGCGTGCTCGATCTCTTTGTGAGGCACTTCGGCATGTCCGTAAAGTCTACTCGCACCGAGATGTGTGTTCATGGTGCGCTCACCATCAGGGGTGATCAGGATCACGCATGAGCCCGTAGGTTCGTCGCTCTTACCTAGCTTGGCCTTGATGCCGAGCTGATGCATCCTGGCTGCGATTCGCTCACCAAATCCATCAGGGCCAACCATGCCAGCAAAAGCAGTGCGCTTTTCCAATTGGGCTAAGGTCCGAATCGCATTCATTGCCGATCCGCCAAGCTCCACCGCATGTGGACGATCTTTGAAGTGACCTAGGACCTCAGACTGACGGGAACCGTCAACGAGGTGCATGACACCCTTGCGCAAACCTAGCTTTACCAAATCAGCGTCGTCGACATGGATCAAAATGTCCACCAATGCATTACAAATACCGACCACGTCCAAAGTTTTCATGGCGCTCACTCCGAATTTAAAAACCACAAGAGGCGCCTACTTTACTCACCTAAGTGCTGCTTGTCATTGCCGAGTTGCTACACGGCGCGAGGCAGGGGTGATGCGGTTTTCTCGCCTTGCCGTTGATCGCGATTTAGCAGCAACAAAGTTCCTGTTGCTGCAATCGGCAAACTGGGATTACCAGCAGCCATACCGATGATTTCAACGCTATTGCCGCCATGGTAGATCATCCCTGCCACGGGCATCTGGTAGGAGCGAATTTCGGCTGCTAGCGCTGCTAGATCAGGTTCGGAGGCGCTGTTGAGCTGGCACTTGAGGCTCATGAGGATCAGGGCACCATCGCAGCCAAAGGTGGCGTCTGTAACCACAAGGTCGAGCTCTGGTATGCGGGTGGCGGCTTGGTGTGTGAGTAGCTCTATCAAGCGGCGGCCACTTCCGGTGAGAGCAATGCTCTGATGAAAATTTTGCGCTACTTCTGCTAACTCTTGTGGTTGGTTAGCAGACCATGAAGTAGTTGCATGGCCCCATCCTAGAAGATTTTCAGCGCGCAGGGACGAAGGCCAACACCACACATGTGGAAGGGCACGGCGGACAATGATTGAGTCAAAAAACTCAGCAAGCCCGCACTCAATTTGAAATTCGGTGTGGGTGCCGGTCACCGCGTTGGCACTACCTACGGATCCAATCGGACCGATGCGATAGACTCTGGCCATCTTATTGAGCTGGCGCAGCTGATCATCCGTTATACGGACTGCGGTATCGTGCAACACGATGTTTGAGAAGGAATCAATGCTGCCGTTTTTTAGCTTAGTTAGCAGTTCATCGATTGAGCCAATAATGTCCGCTTTCGCCCCAACGGGGGCGGCAAAACCACGCAGACGCCTGAGACTGACGTCCTTAGACGTTGTCAGCAGCTTAATTTCTAAGTTTCCGCGTGTTACTGGTTGCAAAGCCGAACGATCTCCTAGCCTCGGGTGAAACTCCCGGGTCGTCGTCTTTGCATCGGAGTATTGTTGAAAAATCTTAGTAATAGCCCGGGGATGGCGGCGCCAGGGTTAAACTTAGCTGGTGCTACAGGCCTGACTTGCCATGGGAATTCAGGTCGATTTTGCTCATTTGCAAAAATCTCTCCGCGTAGTTCCAAGCAGAGTAAAGAGAGAGTAGAAGTCCGATCCAAAGGGAGATCATCCCGATCTCCCTGAAGGGGATCTCCCAAATTCGCTGGTTGATCATCAGGCAGAAAATTGCACCCAGCAAAACCATGGTCTTTAGCTTGCCAAAGTCACTGACCTCAATCTTCAGGTTTCGTTCCATGGCCATTAATCTGATTCCATTGACGCCAATATCACGGCAAATCAGGAGCCCGGCAAGCAGGGCCGGTACGGCACCGGAATTGGCAAGAAGCACCAAGCTGGCTGCCACAAGCATCTTGTCTGCAATCGGGTCTAGAAGTGCACCAAGAGGCGTGACATTACCGTATTTTCGCGCTAAGTACCCATCAAGCAGGTCGGTTGCTGACGCTAGGGCGAAAACGACAGCACAAGGGACGTGCAATGCATCGGTCAGTGGATAAAGCACGAGTAGCAGCGGAA
The DNA here is from genome assembly GCA_900299215.1 of bacterium. Classification (GTDB taxonomy): domain Bacteria; phylum Bdellovibrionota_B; class Oligoflexia; order Oligoflexales; family CAIYRB01; genus CAIYRB01. The sequence goes on along the minus strand of OMIY01000179.1, from coordinate 30,660 downwards.
TCACCAAGATTCTGGCAATCGTGAGTTTATTCGGCAGGTGCTTTAGCCATTGTCCAGTTGCAGAAAGTGTCGACATACCAACCTTCGTATGAGCACAGGTCGCCTGCGGACCAAGGGACTTGAGTGAAAGTATTAACGGGTGCAGGTGACGCATCAACAATGTGGCTTTGCCGCGCGCGAATGTCAACCGACTGCTTGGGCGATTACCTAAAAGAGGTGGCTGAATTAACGTGGAACGCTACACGGAAAATCTGATTATAGGGTCCGGTATAGCCGGTTTGACTCTGGCTCTCAAGCTGGCCAAGCAACAGCGCGTCACCGTGATCGCCAAGGGTGGCCTGACTGACAGCAACACTTGGTGGGCGCAGGGAGGCATCGCCAGTGTTCTCGACGAGGCCGATTCCTTCGAGCGGCACATAGAAGACACACTTGTGGCTGGGGCAGGACTTTGCCGCCGCGATGTAGTCGAATTGGTGGTTACTTCGGGCCCAAGATTGATAAAGGAGCTGATCCGCTGGGGGGTGCCATTTTCGGCCGAAGATGCAGCTGCTGGTCATTACCATCTGACCCAGGAGGGGGGACATTCACATCGTCGCGTGATTCATGTCGACGACTCCACGGGCAAAGGTGTCCTCGCCACAATGATAGATAGGGCCAAAGCTGAGCCCAACATCACTATCCTTGAGAATACGATGGCGGTAGACCTCCTGACGACCGACAAATATGCGCCGGATTTTGCCGAAAATCGCTGCTTGGGGGCCTACGTACTCGATCGCAACAATCAGGAGATTTCGACGCTCCGCAGTCGCAACACCTTTCTGTGTACGGGAGGCCATGGCAAAGTCTACCTCTACACCTCAAACCCAGATGCAGCCACAGGCGATGGTTTAGCCATGGGGTGGCGGGCGGGATGCCGGGTGGCAAATTTAGAGTTCATGCAGTTTCACCCCACTTGCCTTTATCATCCACAGGCAAAGAACTTCCTCATTTCTGAGGCTGTGAGAGGTGAGGGTGGCAAACTCAAAAATCGTCGCGGCGTTGAATTCATGCGCGACTATCACCCCTTGGCCGAGCTAGCTCCGCGCGACATCGTGGCGCGTGCGATTGATAGTGAACTCAAACAAACAGGCGAGACAAATGTGTTTCTGGACGTTCGTCATCTTGGCGAGGCGTTTATTTTGAAACACTTTCCAACCATCCATGCCACCTGTAAAAAATTCGGCATCGACATGGTGCACGACATGATTCCGGTTGTGCCTGCGGCTCATTACAGTTGTGGAGGGCTGGTTACCGATGGCTACGGGCGTACAGGAGTTTCTGGACTCTATGCACTTGGTGAGACAGCTTGTACCGGCCTACATGGGGCCAACCGGTTGGCCTCCAACAGCTTACTCGAAGCCTTGGTATTCGCTGATCGGGTAGCGGAAGACGTGTTGGGGCAGGTTCATGATCCGACTGCGAGCGAAATCACCCAGGTCCATGTTCCGGCATGGCATCCTCAGGGAACCGCCCCGGCTGATGAGTTAGTGGTGCTGTCGCACGTTTGGGACGAAATCAGGCGCTTGATGTGGCATTACGTCGGCATTGTCCGTAGCGACAAGCGACTCAAAAGAGCTCTTAGCCGCATCAATGCGTTACGCGAGGAGCTGGATACCTATTACTGGGACTACCGCGTGACGGATTCGCTACTGGAAGTGCGGAACTTGGCCTTGGTAGCGGCTTTGACGATCCGCTGCGCGATTGCCCGCAAGGAATCGCGAGGGATTCACTTTAATATCGATTATCCTCATCCCCGGGACGTGGAGTGGCGTAAAGAAACAGTCATTCGCTGATTTAGATATTTTGCCCTTCCTAGTTACGCGACCTCAGGTCATCATAGAGGGGAGGGGTTAACATGGTCAGCTTTTGGCGTAATTTTACAAGACCACGGCAGCAGAGCTACAAGTTAGCGAAGTTGGTAGACTCCCGCCAACTTGAGCCGTGCAACAAGGCAGGTGTTCACATAGTCTGTGACATCGATAAGACCTACCTTGAGACCGAATTCGAAAGTGTGATTCGGATGGCCCGCATTGCTTTCGAGGATGCCACGGATAAAGTCACGGTAAGCGGTGCCTCAGAGGTTTTGCAGCTGGCTCGCTGGGGTCAACTCGACGTGCCACTGCCGGCCACGAGCGAATTTCCTCGCTGTCTGCACTTCGTCTCATCTTCACCCCCGCAGCTGCGATCAGTATTAGCAGAAAAAATGATGCTGGATGGGCTTGATTGGAGTTCTGACACATTTAAAGACCAAGCTTACAATCTGCGCATGGGTCGGATGGATTTGCTGCGTCAGCATGTTGCCTACAAATCTTTAGCCATACTTAATTTGCTAGCAGCTGCCGGACCTAATGCGCGATTTGTACTCATCGGCGACAATGCTGAACAAGATGCTTATATTTACTCCGGAATTAAGCTGCTGGCGGACGGTCTGCTGAGCCCCACTGGCTACCGCTTGTACTTGGAACACGCAGGTGTTGAGCATGACGTTGCAGCGGATTTAGCGGATGGCTTGCCGCTCAGAAATGGGGCCAAAGTCGTTGCCGTGCTGATTAGAAACGTCCCAGGTTACACCTTGCCCGAGTCGGATCCTTTGAGCGGGATCGTTCAGCAGTTTGATAACTTTTACCAAGCAGCGCTACTACTTATGCAGATCGGTGTGCTGCAGGTTGAAAATCTTTGGCAATTGACGCGACATTTTCACAACCTCCATGGGATGACCCAATCGCAAATCATAGTCATGTTAACGGCTTTAGTGGAGCGCGTCGGCGCCGAGTCCGAGCTCGGAATTGCAGCTACTGCGGCGCTAGGACGTCTCCATGCTGACGAGGCCGTGGGGCCGGCGTTGGCTGAGACTTTTGCACGTAGTCTAAAATGTGACTTTGAGCGTGTTGCAATGCAGACCGAAGCAGCGATCATTCAGGGTGCTAAAAAGTGGCAAAAGGCGTTGACTGCCGAGCGTTAGGTGGTTGAAAGTGGCGATGGAGGTATTGACCATGAAAAAATCAAAATTCGTTTCTTTGGTGGCCATGGTTTTTACGCTAGTCGCAGTAAGTATGACTATACTCATCGATTCTGCGGAACTTTTTGCTGTCACCGTCAAGCAGATTACGGTTCAGGAAGCATCGCAGCTCATTGACTCAAATAGTAAGTCAAAGTCCTTGGTCGTTTTGGACGTGCGTACTGCAGAGGAATTTGCTGAAGATCATATCAAGGATGCTAAACAGCTAGATTTTTACGCGAAGGATTTCAAAGATCAGTTGGCTAAACTTGATAAGTCGAAGCATTATCTGGTTTACTGCCGATCTGGTAGCCGCAGTGCCAAAGCAACTGTCATAATGTCTGAACTAGGATTCGCCCAGATCAGTGATATTGGCGGAGGTATGATTGCCTGGGAAAAGGCAAGGCTTCCAGTGGTCTCAGGCCCTTAATTTGTGCCTTCTTCAGCGCAGTGTATTCAGTAAATTTAAAGCCTGTGCTGAGTTGATATTGCTCTGAGCAAGTACTGCAGTGCTGGCCTGGAGTCTTATGCGCGACTCTGTTAGAGACGCGGCTTGTTCAGCGTAGTCGACATCGGCGATGGATGATTTGGCTGCAGCGATATTTTCCTGATATACATCAATAAAATCGATGGCCCGGTTTAATCGAGTTTGTATCGATCCAAACAGGGCGCGGTGACTCGCAAGGTGGCTCAGGGCTTCGTCATAAACGGTGGAAAAGTTATCACTGTCCACTGGTTCTAGGAGTTCCTGAGCATCATCCAGACTCACGCCATATTCATCAACTCCACCAAGTAAATCGGCGGCTGACCGTAAACCAAGCCCATCCGTGGTGGCAACGATACTCTTTAATTCATTAAACTCGATAACGTTCAGATCTGTGCCATTTTCTCCCTGGCTGCCAGACCTGCTCGGATCGCCAACGCGTAGCACTAGTCTTTCAGGTACTTTCTCGGAAGCACCATTGAGCAGTGGAATACCGTTGAATTCTGTAGTTTCTGCAATGCGATTTATTTCATCGTGCAGAGCTTGGTATTCAACGAATAGGAAGGCCCTGTCACGATCGCTTAAAGTGGTGCTTGCAGCAGAAATATTGATTTCTTTTAGGCGCTGAATGATATTGCTGACCTCGGATAGGCTCGCCTCGCCGGTTTGAATTAAATTAATTGCTGTATTTACATTACGCTTTGCAGCAGATAATCCGCGAAGTTTGAATTCAAGACCCTCAGCTAGCGCTCTTTCCGAAGGTTTTGGCTCGTTCGACGTAAAGATCGTTCCCGAGCTAAGGCGCTCGAAGGCATCGGAGACGTCGCGCTGGGCGTCGCTAAGATGACGCTCCAGGCGAAGTTCTAAAGACCGATCTTTAATGTTGAACGACAAATTAAACCTCGTGACTTATTGCGAGCTTCGGACTCAGCTTATCCAAATGTAGCTGCGGCTCTTGCCTAACTATATGTAGCGGGTGTTTGGTTAGGAATTCAGGATCTTGTGATTTCAGGTTATCGCCAAGAGCTGTGAGAGTTGTCGGCTTTGGTGCCGCACTTTTGCTTAAAGTTGCAGCGCCATCTATCAAGTGCTCGCAGTGTGACAAAGAGTGGTATTGACTTGATAATACCCGTGAAATGCGATCCAAGCTCGCAGCTGCATGGCGGATCTCACTGCCGATCTTGGCGCCAGTCTCGGAACAGACTTGTTGTGTTTTTGATAAAGTTTCGGTGTTTGTGTTGATCGTCACACACTCTTTTTGCGTGTTCGCAAGTGCATCAACTAAATATTCCAACTCGTGCTCGATGACCCCTATGTCATCAAGCGCGCGGTTGACTATGCTCGAACTTGTGTCATGCGACATAGAGATCTTTTGTAACGAACTGGCTACTTCACCAACTGTGAGCTGACCGTTTGAAAGGCGCCCTGAGGCTTCGCTAGCTCCAGTTTTTATAGCTATGAGCAGAGCGGTGATCGTTCTTGCTGCCGCGTTTGCCCGTGTCGCCAATTTTTTAACTTCGTCGGCGACTACGCTAAACCCTTGTCCTTCAGTGCCCGCACGAGCTGCTTCGAGCGAGGCATTAAGTGCGAGCAGATTAGTTTGTTCGGCGATATCGTCAATAATTCCAATCGCAGCCACTATTTCGCCGGCTCGATCGGCAAGATTGCAAACGAGCGTCGAGGCGGACTTAACCTCAGTGCGGCAATGTGAGAGCGCTTGGTCTGTTGTCTTAATAAGCTCTTCAGTGGAACTTAATCTGTCATTGAGATCGCGCACGTGCATTGACACCACATCGATGCGTCCAGCTAAAGCAGCTTCCAGCTTCAGTGTATCTTTGAAGGAAAGCATCATCGCCGAAGTTGCTTTGCGTAATCCTCTTACGGTGTCGGAGCTACGATCCTGAAGTTGCCTTATATGCCAAAGCTGGGTGCCTATGGCGTACCATTCGCCGCGTGCTGAAGCAGTTTGGGTGGCATAATCCTGGCACTGCTGGCGGACGCTTGATAGCCGTCTATTAGCTTCAAGTAGCACGCCGGCAGCATCGCAAAGTGCCGGGCTTACTCCAGTTTCAGCGCTGTAGTTCTCATCAAGGCTTGGGTCGACGAGACGAAAATCATCGACCGCGGGATTATCTCTAGCTCTGGGAGATCCGTACGCGGTGGTGGAAGTGGCACCTGCAATTCTTTTGCTCCTCCCAGCTTTGGTGGGTCGACGTAATCGCCAGATCAAAATCTGCGAGGCAATAGCAGCCACCAAGATCAGGCCGTTGATAAGAAGTAAGATCTGTACCATCAGCCTGGGAACAACTACCGTTGAACTGAGGTAGGTGAGCATTTCATCGATCGTCGCGCGAATAGACTCTGAAGTGGCGATGGCAAAGTTATTTGGGAGGGCAGTTAAGTGCTCAGCAACAAGCTTTAGTTCGCCAGAGCGCCCGAACCCCATCCAGTCATAGTGTGCAAGGTCAGTTAAAACGGCCAACGACCCCACTGCCAACATGGCCATCAAGGCCCCGGTACCAGTTAAGGCGGCGGTTGAGACCACTTGGGTATCGTCTCTTTGACTTTGGCCTTCCTGCATGCGGATTTCTCCCTAGCTAGAGTGCTCCTCAGAAGGCCTATCGGTTCACAGGGGTCTAACTTAAGGCACTGTAAATGCTAGTTATTTTTCTTAAACGACGAAGCATTTACTAAACACTAGCGTATTCAGTCGTTTAGCCCGAAGGTCGCCATGGACTGAGCCATGCGGTTTATGGTAAGGCGGGCACCATGCGCATCTTGCTTTTTACCCCACCAATGACTCAACTCAATACCCCGTACCCAGCGACGGCCTATCTGACCGGCTTTCTGCGGTCCCGGGGGTTTGAAACTCGTCAAGCTGATCCGGCTCTTGAACTTGTGTTGAGGCTTTTCTCCCGCGAAGGTTTGCTGAACGTTGCGAAAGCGGTGGAGACTAAGTTGCAGTCCGGCAAAAAACTTACCGGCAAAAAGCGATGGAAGCCGTCCGTCGCGGTGCAGCATTTTATGAGTCATCTGCCACACTACTTACGCACCGTAGAGCCAACCATCAGATTCCTCCAAGGTCGAGATTCGACATTGGCGATGCGTATTGCGGGTGGTGACTTCCTGCCCGAGGGCCCGCGGATGGAAGCCGCGCTGGCTCAATTCGCTCCCGGTGACGGTGGAGAGGGCGACGCTCTAGGCTGGGCCTTTGGCGTACTGGGCGTACAGGATCGAGCTAAGCACCTAGCTACCTTGTTTCTTGATGATCTCGCCGATGTGATACATGACGCAGTTGACGAGCATTTCACGCTTTCACGATATGGGGAAAAGCTTGCAGCCAGCGTACCCACATTTGATCCGCTGGCCGCGGCTCTTTTGGCTCCACCCTCCTTGGTTGATGAGCTGCTCAGGGAAATTACAGTCGAACTGGTACAACGCCATCGCCCCACAGTTATTGGGTTGACTGTTCCTTTTCCCGGAAACGTATACGGTGCTTTGAGAATGGCTGAGACAATCCGTGCTCTAGATCCGACCATCCAAATCATTATGGGTGGTGGCTATGTCAACACTGAACTGCGTTCTTTGACCGATCCCCGGATTTTTGACTACGTCGATTTCATCACGCTAGATGACGGCGAACGACCGCTGCTGTGCGTACTAGATTTGATTCAAGGGCGAAGAAACAAAGACCAGCTGTTGCGAACCTACCTTAAAGAAGACGGACGCGTGGTCCTTAAATCCTCGAGTTTAGAGCATGATATTCCGCTCAAGGATACTGGTACCCCAACCTACGATGGATTGCCCACGGATCGTTATTTGTCTCTCCTAGAGATGTTAAATCCGATGCATCGAGTCTGGTCAGATGGAAGATGGAATAAACTTACACTCGCTCACGGCTGTTATTGGAAGTCATGTAACTTCTGTGACATCAGTTTGGACTACATAGGTGTTTACGAGGAACAAGCCGCGGATCTAATTGCCGACCGGATGGTCGCTATGATTGATGAGACCGGACAGTCTGGATTTCATTTTGTCGATGAGGCCGCTCCGCCAAAGACTCTGCTCGCTCTTTCCGAGCGACTTTTGGCGCGTGACATTAGCTGCACCTGGTGGGGGAACGTTCGCTTTGAAAAAACCTTCGCGCAATCTCAAGTCGCTGCAAAGATGCGAGCGGCTGGATGTGTTGCAGTAAGTGGTGGTCTTGAGGTGGCATCAGACCGCTTGCTAAAACTCATGAATAAGGGCGTGACAGTAGAGCAAGTTGCCAGAGTCACCCATGCACTGTCACAGGCCGGAATATTAGTACACGCTTATCTTATGTATGGATTTCCGACTCAAACCGTTGAAGAGACTGTCGACGCTTTGGAACGGGTCCGCCAGCTATTTGCCGCTGGCTGTATCACTTCAGCCTTTTGGCATCGATTCTCGGTGACAGCGCATAGCCCGATCGGGCGTGACCCAGCGCGATTCGGCATTAATCTATTACCAATGCCAGCAGTTTCCTTTGCCCACAATGATCTTGACTTCGAGGATCCTACTGGAGTCGATCACGATGCATTGGGTGTCGCCTTGCGTAAAGCTGTTTACAATTTTATGCACGGTGTGGGACTGGATGAAGATGTCCGTTTTTGGTTTGATTTTCCAGTGCCAAAGACTAAAGTTTCGCGCCACCTCATTCGGCGAGCGCTTGAATCCAGGTCTAGCCAAAGAGGGCAGCAATGATCGAGCAAGATCAATCAAAAGATCACGAAGCCCTTTTGTTAAAGGTGCGACATCCTGGCTACACGCCTGGCATTCGCGATCTCGATCGCCTGTGCCATCTGCTTAGCACTACTGAGGAAAAAGATAGTGAATTGATCATTCGCGCATTGCTTCGCGGTGGCCAAGCAAGTTTAGCGTTCGTTTTGCGTCACCTGCCGCTCAGTGTCAGGCCGGCTCGAGCCCGCTTCACGGCTTTGGCCGGTAAATTGCTAGAACGGCACCCAGATCAAAGCTTACGCGCACTCATCTTTAGCCTTCTTGATGACTCCGATTTAAAGACGAGATTAAATGCCATAAATGCTCTCGGCCGATTGCCCGGTAGCGACAGCGAGGCAGCCTTGCTCGGGCAACTACGGGCAAAAGGACAGCGTGAAGAAATCAAAAAAGCTGCCATTAGATCGCTTGCGAAGGTGGGGAGAGAAAGCGCTAAGGTCGAGATTGAGTCCTTAGTAGCTAAAAATTCTTCAGCAAATGACGTTAGGGAGCTGGTTGGCAAGGCTCAGCTTATTATTCAGCGAGAGTTAAGTCGACTTGAGGGTGGTTGCATTCTCGATGAGGTGAACTTACCCAAGGATACTACCGTCTGGCTTTGGTGCCGCCGCGGTTTAGAAGAATTGGTCATTGCCGAAGCACGGGAACACGGCTGGCAGGACGCTGTCCAAGTTGCCGACGGCATCATCGCCATCACGCATAGTGGCAGCCTACGTCAGCTTTGGGCTTTACGGTTAATCCTGAATTTCAGCCTGCCTGTCGTCACCAAGGCCAACTCGATACAGGCAGTTGCAGCAGCATTGAGCTCTGGCGAGGTCGCGACTCTGCTTGGCAGTCTGACCGAGGGACCAGTCCGATATCGCTTGCAAATGCCAAAGCTCACCAATGCGGGAATTTGGCGAGCGGTTCAGTTTCTTGCTGACACAGTGCCAAGTTTTGTCAACGATCCACGCAGTAGTCTTTGGGAATTTGGACAGACTAAAGTCGGAGGTAAATGGCATCTCGACTTGTGCCCAAAATATCTCGAAGATCCTCGTTTCAATTACCGATTAGCTGACGTGCCGGCAGCTTCTCATCCCTCAATTGCTGCAGCTTTGGCACGCGTAGCCGAGGTGCGCCCCGATGACATCATTTGGGATCCATTTGTTGGATCGGGTACAGAATTAATCGAGTGTTGGCGGCACGGTTCCGCCAGCGCACTTTATGGCACAGATCTGGACGAGCGCGCTATTCAAGCCGCGAGATCTAACGCTGAAGCAGCGGGATGTGCATCGTTTGTACAAACCTTTAAGACTGACTGCCTCTTTTTTGCACCCCCTCGGCCTACTCTAATCATCTCAAATCCACCGATGGGACGTCGTGTTCATCGCGGGACTTTGCAGCAACTTTTCCAATGTCTCTTGCCAAAGCTAGCGACTGAGCTCGCTAGTGGCGGCAGGCTAGTTTGGTTGAGTCCTCTGCCCCAGTTAACGCGTCAGGTGCTAAGTGAACACAATTTGCGCCTAGTGTATTCGAAACCCGTTGATTTGGGCGGATTTGATGCGGAGCTTCAGCGTTGGGAAAAAAGCTAAAACATCAAGGGCTCGGTGATTCGCAAGTTTTACATAGTGTCGCATTTGAAAACAAAGTCCGTCTTCCCGCCAAGTAGCTCGCGATAGGTCAATCGGGCTGCAGGGCTTGCAAGAGCAGTTAGAGCAAAATCCTCACTGGCTTGCACTGAAGCTGGTACGGAGGAGTTGTCAGTAGTTTGTGCAAATTCAGTGTAATTTAGGACATAGCGGGTGCGATCACGCCGTAGCATGGGGTGATATTCCGGCTGGTTGAGGTCAAGGATGTCAAGAGCCGCACTGAATGATTTATCTCGAATACCGCTAAAGAATTTTGCTTTGCATGGCAAAATTTTGCTTATGTGGGTGGATGCTAAAAGGACATGGTCGCGAAGGAGCCCAGCGTCTTCAAGAGCTTTTGCTACCACCTCAAGGCTATTACCAAGGAACTCATTGAAGCGGTCGTAACTTGGCTTGAAATCACGCAGCCAAGTCTTGCGCGCAGCCAGAGCTGGTTCTAAAGGTCCGCGCGTATGATGCGTTGCTGCATCAGGAAAATGGTCCCAGAATTCATCGTTGTAGGCGACCGCTGAGAGGGACCATGCTATGTGTGAACTAAGGTACACGGCAGTATTTGCCATGGCAACGGAGAGAGAGTCATAGTTGTCCTTAACCGCGCGCTGATAGAGTCCGCAAAAGCCATTTGAGTTACCGAGCTTGTCATTGAGACAAAGTTTAGTCTCAGTGATATACCAACGAGTCATAATGTCGGCTAGCTCATGAGTTAGGAGATTCATGGCTTCGCTCTTATCCACCAAAACACCGGAATGACAACGAGCTTGGTCTCGTGCAGCTGTCATGCGACGGTAACTAACTGCATATGCTGAGGTTGCCTTGCCTTTTAAGCGTGGATCCTCTGTAAGGAAGCCAAGTGCATTTTGTACGGTTTCTGCACTCCAAACAGACCGATCAAAATTATTTGGATAGCGGTCACTACGGCTACAAAAGTCAAATGGCTGGTCTTCACTTTCAAGTTTAGAACGGACTGATTGGCAGGAGGCTGCATTTAACGCTAGCACAAGTGCTAAAGTGAGTCTCATGCCAACTTCTCCAACTTCTCAAAATTCTCTGGGGTCTGTTGCTGTATCTTCTTTCGGTAGATGATCACACCGTCAACGGTTTTGTGTTCAAAGTCATTAGAAAGTCCGATTAAGCTCTCACCAGCGCCTAGGATTAGGTAGCCACCCGGGCAAAGCGCCTCGGTGATGCGCGTGAGGATGTCTCGTTTACCTTCGACACTTTGGTATATCAGTACATTACGGCATAATATGGTATGAAAGAGGCCATTAAATCCGAATTTATCTCGCAAATTCAATTTCCCGTATTCGATGTGTCGCCGCAGCTCCATACTGGCAGTCCAACGGTCTTGATCATCCTTAGTAAAATATTTAAGCATCATTGGGGCAGGTAACCCTCTTTGCACCTCAAGTTGTGTGTAGACTCCTGTTTTGGCCTTGTTGAGGACGCGCTCAGAAATATCGGTCGCAAGTATGTTAAAGGAGAGTGCAGCCTTGGTCTTTTCACTTCTCTCTGTCAGCATCATGGCCAGGGACAATGGCTCTTGCCCAGTCGAACACGCAGCGGACCAAATACGCAGAGTTTCATAGGGTTGGAGAGGGCTGGTATCTTGACCAAATAATAGAGTCTCTATCGATTTGTAGATTTTTGGGTCGCGAAAAAATGAGGTCTCATTGTTAGTTGCTATGTCTAGAAGTAACTGCTTCAACGGGCCGGTGAGCCCACCTTTGGCACTTTCGTAGAGGGCATAAATATCGTTCGCACCTACTTGTTTGGCAATCTCTTCAAGGCGATTTTGTAGCTGAAAGTAATTGCTCTCTGAGTAGACGATGCCTAACTCGGCTTCGATCTCTTTAGCGAAAAATTGTAATATTCGCTCAAGAAGCAAGGCGAATCACCTTTCCAGTGGCAAACTCGATTTTTTCGAGCAGTATGTCTAAGGTAAAAGGCTTCATCATGTACTCATTCACTCCAGCGCGCAGCATGCGGGCGATATCATCAGGTTCGTTTTTGGTCGTCATCATTACCACTGGAGTTTGGCACCCAGTTGCTCTCAGCGCGGTGAAGGTCGTTGGACCGTCCATCACTGGCATTTCCCAATCAAGTAAAATTAAGTCGTATTGCTTGCCACTCTGCAATGTGACCAGACCTTCAGATCCATTAGCAACACTGGTGAGTGATAAGTCAGTGAATGGCGAAAGCACGGAGCGCAGAAATGCATGCACCGATCTTGTGTCGTCGATAATTAAAATTTCAAACACGCCTACCTCCATGGGTAGAAAAATGTGGAAACTGTAAGCTTATCTTTTCGTTCATCCACAGAGCTATTTGTTCTGGATCTCCGATCAAATCATAGTTACCTGTGGCAAAAACAGCACCAGGCATACCAAATACTACGCAAGAGTCTTCGCTCTGGATCATGACGGCTCCGCGGTGATTTTTGACCACTTGGGCTCCAGTCCGGCCGTCGGCGCCCATGCCAGTTAGCACGATAGCTAGACATCGCTCACCGTAGACTGCTGCGGCAGACTCAAAGAGGGGATCAACTGCTGGTCTCACGGAATTGACCTTGGGGCCTTGATCTAAGGTAAGCACTGGATCTTCAGCTGTCCCAGTAATACGCAAGTGGAAGTCGCCGGGAGCCACATAAATCTTGTTAGACTCGAGGGGCATTTGGTCTTTTGCTTCCACAGCCGAGACCTTGGCGATGGAGCCAAGTCGTTCAGCAAATGTTGCTGTGAATACTGGTGGCATGTGCTGAGTAATGACAATAGGGACAGAAAATGGCGGCTTGAGCAGGCCGGCAATTTTTTCAAGAACCGTGGGTCCGCCGGTAGAGGAGCCAATGACGACGACCCGAGGTTTGAATATGTCCCAGATGACACCAGATCTCTTCGTTGTAGCACTAGAGCGACGACTATCAACATGAATCACGGTGCTCGGTCTCAATGCCTCCAATTTTGGAAGGAGCAGAGCCCTTATTCTCTCAGCTGGCGTGTCACTATGGGAAGAGTTGCTGTCAGGTTTGGCGACAAAATCGGTTGCCCCAAGCGACAAAGCCTGTAGAGTGATTTCGCTGCCTTTTTTAGATAACGATGAAAAAACCAGGGTCTTGCAACGCAGCCGACGCTGTTTAAGTTCGCGCAGCGTTCCAATGCCATCCAACTCCGGCATTTCCAGGTCTAAAATGACAAAATCAGGCTTAAACTGCTCGATCCTCTCTAAGGCTATGCGGCCATTAGCGGCAGTGCCAATGGTTTCAAGCCAGTCGACGTCCTCGAGTGCCGCACTGATCTGAGTGCGGTACACGGCGGAGTCGTCGACGATGAGGACTTTGAGCTTTTGCATGAGTCTAGTTAAACCGTTTTTTGCGTCTTTTTGACGAGCTGCGATAGTTTCTCAGATAATTGGGCTAGTCCGCGAGATGCCGTCAAAGTCTGATTGGAACTAGAGGTGCTCTCATTTGCAGCAGTGGAAACAGTTTTAAGGGTCCGAGCTATACTTTCGACACCTTTTTTCGACTCAACAACGACGCGGGAAATCTCATTGGTAGTCGCTGTTTGCTCCTCAATTGCTGTGGCAACCACGCCGGACAGGCCGTTTAGCTTCTCGACTGCTTGGGAAATGCCCGAGATAGCGTCAACTGCTGACTTGGTGTCGGTTTGTATTGCACCAATCTTGTTAGTGATATCATCAGTGGCTTTGGCTGTTTGTTTTGCCAGCTCTTTAACCTCGTTGGCAACTACCGCAAAGCCCTTGCCAGCCTCGCCGGCGCGCGCTGCTTCGATTGTGGCGTTTAGAGCGAGCAGATTGGTCTGCTGAGCAATCGAACTGATCACTTTAATAACAGCGCCAATTTCTTGACTGCTCGCACCAAGCTTAGTGATGATGGCATTCGATTCTTGGACTTTCGCAGTGGTCTGCTTTGCCATTTGCGCTGATTCGTGAGTGGATCTGCCAATTTCTTTAATCGAGGCAACCATCTCTTCGACATTGGTAGCAACAGTCTGAACTCCTGCGGATACCTGCTCCGAGGCCGCTGCAGCCGACTCGGATTCGTGACTGGTGCGCCCAGCAATTTTTGCCATCTCTGTAGCTGTTGCGGTAAGCTCAGCTGCAGCACTTGCGAGAGTCGCAGAAGTTTCTTGAATGGACGTGATCATGTTTTGTTGTTCGGTAACGTCAGTTGCGATCTTAAGGACTTTAACTACGCGTCCGACTTCGTCGGTGACTGGGGCGTATACAGCCTGTAACCAAACTTCACGACCCATCTTGGTGACGCGTTTAAAGATGCCGCTCTTGGTGCGGCCTGCTTTTAGATCTGGCCAGAACTGGCTGTACTCGAGGCTGTTTGCATAAGTGGATTCGCAGAACAGTCGATGATGCTTACCGGTGACCTCTTCTTGGCTATAGCCCATGGTCTCGGTGAAATTCTTGTTACACATAGTGACATTTCCCGACGTATCAAATTCTATGTATGCATACGAAGCATCGATAGCTCTGATCACGCCGCGCATGTTTTGGCGTTCGGTTTCCATGGCAGTGATGTCGTAGCGCACACCTAAGTATTTCTTTGGTCTGCCACGCTCGCTTAGAATGGGAGCGATGACGGCATCAACATAATAGGGGGTGCCGTCCTTGGCCCTATTTTTGATTATGCCGCGGAACATCTTGCCACGAGCGATAGTTGCCCACATCTCCTTGAATACTTCTTTGGGCATATCGGGGTGACGGGTCGTATTGTGTGGCTTGCCGATGAGCTCTTCGCGACTATATTTTGATACTTCAATGAACTTTTCATTAATGCTCATGATGTCGCCCTTGAGGTTGGCCTCAGAGACGATGCTAGTGACATTCATGATGGCAGTTCTTACCTGTAGCTCCTGGCGCGTCTCAGTGATGTTGGTAGCGAAGGTGATAACTTTGCACGGCTTACCGCTAGCGTCCATGACTGGATTGTAAGACTCTGCAACCCATATCTCGCGCCCACCTTTGCCTATGCGTTTATATTCGCCGGATTCAAATTCGCCATGGCGCAGTCTTTCCCAAAAGACTTTGTATTTATCGCTCTGTGAATAATTAGCGTCGCAGAACATGCTGTGAGTCCGGCCTTTGACTTCACTTAATTCATAACCAGTAAGCTTTAGATAGTTGTCGTTTGCGTTCAAAAGCAGCCCATCCATACTGAATTCAGCAACAGCCTGAGAACGATTAACGGCTTGAAGCATCGCAGCAGGATCATCGGTCTCTGGTCGACCCATGACTTTGTTCATTCCGTAGACTAGATTCTCAGCATTCTTAAGTGCGCTCATGATTGACTCCTGGGCTATTGTTTAATTGATTCTTGTCGTTGCGGGATCGGTGTTGGGGGAAAACTCCTTCTCTATCGCACCAAGGTCAATCACACTCATGAGTTGACCGTTCATCTTGTAAATCCCCTTGATAAAGCGTCGAACCTCGGAGGGGATTGTGTCCGGAGGTGATTCAAATAAAGAACGTTCGATTTCGACTACATCGCCTATAGAGTCGACAACCAATGCAACCAGATTTCCATCAAGTTTGCAGACAACGGACATTTGGTCGTCGCGTCGGCTCGAATCCTTTTGAAAAAGCTCCCGCAGTCCCAAAGCTGTAACTATTTGCCCGCGCAAGTTAACCAGGCCACGAATAAAGTTTGGCGATCTCGGTACTTCGTAAACTTTTTGCTTGCCTGTGACCTCTTCGATTTTAAGCACATCGATGCCAAAGAGGTGACCGTCAATAAGAAAGGTTGTGAGTTGCTCGACTGGACGCCTTCTTACGTAGTCGACGGCAGTGACGCTCATGCGGCTTTCCTCGCTTTTAGGATGAGCTCCGACACGGCGCTCAAAAGTATGTTGGGCTTGAGTTTTTCGAGATAGCGGTCGTATCCGGCTTTAAGTCCTGCCTCCATCGAATGGATGTCAGCGCGCGAGCTAACGGCAAGCATTGGGAGTTTTGAGTGAGCATGGTGCTTTCGTATCGCTTCAGCCAACTGAAACCCGTTTAAACGGGGCATTTCAATATCCGATACCACGAGATCAAAGGTGTTTTTTGGATCAGCTAAAAGGTCCATGGCCTCCTGCCCATCATTCGCGCACACCACGCGGTAACCGGTTTTTTCTAGTACTGCTTTGATTGCTTTGCGGAAGAAGGCGGTGTCTTCAGCCAAGAGGATCGTCGCCGGAATTTTTGGGAACTTCCCGTCGACGGCCTGAGCCCCAGAATCCGCAGCAAGAGAAGGTGCTGGGTACAGTTCCTGTTGTTTGGAGTTAGGGTACTGACGCTCGATAATATCAAATGGATCGATAATAACTATCAGCTCGTTTGGGGTATTCAAACATCCGAAGATGCCATTTTGGGCGTTAATTTTCGAATCTAGATCTGCAGAGGTAGAAAGCGTATCCATGATTTCATCAACGATTAGTCCGTAGAGTGCTTCTTTCTTTTTGATTACGACCACGGATACAAACTGTGATGATTTCGTGCCTTCGGGATAACCGAGATGCTCATTGGCGGAGATTAGAGGCAGAATGACATCGCGATACCTTACCACCGGCAAGCGTCCGGAATACTCGATTTCACTTCTCTTGAACTCCTCAAGGCGGTGTACAAAACCGAGGACGATACCGTGTTTGGTCGGGGAGTTTAGTCGAACTATGAGGTAGTCTTGAACTTCGGAGGAAGCTTTGGCTTTTTCTGCCAGATCTTCCGAGGTTTCAATGGCCCGAGCAGCGGCTGTTTCCAGTCTTGCGACTTTAGCGATACCTGGGATGTCAAGGATTAGGGCGACGGCACCGTCACCTAAAACTGTAGCTCCTGAATATATCTGTAGTGACTTAATCAGGCGATTGAGAGGTTTGACGACGATGTCGGCGGTGTCTTGAATTCGGTCAATGATCAGGCCGAACGAAAACTGATCAGCGTTTAGAACTGCGATATTTAATGTGCCATCGCGATAGTCGTTGCGGTTTTCCCGTGTCAATACGGAATTGAGATCGACTAACGGGAGAATGTTTCCCCGTAAGCGAAACACCGGTACTCCATGAACGATCTCGACACGGCTTGTGGTTGAAGACTGCTCAACGCGGACGAGTTCTTCAAGTCGCACTTGAGGAATGGCGTAGGTGCCATTGCCACTGCTGACTATCAAGGCCGGGATAATGGCCAGAGTGAGTGGGATTTTGATTTTAGTCTTGGTTCCCGCACCTGGAATGCTAGCAAGCTCGACCGTCCCACCGATTCGTTCGATATTGGTGCGGACGACGTCCATCCCGACGCCTCTGCCAGATACGTTGGTGATTTTGGCAGCTGTTGAGAATCCTGCTTCGAAGATGAGGTTGAAGACCTGCTTCTCACTATAGGAGCCAACCTCTGCCTGCGTGATAAGCCCTTTCTCAAGAGCCTTTTGCAAGATGACTTCGCGATGTAGGCCCTTTCCATCGTCTTGAACTTCAATAATGACTTGTCCGCCCTCGTGATAGGATTTGATGGTGAGGTTGCCAACGTCAGACTTCCCCGCCTTGCGCCTGACATCAGGAGTTTCAATGCCATGATCGCAGGAATTGCGGACGATATGCGTTAGTGGGTCTTTGATAGCCTCGAGTAGTGATTTGTCGAGTTCAGTTTCGGTTCCATGAAGGTGAAGATTGATCTGTTTACCTAGATCCTGCGATAGATCTCTGACCACACGGTTAAACTTGGTTAGGACGTTGCCGATAGGCTGCATCCTGGTCTTCATCATCTCTTCGTGAATTTCACTGGTAACGACATTGAGCCGCTTGCTCATGCTGACAAACTCAAGGTCATCCGACTTGTTGGAAAACTGGATGACTTGGTTACGGACTAGTACCATCTCGCCCATAAGGGTCATGAGGTTGTCGAGCAGCGAAATTGGGACTCGAATCGAGGTGGCCCCCTCGCTTTCTTTGCCAAGCACCGCCTGCGGAGGTTCCTTGCTGACTGGGACGCTTACGGGTTCATCTATTGAAGTGGGCTTTGCAGCTTCACTAAAATTCATTGGGAGGTTGGCAGCGCAGAGGTTAAGCACGTTTTCTAGGTTCGGAATCAATAGGTCGAGTGTGCTTCGGTCGGTTTTTGATCGCACTAGTGTGACATATTGATCGATGATTTCTAGACTGCGAAACAGCGCGTTCAGCAGTTCCTTCGAGGGGAGGTGGGTTTCCTGGCGAATTTTTTCAAGACTGGACTCCATGGCGTGGGTTAGGTCGCCCAGCTTCTTGTAACCATAAAGGTAGGCAGATCCTTTCATGGAATGGATGTCACGGTATATGTCGTCAGTGCGCGGTTTGATCTCGTTGCCACCTTCGATTGTCTGAAGGTTTGCTGATACGCGTTCGACGATTTCCTCGCACTCAGATAGGAACTCGTCAATCGCCTCGGCAGAGAGTTCAGGCGCCTTTGGCTTTTCACGGGGAGCGGGTTCTGATTCGACGTCATAATTAAAAGTTACGTCGCCGCCATCAATAAGAATGCGTGAAGCATCGATGCCACGAAGAAACAGTGTGACGTAAGGTTTAGGCATACTGGTGGCCTCTTTAAAGCCCATCAGTAGCTCTTCGAGTTTGTGGGTGTGGACCTGTAACTTCTCTAGGTCCATCATCCCGGCGGCTCCCTTGAGATTATGGAAGCATCGGAAGGTGGCGTCGAAGGCTGCGCGGAAGTCCCCACCTTTGTCGATGGAAAGGAGCTGTTTCTCGGCATTTTCGAGAAGCTCAAGCGATTCCGCTTTAAACTCGTCTAGTTCTTCTCCAGAAAATGACATGGGCCGATCCTCCTCTGGTTACAGGATCGGTAGGGATGTGGTGCTTCTTTAGTTTTGCGGGGTGGGGCCGAAGTCCATTACTGGTCCCCAAAACTTGCTAAATTGACAACGCTTCCTAAATCTCCCTGCGGATTCGTGTGGGGGCAGGTCGGCAGTTTTTTCGGTGGATGCTTTATGCAGAGTTCAGTGATTGCTGCCTCGTCCAGAGTTTCGGACTTGAGTAGCATTGAGACACCGTCATCGAGCAGGCTACGGTTGGTTCTGATGCAAGCAATTGAATGAGCGTAAGAATCGTCCAAAATTTGGCGAATCTCCTGCGCAATCAGATCGGCAGTTGCCGCGCCAATAGTCGAACGCATTCCCAAACCAATGTTTGGGGCTAACAAGGGGGCCTGATCCTCTTCACTCACCGCGAGGCCCAAACTAGTACTCATTCCCAAAGTTGTGACCAACGATCTGGCCAGGCTGGTGGCTTTGGCTAGATCATCCGCCGCACCGGTGGATGGTTCCCCCAAGATTTCGCACTCGGCTGCTCTTCCCGCAAGCAGCACCGCCAACTTGTCTAATAGCTCCGATCGCACTTGCACGTAGCGATCCTCAGTCGGGCGTCGTAGCGTATAGCCCAAGGCTCCCATGCCGCGCGGAATGATGCTGATTTTATGAACCCTGTCGGTGGTTCCGAGTGATAGAGCTACTGTTGCGTGGCCCATTTCGTGAATCGCAATCCGTCGCCTTTCGTCCGGGTTCATCAGGCGCGAGCGTTGTTCTAATCCGGCAACGATTCGTTCAATGGCTACAGTAAAGTCACTTTCGCTCACTGCATCAGCACCGCGTCGCGTACCAACGAGGGCGGCTTCATTAACCAGATTAGCCAAGTCCGCGCCAGAAAATCCTGGGGTCAAAGCTGCAATATGGTCGATAGCCAAACTGGATTCGGCTGTGATGTTTCTAAGGTGGACATTTAAAATTTGTCGCCGTCCAGCTTGATCTGGAAGAGCCACCAAGACCTGTCGGTCAAAGCGCCCGGCGCGCAGCAGCGCCGGGTCAAGGATTTCTGGTCGGTTTGTAGCGGCTAGTAGTATCACGCCTTCACGCGGGTCAAAGCCGTCCATTTCAGCAAGTAGCTGGTTTAGGGTTTGCTCCTTCTCGTCATTTGCCGCAATGTGGCCCATTCCTAGTGCGCGGGATTTTCCGAGAGCGTCGATTTCATCGATAAAGAGGATACAAGGTGCGTTTTTTTGGGTTTCTTGAAAAAGATCGCGAACTCTTGCTGCTCCCAGCCCAACGTACATCTCGACAAACTCAGATCCATTAATCGAGAAAAAAGGCACTCCAGCCTCTCCGGCGATGGCCCGAGCCAGCAGCGTTTTGCCGGTACCTGGGGGACCTACCAAAAGCACACCTTTGGGCATCCTACCGCCTAGTCGTGCAAAGCGCGCTGGTTCTCTTAGAAAATTTACGACTTCCTCAAGCTCGGCCTTGGCTTCGTCGATGCCGGCAACATCTGCGAAGGTGGTGACTATGTCTTTTTCCATATAAACACGCGCCTTCGATTTGGTCATGGCCAGGATTCCTGTTTGAGAACCAGCGGCGCGCCGGAATATAAAACTCCAAAATCCATAAAAAATTATTAGAGGCAAAAGCCATGACAGTAATCCGGACGTCCAAGATCCAGAGAGTTCCCGTGAAAAACGGACGTTTTTCGTCCGAAGCCGATCAACTAAGCCAGGATCTTCCATAGCGACGATGCGAAAGTGCTGGCCCATGGTACCAGTTGGGTCTTGTGGCTTTGCATCGGCGAAGATCTCGTCGCCCTTCAAAACGACTGTGGCTAATTCACCCTGTTCTAGTTTTGCCAGAAACTCGCTATAGCTTAGGCCCGTACTGGATTCGCGCGGGTTGGGTATTAGCAGGTAAACCATTAGGCCAAGTAGCAACGTTAGAACGAGGCTAAATGCCCACCATGGCTCTCGACTTGAGGGCGGTTTAGTTCGGGCGGGGGAATTGTCAACGGTTTGTTTAAGCATCGTGATTCCTCATGCTTCCACCAGCAATCACTGCAAGTTGCCTGCCATTCTGGATAGCCTTGACGCGAGTAAGTGACACAGAGGCTGAGCTGGGCTAAACTTGCCGGCAATCAGGTGGCTCTAGATTTGTAAGTTGTCATAAATCTCATTTGATTCGTTGAGTTACGGGTGCATGTATGGGTGCGCAAAGTGAATCAGAGGCTTTAAGTGGTGCTGCTTGGCAAAACGCTGTGCTAAATCGGCCGGTCCTAGCTTCTGCATTGGGAAATTTCGTCGTTACTTATGACCTAGTCCTGTTTAGTATCGTCCGGATACCGAGTCTTACAAGCATGGGTGTGACCGGTCACGACCTGTTGGAGACAGGGTTTGATCTGCTCGACTTGCAGATGCTGGGGATGCTCCTAGGTGGTTTTCTCTGGGGGATCTTGGCGGATAAAATCGGCCGGCTGCCGGTTCTTTTCATATCTGCGGCACTTTATTCGATCGCCAACATTAGCAACGCTTTTGCTACCACAGTCGACTCTTACAGCATTCTGAGGTTTCTTGCTGGATTTGGTATGGCGGGCGAACTTGGTGCTTCCGTCACAATCGTTAGCGAGATGCTGCCGCGCCTGACTCGCGGCTTTGGCACGAGCTTTGTGGCAGGAATTGGCGTCATCGGCGCAATTGCGGCCGCAATTGTCACAGCACACACCGATTGGGAGACGGCTTATTTGGTTGGGGGAGTGCTTGGACTTGTGGGGCTTGCTGCTCGCCTGCCCCTTGGCGAGTCCATAATGTACGAACATATGCGCAATTTGCGCGAACTGCCGCGAGGACGACTGGACTGGTTCTTCAATAGCCGAGACCGTTTCCGTCGTCTGGCTCACTGCATCTTACTTGGCATGCCCACCTGGTTTGTCATCGGTATTTTAGTCACTTTCTCCCCGGAGATCTGTGCAGCCCTCGGGGCGACCGAGCCGGTATCAGCGGGTGAGGGTGTGATTTACTACTATGTGGGCCTTTCACTCGGTAGTCTTGGCGCTGGTTGGCTAAGCCAGTTGTGGCACAGTCGCCGGCGAACCCTAGTAGTGCTGGTTGGTATCACTGCATGGATCTTTGCCGGTTTTGTACTTCTCGAACGTGGTACACCTGGACTTTATTACGGTATCTTTACGGTTCTCGGCCTCTTTTCGGGCTACTGGGCCTTGTTTGTGGCAATTCCAGCGGAACAATTTGGCACCAATCTTCGTGGGACAGCGACGATCCTGATTCCGAATATCATCAGGGGTTCTGTTGTGGTACTTACAGCGTCCGTACATCTACTCAGTAAGTCTATTGGCCTTGTAAGTGGCGTGACTATTGTTGGTGCTGTTTGTTTTGCTATGTCTTTGTTGGGAATCTGGCGACTGCCTGAATCCTTTGGTCGCGATCTAGATTTTGTTGAGAGGTAGTCTGTTGATGCACGAGACCGCGAGTTTACCAGAACACGTCAAGGGCCGGACTTTGTTTGGCCATCCCATAGGACTTTTTGTCCTGTTCCTTACGGAAATGTGGGAGCGCTTTTCTTACTACGGTATGCGTGGGCTGCTTAAGCTCTATATGGTGAACTACCTTTTCGTCAGCGGTCGTCAACTGCTCCAAGGCGGCAGCGAGCGAGTCGCCGGCGAACCCGGCGCAGTCATTGGCTGGTCTTGGATTCAGTCGATGTTACCATTGGATGTGCAGGGTCAGGCATCTGTAATCTATGGGTGGTATACCGGGCTCGTTTACCTGACGCCGCTCCTAGGTGGCTTGATAGCCGATCGTTACTGGGGACAGCGTAAGACTGTTGTGTTCGGTGGCATTTTGATGGCCTTCGGGCATTTTGTCATGGCCTTTGAGAACTGGTTTTTTCTGGCCCTATTGCTGCTTATTCTCGGTAATGGTGCTTTCAAACCTAATATCTCAACGCAGGTGGGCAACCTGTATGATGAGGAGGACCCGCGCCGAGACGGCGCTTTTACCATCTTCTATATGGGTATAAACCTCGGTGCTTTTATTTGTAACCTAGTTTGCGGAACCTTGGCAGCCGTGTACGGCTGGCATTATGGCTTTGCGGCTGCTGGTATAGGCATGGTTGTGGGTCTCGTCATCTATCTATGGGGCCAAAGGTACCTGGCTCCAGATTTGAAAATGGCCACTAGCGCCGCTGCAGTGGGCTCCAGTACCCGTGAGGTAGCATCGTCTAAGCTGACGTCGGAGGAATGGCGGCGGATCGGGGCGCTTTTTGTGCTATGCACTCTCAACATCGTCTTCTGGGCGGTTTACGAGCAGCAAGGCAACACCATGCAAACATGGGCTGACGAGAACACCGTTTGGCCTACGGTTTTTAATTTTGCCATCCCATCGACTTGGTTTCAGTCGTTTAATCCTCTGTTCATTTTCTTATTCGCACCTCTTCTTGATATGTTTTGGTTATCGCAGGCGCGACGCGGCAAGGAACCGTCTAGTGTGGCCAAAATGGCTATTGGCTGTGCCATACTCGGTCTGTCTTTCATCATCATGGCAGTGGCAGCCCGCGTCGTGGGCGACGGCAAGGGTAGCTTGCTCTGGCCAGTAGTCTGCACCCTGCTGATGACCGTAGGCGAACTTTACTTATCGCCCGTCGGATTATCTTTGGTGACCAAGGTGGCTCCCGCACGCATGGTATCTATGATGATGGGTATGTGGTTTCTATCCAGCTTTTTTGGCAATATCCTTTCAGGTTATATCGGTGCCCTTTACGGTCTGATGCAAAAGGACGTATTTTTTGGCCTGCTCACAGTTCTAGGTTTAGCAGCCGGGGGAGCTATTTTACTGATGTCACGACCGATAGCTAGAGCCACAGGTCACGCTCGTTAGCCGAGCCACATGCTGCGTGCGGTTAGCCACCGCTCGCAGCATGATCTTCTGAAAATAAAGCTTCCTCGAGTCGTTTTTTGATCTCTGAGCGGTGTTTGTCTTGCTCCGCTATGAATTCACTGACGATGGTCGCGAATTGTAAGTCTATAGCCGCCTCGATAGCATCCATGTTTAAGTTGATCAGGAATCTCGAGTTATAAGCGACGAGTTGGTTTAGTGTCTTCATGATGCGGCGACCAATCCTGGTCGAGAATCGAGTAGGTCCTTCGAGCAGAAAGCTTTCAAGCTCGGCGTAGGCACCAAAATCTCGGTGGCAGTTGTGTTTTTGCTGAATGCCGGTAGGCGTGCAAGTAAAACTAACTCGGCTTAGATTTCTTGCTTCCGCATTGCTATCAGCAGTTTGGTTGAGTCTAAATGAAAGGTCTGAATCTCGTAGTGAAAAGTGCGGGTGAAGTAAAATTGAGTCAACGCCGTTGCGCACGGGATCTTTGCCGCTTTCGCGTTTAAGGCGCAGCGTAAGTTGGTGTATACGTGCATCGATGCGAAACTGGTTGGCGACGTTATTGACTTGTGTTTTTAGAAATTTCTTGATGGATCCGTCTTCACTGTCGAAAGCCAGGTTGGGATAAAATGAGACTAAAAAGGCGCTACGATAATTATTGACCCGAAGCGGTAAGCGCCCTTTGTCGTCGCCGTCTGGGTCCAGCATACCGAAGACCACTCTCATACTAACTTCGTCTGGGTTCTTAAAATCTTTAAAAATTTGAAATTTGATTAGTGGTTCCTTTGGTGGTTCTTGTGGGTCCAGGTACCCGATGTGGGTGATCCGTGCGACGTTAACGTCGACCTCTTTAGGGAGCGGGGTCATGGAGATTCCCTGCTTAAGTTGCCAGGTGCCAACGTCATTGATTTGATCCGACTTGAATTCATGGAAGGGTGGCATATACAGCTCGGCGTATAACTTTCCCTCACCGCTACCTGATGGAGGAAAAGTGCCGCTGGTAGACAGAGCAACCGGAGTTAGGGTGGTTAACATAGCCCGCAGTTTTTCTTTGATGTCGTCGCGTTGGGCGCCGATTTCCCGTCCGTACCTTAGCTTAGCAGCTGTTCCCGCAAACTGGGCTTGGCGCATTGATTCACTCAAGGTCGAAGGCTGTGGCCAAGATCTTGGATCTTCAAAGTCATCGGTGCGGATGATAGTGGGGATGCGGACAGCGATTGGTAACAAGGATTCAAGCTTTCTGAGGGCTCGAGTCTCGTCAGCAAAGACCTCGGGCTTGGTTTTGGCGTAGGAGTCGGTGAAGGTTCCTATTCCTAAACTTACATTTTCTGGTAAACAACCATCTTTTTGTGCAAGCTTGATGGCTGCAGGTAGCTCCCAGTCGATAACAGAATAGATGCGTAGCAATTGAAAATAGGCGCTGTCGGTCGTGAGCTTTTTGCCTGTAGGATAGTCTGTACCCAGACCTGTAAGTGCGCCATTAGCCAAAAGGCCATCGCTGACGGCGTTGGTCCAGAGATTGATCAAACTATTACGGCAGGCGTCGGCAGCATCGGCGGTGGCGCTGTTGACGGTGATTAGATCGGCAGTTCCATCTAAAGCCGAGCTCGTTTTAGATGCCTTGCTGCTCCGTTTGCAACCAACAGTGGGTAGCAAACATAGAGCTATCAAAACCGTGCTCAAAAAAGTTGCGGACCGGAGCACTTCGCACTCCCTTCATTTCAAGTTTGCTGAACTAAGTTATACAAGGCAAACGTTTGCAGGAGTGCCCGCATCATAGCTTTACGCGGAAACTGCCAAACAGCAAAATCCGCTGAAGTCTCACGCGGTGGACGGAAAGCCTGCAGAAATAGACTCCAGTGGTGACCCTTGAATTCTCCCAAATCGAAAGCTCCAATGTTCGAGGCAGCGTCCGCGTCCATTAACTTGCTCCTTGGCCAAGAGCGAAAGTCTTCAAAGCTCCGCACTCCGAGGGCCGAGACGCGGTCCCTGATGACAGGGTTGTCCCACAAAATTTTCACCTCCTCTGCCGTTAGTGAGGCTGTTAGTGGGCTTGAGTCAAGCCACGGCGTCTTAGTGTGTTGCAAATCAACTTGAGTGTCATAAAGCCCACCAGGAGCCATCTTGAATCCAGGCTGAGAGGCGAGGTAGAGAAACCAGGCATCAAGGCTGAATTTTGACCAGTCAATTTGGCGATTACCGGTAAATTGAGGAGCTAATATTGAAGTTTCAGGACCAAGTGGGTCGCCGCTGATGCGGTTGCTGGCAAAGGTGGAAATATCTGTGACGGCAGTCAGGTTAAAAATAAATGTCCCTGGGGCAACGATGGAGCGGTCGAAATAACTTAAATTCCATCTAGCTCTAGTCAACGGCTCAAGGTCGACTAGCCCGTCGACCACCTCACGAAGCTCCCGTCCGTCAAGGACTCTGTCGGAATTAGCATCGAAGCTGGTGGTGTCGACACCGTATGAATTTAGTACCTCTTTGATCCGTGGTATTTTCACTGCCGATAGGTCAAAGGCCGTTAGAAATGGGGCGATGGCTTCCAAGGTTCCTTCAGCAGTCTTCGACCTAACCTTGGTGATCAAATCGGCAATTGATTTGGCGCCTAGAACTCCCGAAATCTGCTCACGACCAAATCTGGCGACATGAGTTCCTTGTAGGACCCCGGCATAGGTGATGACTCCAGCAGTTCTCTCTTTTAGGTCGGGATGACGTTGGAGCATTTCGAAAATGGTTGGGCCACCTTTGCTGTAGCCTAGAAAAACAAATTTCGAGTTAGCATAACGTTGTGGCAGCGAATAAATCCATTTAGCGAGTAGGTCTGCCGTTTCGGCATTGAATCCGACGGTATTACCAAGCTCCCAACCCGAGGGAGTCAGGATGTCAAACGGATGCACTCGCTCCTCGCCGCGACTGTAGAAATTGCTCGGGGCTTCGTAGGTTATGTCGAGGCCTCGTTCGGCTAGGATAGGCCGGCCGTCGGGCCGACCCCAGTAACGATTGGCGTCGGCAAGCATCTCTGGAAAGATGGCGAACTTAATCACGTGAGCAGCATAACCAGGGACTAGCACCAATGTAACCTGCTGTGACGCCCCTCCTCCCTGGGCTTTTGTCACTGCCTGAATAAAGTTTTCACCCTCTGGCGAGGTTAAAAAATTCTCCTGCAAGGAGACAGGACGCTCGCGGTTTTCCTGAATACGATTCAAATAAGCGGCCACCAGTGGACTCGATCGGATGTTGCCTGGAATTGCTGCGTCAAAGCTCGGATTGGTCACTTTGTTCTGAGCTACGTGGTCGAAATAAATCGCGCGCCTCAATTTGAAGGCCTCGGCCGACGTGTTGGCGCCTAGGACCTTCGTCAGCACCTCGTTAAATTTAAGGGGCGTGTAGCCACTGTACTGGCGAATCGTTGCATCGATCACGCTGTCATTAGCCCCTTGGGCTTTCAGCTCTTTGCGGATCTCAAGTGCAAACAGCTGATTATAAAAAAGCTTCCAGTCGACGTCACTGACCCTTGGCAAAGCCCTGGCAGCACCTGGCTTCAGGATGAAAAGGCCGAACAGCAGACAAGCTAGGCCCAATAAGGGCTGCGACCTGAGCCTGGGACTCTGGATATGAGAGCTGACCATGCGTTCTCCGCCAGGCGAAGAACAGCCACAAAGCTGTCCTTAAGTTGCAAAAAATTCGATGAGTTAGCTCTGATTGTAATCGATTGGTCGCCGGTAAGACATAGCAAAGCAGGGATAGGACGCTAGTTCTGCTAATTTACTCAAACTAATAAAAATTTTGATGAAATTTCTTTAAATGTCGGGTACGACTTTGGGCACATTTTATGACTCGGTCGGACCTTCGTGAGGATTTTCATGGCAAAGACTCTCGCTTGTGTAGTGTCAGCGGTGCTTGGTTTCAGCGCAATTGGGTATGGTGCTGGATCCCAGACCGAGAAGATTCCGAATGCTCAGGCTCAAGCGACGGTACAATTCTGGCTCGAGCAACAGATGCGCAAGTCAGCACGGCATATGACGGACAACTTCCTTGGCAACGGTGCAGTTCTGGCTTCACCTTCTAAGGCAGATCCTGACTACTACTATCACTGGACCCGCGATGCGGCTCTGACGATGGCCACCGTCGCCAGATTATACGAAACTGAAACCGACCACACCGAACGCAATCGACTCGGTGAGTTCATGAGAAACTATGCGGTGTTCGTCAGGGGCATTAATGATCGCCCGACGGCCAGCGGTCCCGTGGATGCCTACTACACCAATATTGGTGAGCCCAAGTACTACGTCGATGGCTCCCCGTACGACAGACCTTGGGGTCGGCCTCAGACAGATGGACCAGCGCTGGGTGCCTTGACGCTGCTTAATTTCTTGTCGATTGCTGCTGCCGACGGGCAGTCGACTTTCGTGGATCAGGGCGAGGTTCGTGTCATTAAAGAGGCACTGACGCAATACCTCGATTATACCGCCCACCATTGGCAAACTCCGACATTCGACCTTTGGGAAGAGGTGAAAGGCCGCCACTTCTACAACGTGTTGGCGCAGCGCCGCGCGCTTTTGCGTGGAGCGCAGTGGATGCAGAAAAACGGCGATAAGGCCAGAGCATCTCACTACAGCGCACAGGCCAGGCTTTTGACAGCTGTTGCCGAAAGCTACTGGGACGATAAGCGCGGTTATATTGTTGCCACCCATGATCGCAGCGGCGGTATTGATTACAAAAACTCCAATCTCGACGTCGCTGTGATTTTGGCCGTGTTGCACACTGATGATCAGGGCGAGTTTTTTGCTCCGACAGATGACCGGGTATTACTAACAGCGTACCGAATTTCGCAGAGCTTCAAACAGCTTTTCCCAATCAACCAGCGCAATGTTGATGGTGATGGACTAGCTCTAGCTCCCGGAATTGGACGTTACCCGGAAGATCGCTATGACGGTGTCACAAACTCCCAAGGGCATGGGTGGTTTATCGCCACTGCCGCTCTTGCCGAGCTTCACTACCGTGCAGCACTTGGCTTTGCCAAGGCCGGCCGCGTGGAAATCAACGCCCAGAACCGAGCTTTCTTTGCCAGCTTGCCAGGATCACTGGTTGCAACATTGACCGGTGGGCAGGAGCGTTTCACAAAGGACGTAGTCGTCAAAAGTTCCCAGGATTCTTTCCGCGCAGTCATCAATGCTCTGCTTGAGTCAGGTGATCAATACGTAGCTAGGATCCGGCATCACGCCAACCTAGTTGGCGAGCTCGATGAGCAGTTTGACCGTAATACCGGTTTTATGCGTGGCGCGCGGCACCTGACTTGGAGTTACGCGAGTCTCCTGAGTGCAAGCGATCACAGACGTCAACTTCTTGAGTGGCTGAAGGACCTCTAAGCATGAATCCTTGGCACGATGTCAGTATTGGCAACAGCGTACCTAATGAGTTTCCTGTAGTCATCGAGGTGCCAAAGGGCTCTAAGGTAAAGTACGAGCTACATAAAGAAAGCGGACTCATCAAAGTCGACCGCATTCTGTTTAGTAGCGTGCATTATCCTGCCAACTATGGGTTTATCCCGCAGACCTACTGTGAAGATAAAGATCCACTCGATGTGTTGGTACTAGGGCAGGAGAGTATCGTTCCGCTTGCAATCATGTACGCAAGGCCTATTGGTGTCATGAAAATGGTGGACCAGGGTGAGGCCGACGACAAAATCATTGCGGTACATGTCCATGATCCTGAGTTCAATCATTACCACTCAATTTCCGAGCTACCACCACATCGCATTGCTGAGATCAAAAGGTTTTTTGAGGATTACAAAATCCTGGAGCGCAAGAAAGTAGTCGTTGAAGATTTTGCAGATGCAGAGGTCGCGCGTGGCATTGTGAAAGCTGCAGTGGCATTGTATCAACAAGATTTTGGCAGCGGTGCTAGTTCCCTTAAAAAATGAATTCGAGTCTGTGGCGATTTTTAGCCGTGTTTAACCACCATGGCTAAGCCTACGAATTTTCTAGAAAATATCAAAATGCTCAAGTTTTTTAGGAGTTTGCCGACGGAGATCTCAGTACTCCTGGGAGTCTCCGATGAAGATTTCGGCATCCATGGGAAGCGGTCGGTTAGGGCTGTTGGCTCTCGCAAGTACCGCTATTCTTGCTGCCTGTAAAAAGGACAAAAAGGGTGCGGCCGAAACAGATCAGCCTGCGCCCGAGACTGGTGCTGAAAACTATGCCGGTGGGGGGGGAGGTGGTTCCGGGGGGACTACCGATCTGCCGGTGACTCCACCTGTGGTCTTAACCCTACCCCAAGGCACAAGTTTGACTAGTGGGGTGCAATCACTTCGATTTGAGGGCAACTGTGTCAGCGGACTTGATGTGGTGGTCACGGGTGACGTTAGTTCTGCGGAGATTCAGGTACCAAGCTCCGGGGCACTTTACCAACCATGCGTGGCAGACAAATTTGGCTTCGAGATCGGTAAAACAGTCGATGGTGTTTATAAGTTGCAGTTCGCTCAAGGGCTACTTGGAGTCGTCCCTTTTTCGCAGCCGGCAGATTTTACATGGACGGTAGCGACGTCCTCAGGGCAGTCTGGTCTGACTGTAAGTTCGCAATCTCCGTCTCTGTCAACGCCTACGCAGCCAGGTCCTCCGGTGATCACTCAGCCGTCTGGTAGTGGGGCCACGACTAACGGTAGTTCGTTCACAGTGAGCGGAACCTGTGACAACAATATGCAGGTTGTGATCGGTGGTAGTGTGACTGCCCAGGATGTGAGTGCACCGTCCTCCGGTAGCAACATTGCAAATTGCGTAGCCGGCGCTTTCAGTTTTAGTTTCGGCAAGAACGCTGACGGGCAGTACCTGGTGTCAGTGCTGCAGCGTGACCCGCAATCGCAATTGGATTCCAATACAACCGATGTAACATGGATCCGCGACACCCTAGCTCCGGCGCCTCCTTCCGTCACCCAGCCGGGACAGACTCCATTTTACGATAGTTCTTCGAGTTTGACGATCACCGGAACTTGCGAGGCTGGAGGTCAGGTTTACCTGACCGGTGCCGACACCATGACGGTACCGTGTAACAACGGGCAGTTTAG
>OMIY01000178.1 GCA_900299215.1 bacterium | reverse complement strand
GTTTTGGTTTTACGCTTCGGCTTCTCAACAACTCGAATCTTTACGGATGACGACGGTGCAACGCTCGCTTTGGGGCGGGAACGGACTTTGCCATCTAACTTGAGTACTGACAGTGCGTGGATCAAAAGCGAAACCAGCAGGATGGCCAGAAGCACTAGCCAATAGTTACGCCGGGTCTGCCCGCTAGGCATGCCTCCCGCTTTATCAGGTTGAAATGTCAGGGGGCTTTTCATGGGCCGATCTGGTTATTAGGTGGATCAGTTCTCGATTACCTGTTACGCCATTAGGTTGATGTTATCGGAAGCCAGATAGCCTTTTGAAGTCTAGTTGTCGCAACGGAGTCGTGGTTATGCCGTCGAGAGCCCCACTGCTGACCTTACTTTTGTTTATTTTAGCAGTAATGACAAGCGCTTGCTCTGAAAAGGAATTCGACCCCAACGATCCACAAAAATCTTTTGGCATCGCCAAGGAGCCCTACGATGACGAAAACTATGAGATCGCCGTTCAGAGGTTAGGGGAGTTTAAGGCCAGGTTCCCCTACAGTAAGTTTGCGACCGAAGCCGAGTTACTTATAGCCAATTCTCAGTTTGAGCTTGGACATTATGCCGAGTCTGCGCTGGCCTACGAGCAATTTGCAAAACTGCATCCGCATCATCCCCAAGTGGACTTTGCTCTATTTCGGATCGGTGACAGTTACTGGAAGGACGCACCAGAGGAGATCGATCGGGAGCAAGAATACACGCAAAAGGCGATTACCGAATGGGAAGATCTCATAGGGCGAATGCCGAAAAGTCCTTATGCCAAAGAGGCGAGGACTCTTGTCGCCAAAGGTAAACGCCGCATCGCAGAGAGCATCTTATTTGTCGCTCGGTTCTACTGTAAGCAGGAGATTTATCATGCCTGCGCCTTCGTCAGTATTCAAATGGCGGACGAATTCGGGGAATATGCCGACCTCAGAGTAGAGGCTCTTAACTTAGGTATCAAAGCACTGGATCACGTGGCCGCCGCGAAAGCCAAAGCTCCAGACAGCGATAAAAATCTTTATTTTAAATCAATGACGGCAGATGAGATTAAAGCCCGTGCCGATAACTTTAGACGGCTGCTTGCCGACTACAAGTCTAGCTTAGGTAAGAGTAAGAAATAGTTTTCTGGCGGCCTTGGTCTCATTTAAGTGCTGCAGCACCGAAAACTAATTCTATCTGTTGCTCTTCTTTAAGAAGTTTCGACTTGATGATGATGGTATCCTTGATGCCCGAAGTCTTGGCTCCGGGAACTTCTGTCATCATCGTCGCAGAGTGTCTTTTGGGTGAGAAAGCGAGCGTGGAATAAGCGCTGTCTCGTCCGCCAAGCGGAATGGCAAAACCATCGGTGCCCATCAAGGACCCCGATAGGTCACCTATGTCGTAACTATGAGGGCCCTTCGGCAGCTTGACCCTGGTGTAAATGGTATACGATTCCAACGGCTCCGGATTTTCTGGTTCGGCCCAGATCGTGAAACTGCCCTTGGACACGGCTGAAGGTGGAATATTGACGCCATCTGCGGAAAAGGTGGCTGATTGACCGCTGAGCCCGCCACCGCCGCCCCTGCCGCTAGAGCAAGCTAAGGACAAGCCAGCAAAAAGCAATGGGAATGCCAGTAGGGCAATCTGATGTTTTGCACCCATGATGTTTCCTCTACTTACTCGATATCGTTTCCCTTATCGGCACTAGTTTGGAATTACTTGAGGCCTTTTTGGAAACTGTGCAGAAACGCTCCAAATTTAAGGCCTTGTTTGCCTATCGTCAGTCGTTTAGAACCTCGGGCAGCTCAACCGCAGTGTGGCTTTGACGGCCACCGCCTTCGTTTGGAGTTCCTTGTGCTTAAGCTAACGTTTTCATTTATTTTGTTTTTCCTAGCAGCGGCCTTCTTCTTTGGGGTCGACCAAACAGCGGAAGTAGCTACTTTGCGCAATAGTGGGGTGCTCCTATTTAGTCTCGCACTTTTCATCGCCAACCTAAGGACCAAGGTGGAGCAGGCGATTCCGGATGCGCCGTCGGTCCTGCCTCAAGATCAAGGGAGTCAGGAAGTCTCATCTGAGCAGACTGGCGGAAGTAGCGACAAGCAGGCCGTGATCGGTCTCATCAGCACCCTCCAACAAAAGGGGCGCCTGCTAGACTTTTTGATGGATGACGTTAGTAAGTACACTGATACCCAAGTAGCAGCTGCTGCGCGAGTTGTGCATCAAGGTTGTAGCGGAGTCTTACGCGATTACTTTGATATCAAGCCAGTGACCGCAAGTCGCGAAGGCAGTGCTTTGACTCTAGACAAAGACTTTGACGCACGTAGCTACCGCTTACTTGGACGTGTAGTCGGTGAACCGCCATTTAGCGGCAAACTATTGCACAAAGGTTGGTTGACCACCGAGGTCAAGCTGCCGCAGCAAATTGAATTAGCGGACAATGCTAGTCCAGTCCCTGGACATATCATTGCGCCAGCAGAGGTAGAACTAAACTAGTTTCGGAGTTTTGGGCGTGGCTAATCACAATGAGCCCTATATCATCGGCATCGATTTGGGAACCACTAACTCTGCCCTGAGTTTTACTAGTGCAGGAAGCGCAGAGGGCCATTTACAAACACTGGAAGTGCCGCAGTTAATTGCGGCAGATCAGGTGGCACGGCGACAGACTCTACCATCCTTTTACTATATCCCCGTCAGTGGGGAGACGAGTACGCAACTGCCTTGGTCCGTGGACAGCACTGCTGTGATCGGTGACTTTGCCAGGAGTCGTGCGGTTGAGACTCCGGACAGAGTCGTGAGTTCAGCCAAGTCGTGGCTGTGCGCAAGTCATGCAGGGCGACAGGATCCGATTCTGCCGTGGCGCTCTGAAATTCAGTCGGGCCAGGTGTCGCCCCTGGCTGCGTCTACGGCTTATCTAAATCATCTTCGCGCAGCCTTTCGTCATGATCGGCATGTTGCCGGCGAAGCGGTAGATGTCGCGGGAAGCACGGTCGTGCTAACGGTTCCAGCATCCTTCGATGACACCGCTCGAGCACTCACGCACAGAGCAGCTGCTGAGGCAGGCTTGGGCGATCCAATCCTGCTTGAGGAACCTTTGGCAGCGCTTTATGCCTGGCTTGGAGCGCATGAGAGGACATGGCGCGAACACTTGGCTCCTGGTGACGTGATCTTGGTTTGTGACGTTGGCGGAGGCACTTGTGATTTTAGTTTAGTAGCTGTCGATGAAAGTGGCGGGCAACTGCAATTAAGCCGAATTAGTGTCGGTGATCACCTGCTTTTAGGTGGTGACAATATGGATTTGGCTTTGGCGCACCTCGTCAAGGCTAAGCTGCAGAAAGATTGTCACGAAGTCGATCATTGGCAGTTTTTGTCACTAGTAGCAGCTGTCCGAGGGGCGAAGGAAAGAATATTGGGCGATGAGGGCGTGACGACTCTACCGATCTCGATTGCCGGGCGTGGTTCCAGCTTATTCGCAAGCAGCGTAACTACTGAGCTAACCCGTGCCGAAGTCGAACAGGTGATCCTAGAGGGTTTTCTGCCGCTCACTGATCCAGCAACCATGGCTGTGAAACGGCGATCTGTTGGTATACAGACTGCAGGTTTAGCTTATGAAGCTGACCCTGCAATCTCGCGCCACCTAGCCAGATTCTTGCAACGGTCGGCGCAAAACGTTAGCGCCAGTACTCAGTTTGACAAGCTATCGGCCAAGATCCGAGATGGCTTATTGGCACCCTCTCTGGTTCTTTTTAATGGTGGTGTTTTTAAGTCGCAGGTGCTGCGTCAGCGACTGTTGACCATGCTTCAAAGCTGGTTTGAGCAGCCGGTGCGCGAGCTCAGCGACAGTGATCCTGAGTTGGCAGTGTCGCTCGGGGCGACCTACTACGGACGTCTGCGAGCAACAGGTCGTGGTATTCGTGTCCAAAGCGGTACCGCTAGGTCTTATTACCTGGGGCTTGAGGATGCGGCACCCGCAGTTCCTGGGATTACACCCGAAATTAGAGGCCTATGCATCGTCGCTCAAGGCACCGAAGAGGGATCTCAGACTGAAATTGCTGGACAGCAATTTGGTTTAGTTGTCGGGGAGCCCGTTGATTTCAGGCTCTTTTCTTCTACGGTTCGCGCAGGTGATAAGCCCGGAATTATCGTCGATGATGCTGAGCGGCAGTTAGATGAAGGAGGACTTCTAAGTCTAGAGTTGCCAGCAACAGCTGGTGAAGTTGGCAAGGTTGTGCCAGTTGTAGTCGACTCGCATGTAACTGAAACTGGTTTGCTTCAGATATATATGAAGGACCTCACCAGTCATAGGAAGTGGCACTTGGAATTTAATCTCCGAGCGCATGAGTATTAAGCAAGAAATGGCTGATTTTCGCTATGCAATAGGCATTGACCTTGGAACTACCAACTGTTCATTGGCCTACGTTAATCTGAGTGAACCAGATGCCGCTCCAATTATTTTCGAGATCCCGCAGTGGGAGCAGGCTGGTTCTTTGGTTACGTCACCAACTCTCCCATCCTTTTATTACGTCGCTACTAAAGGCGAATCTAAACGTGCACATCTTAGATTACCTCAACAAGATGCGGAGTCAGTCGTCGACTTTGCCGTGGGTAGATTAGCCCGTTGGCAAAGTAGCCAGACTCCGGGGCGCGTCATCCATCAGGCCAAATCTTGGCTTTGTCATGAAGGCGTGGACCGCGAAGAGTGTATCTTGCCTTGGCAAATAGGCGAACTTATAGGCTCTGAAAGACGTTCGCCAGTTGAGGTATCAGCGGCGTTTTTGAGGCATTTACGCGAGAGTTGGGATCGGTCCATTGCCAAAGGCGATGACAGCCTCTGCTTCGCTAGGCAGCATATTGTTATCACTGTTCCAGCCTCCTTTGACGATACCGCCCAACGCTTAACATTGAAAGCGGCAGCTTTGGCGGGCTATCCATCGACGCAAATCAAACTTCTCGAAGAGCCCCAGGCAGCCTTCTACCATTGGCTAACAACGACAGCTGACAGCCAGCATTCCGGTCAGGTGCTGATCTGTGATATCGGAGGTGGGACGACAGATTTTAGCCTTTTTTCAGTGCAAGATGATGGACAGATTTCGCGAGAAGCAGTTGGCGAACACCTGTTGCTCGGCGGGGATAACATCGATCTGGCTATCGCCAAAGCGGTGGAGCATCAAATCTTGCCCGAAGGTGGACGTCTATCGTCGCGGGAATGGACTGAGTTGGTTTTTGCAAGCAGGCTCCTCAAAGAGGAAGCGCTGAAAAAAACAACAGTGGTCGGTGATGACACAGCTGCTATGGATGAGCTGCTCTCGGTCTCGATAGCTGGGGACGGTGCTAGCCTCATGGCGAGCGCTAAGACCGCAAGCTTAAGTCGACGCGAGATCCTCAACCTAGTGATGGACGGATTTTTTCCTGTGGTGGGGGGTGATGCGAAGCCCCAAGTGGCCAGACTAGGATTCACATCACTTGGCTTGCGATATGCGGCGGATACGGCGATCACCAGGCATCTCGCCGCCTTTCTCGCCGGTCGTAAGGTTGATGCGGTATTGTTTAATGGTGGGAGTTTGACACCACCTGCGTTGCAGCGGGCAGTAGTGAGGCTGTTGGCCTCCTGGCAAAATGGCGTTGAGCCAGTTATCCTTAAAAATAACTCCATGGATTTGGCTGTGGCTCTGGGTGCAGCGCATTTTAGCTCTTTGCAAGTTAAGCGCAGCTTATTGATTAAGAGCGGTTATGCCAGGTCGGTTTATATTGAGGTCGATGCTGCAAGTCTTAGTTCGGATGCTTCTGCATCTGAACTGAAGTTAGTTTGTATAGTGCCTCAGGGTTTTGATGGCGCTCAGGATTTAACGCTCGATCAAATTGGACTCAAGGTTCGAGCTGGTCAGCCGGTGCGGTTTCAACTCTACACCTCAAACAAGAGGCCTTCTGATCAAGTTGGCGGTCTAGCAAAACTTGACCTTAAAGAATTCAAGGCGCTGCCAGCGGTCACGGCAAAAATAGATCTTCCTACCAAGTCCACTGATCAACTGATCGATGTTTCGCTTGGAGTTAGTTTAGCTGAGACCGGCCTTTTGGCACTCCGACTTCTTAGCACCGATCCTCGGTATCCAGGCTCCTGGCAGCTTGACTTTAACCTGCGCGTCCAGACGTCGCCGCTTGAAAAAGAATCCACTACTGACGCCGAACGTCCAAAATATGATTCTGCTAAATTAAAAGATGCCGCCAGTCTCATAGACGCTTTATTTGGCAAAAAGAAGATCGATGTGCGCCCTAGCTCACCAAGAACGCTACTTAGGGATCTAGAGGCGAGTTTGGATTTGCCTAGGGAGAAGTGGTCTCCGGATCAGCTGCGGGCTTTGTGGTCACACCTAGCGGACGGCATGACTAGACGCAGCCGCTCACCTGAGCACGAGGCGCAGTGGCTGAGTCTGGCCGGCTACGCACTTCGGCCGGGATTTGGCCACGTGCACGATGAGTGGCGCATGCTTGATCTATGGCGCTCGTATGAGCAAGGAATGTTTTTTCCGCGAGAAAGACAGGTCGAGGATCAGTGGTGGATCATGTGGCGTCGAGTCGCGGGCGGTTTGGATAAAAATCAGCAAGCTAAGATCTGGGATCGGATCTATCCAGCAGTCCGAAAAGGTGATGCACAGCCAGAGCTTTATCTATTGGCGGGCTCTCTAGAGCGGATCGAAATGCAAGAAAAGATTCGCCTTGGTAATCAACTTGTCCAGCAGATTGCAGCCGGCCGTGTACAAAACGTGAATCAGAAAATGTGGGCTCTCGCGAGATTGGCGAGTCGCGTGCCGTTATATGGGGGAGCGCATCAGATTGTACGGCCAGAGACAGTAGTAAGCTGGTTTGAAGCCTTAAAAGGTCTGAGGCCAAGTGATGCCGCATATGCCAAGTTGCCGTTATTTTTGAGCCAGGCTGGGCGCATGATAGGCGATCGTGAGTACGACTTGGCTGGGGATGTGCGTGACGCTTTTGTTGCCAAATTGAAAGCATGCAAATCCAGTCCGGAAGAAATCGCCGTCGTCGAAGCCTACGTTCCTGTCGACTATGGAACACGCAGTCAGCTATTTGGCGAGGCGCTGCCTGTAGGTTTGGTGCTCAGTTAAGTGTCAATTTTTTCGACGGAAATAGTCCACATTGCGCTCGATTGGTCAGGTTCGATGGTGAAAATTACCTAATAATTTTGAGGGTTGTCGCAGTTGCTTGGATGCTCTCGACCAAGTAAGAGTTGCAGCAAAGTTTTGGCCGAGAACTTGCAAGCCAGGTACCTATGAGTGGGTTGAATCTGTAGACGAACGTGGAGATGCTGTGATGAAAAATGGTTTAATTGCTGTGGCTGCAATGATTGCTTTCGCAGGCTGTGGTAAAGCTCCCCAAGGCTCAAGCGTTAAGGATGTTCAGGGTGCGGTGGAATCGATGAAAGTCAGCAAGTTCTCCGGCACCAATCAACAAGGTGGCAGTTGTAGTGTCGAAA
This sequence comes from bacterium, assembly GCA_900299215.1. Lineage (GTDB taxonomy): Bacteria > Bdellovibrionota_B > Oligoflexia > Oligoflexales > CAIYRB01 > CAIYRB01. Next base: position 1,884 of record OMIY01000178.1, on the reverse strand, counting down.
TACGCTACGACGATCAGGGTGAAATCAAGGGTTTGGCCTTGAATGGCACCTTCACAGTTGACTATAAAATCCCGGCGCCTCTTTCTGGTCTTTACGGGAAATATTTTTACCCGGGCACCTTTGACTCATCCACTTCAGTCAAAGCTGGAGAGCTAAAGATAGGACACGGTTGGTTTAGCAGTAACGTCGTGGCCGAGGGTAATGGCAAACCATTATTTTGGGACACTCCTGATACGCACCACAAAGTGACGATCAAGGGTGATAGCCAATCGCCTGAGTCAGTCGATTACTACACCGTACAGAACATAGCGGGCCTAGTTCCCTTTGTAGAAACTACTTTAGAATGTGCCAACTTAACAAAGTAAAGTCCCGATGACTTCGGCCTATGCCAGGGTGGACTATAGTGCACTTTGGCGTAGGCGATCTTCGAAGGCGGCGAGAGCTACTTTGGCTCCTTCGCCCATTGCTATGATAATTTGTTTGAACGGAACCGTCGTCACATCACCGGCCGCATAAATGCCTGGTGCTGACGTGCGGCCTTTTTCGTCAACCACGATTTCACCAAACTTATTGGTGGTTACGAGTTCCTTGACCGGGGCGCTGTTTGGAAGGAGCCCAATTTGTACAAATACCCCGTCCAAATTAAGATCCTGGTCCGTTCCTCCTGTTAGATCAGTGTATCTCAGACCAGTGACTTTCTGTCCGTCGCCATTGATCGCTCTGGTCCTCGCGTTGGTGATTACTCGCGTGTTTGGCAAGTTAAGTAACTTGTCTACCAACACGCGATCGGCCTTTAGTTCTCCTGAGTATTCCAAGAGGACAACCTCACTGGCGATTCCAGCTAAATCAATTGCGGCCTCCACCCCGGAGTTTCCGCCACCAATGACCGCAACTTTTTTCCCTTTGTAAAAAGGGCCGTCGCAATGAGGGCAAAAAGCCACACCACGTCCAAGGTATTCCTTTTCCCCAGGGACGCTCAGTTCGCGCCATTTCGCACCGGTGGCAATTATCAGGGCATCACAGGTGAGCGATTCGCCGCTGTCCAGTACTAACTCGCGACTGGTTTCATTGGTGATACTGTGGACGCGGCGATGTTCCAAGATCTGAATGGGGTACGATCTCATATGCTGCTCGAAACTTGCCGAAAGCTGCGGGCCCTCCGTATAGAGCACGGAAATCATGTTTTCGATGCCTTTGGTATCTTGAACTTGGCCGCCAAGACGCTCGGCTATGAGAACGGTTTTGAGACCTTTACGAGCGCTATAAATGGCGGCTGAGGCCCCTGCTGGCCCACCACCGATCACAGCGACGTCGTAATGGCCTAGGGCCTGCGCTTGAACATTAGTTTCACCAGCGAACTTCGCTTCAAGTTTATTGATGAGATCTGACATGTTGGCTCGCCCCGAATGCACGAGCTCACTGCCAATGTAAACAGCTGGGACTCCTTGGATCCCAAGTGCTTCAATCTCCTGCGGCACCATTCCACCGTCTACCATAGTGTGGCTGATGCCGCCGTGCACCAGCGCTATCCGGTTTAGTGACTGGACGACCTCTGGGCAGTTTTCACAACTCAAAGACACATAGGTTCGAATTTGCAACGCCGGCTTAAGGCGTTTGATGCGAGCACTTAAACCATCGTCAGGCATTTTTCCTACGCCACCGGTATTAAGAATTGCTAGTACCAGCGATGTAAACTCATGTCCATTTGGTATACCGCGAAAGCCGATCTTGGTCTGGCGATCTGGACGAAAAATCTCAAAACTTGGTATCGGTGACGATTCGGATCTCTGTATGATTCGGATTTTGTCTGACATCGAGGCAAGCCCCTCAAGTAGAGCAAGGAGCTCGGCTTGTTGGTCATGCGCACTACTCATTACTTCTATG
>OMIY01000177.1 GCA_900299215.1 bacterium | reverse complement strand
GTCCAGCAGAGACTGATCGCATCAGACAAGCTCAACATATGCCTGTCTCCGTAGGCCATTTGATTGCTCAAGGTCTGGCTGATCTGCGTCGGCAAGGCATGGATCCCATGGCCTTCCATCGCGCAGAAACTGAGCGATCAGCCTTGATCGACGCTATCGGTGCCTGTGAACGGATTCGCAACACCAGAATGCCGCTAGCTCTTGCCATTAAAACTAGACGTTTTCTTCTACTTTTCTTGGCATTGCTTCCGTTTGCCTTGATTGAACGAGTGGAATTCTTTACGCCTTTAATCATGGCGTTGGCGTCGTACCCGCTGTTTAGCTTGGACGAAATTGGTGCGGAACTGCAAAATCCGTTTTCGCAGCGTAATTTGAGCCATCTGCCTCTCGACGGCATCTGCGACAACGTTGCGCACAATGTGTTAGCGCTAGTTGATCAACCTAAATGAACACGGATCGTCACTGCAGACTCACGACGCTGGCCTCTGCTTGCCCTTGACTGCGAAGCGCGACGGCAGCCTTTTGTGCCTCAGCTTCACTTTGGAAAAGACCCCGTCGTACCCGGTAGATGACATGGCCCTCATGATTGAGGGGGGTGTAAAAGGCATCCTGGCCTTGTGCTTGGAGGGCCGCGACTAAATTTTCAGCCTCTTGCCTTTGGTCAAATACTCCCAGTTCAACGGTGTAAAGAGCCTCGGGCGGGGGTGCCGGTACCTTATTGTCAGCTGTGACGGAGTCGGCAATCTTGCCTATACTCTTGTAAAAAAATTCAGTTGCCTTGGCTTCGCTCTGGCCTTGGATCCTTCCTTTGCTATTTAACGAGCCAATGTTAAAGCTAAAAACGGCCAACATACTGCCCGCTATGATAGTTGCAAAGCCAGCGAAAGCGATAGCCACTCGAGTGCGCTCGGACAGGCGTAGTTTAGGTGCCAAGGATCTTACTCCCACGGTGATGACGTGATATGACACCTATTATAGCTCGATTCTAAGGATACGGTAGCTAAGGATGCGGTAGCTGATGAAACAGGTGACGACCAAACGAAGTGCAGAAGTAGGTGTCCAGGAAGCCATTAGGCTAACGGGAGTGTCTACCAACAATCTCAAGTCTATCGATGTGGCCTTTCCACTTGGAGAGATCACAGTAGTCACCGGGGTTTCAGGGTCAGGTAAGAGCTCTTTGGTCTTCGACACCTTATACGGTGAGGCTTATCGTCGATACGTCGACAGCTTGTCTAGTTTTGCACGCCAGTACCTACAAGCTCTACCCAAACCTGCCGTAGCTGCAGTAGAGAAGCTCCCACCGGCGATTGCAGTGCGGCAAATGGCTGCGACAGGAACAAGCCGATCCACGGTCGGGACGGTGACGGAAACGGTAGACTTGTTGCGAGTCATTTTTACTCATTTGGCAGAGATCACTTGTTACAAGTGTCAGGGACCAGTTAGGAAGGACCATCCACAGGCCGTCAGTCAGGAAACTGTTGCGGGGCGCATAGGGGAAAAGCTTCTGGTAGCTGCGCCGCTTGATAGGTGGGGTAAAGTAGCTGCCAAGGAGCTAAAGGTGCAGCTTGAGGCAGCTGGGTTTAGTCGTTTGTTAACTGCAGCCGGGGCCTTAGTAAGGCTGGAGGAGGCGAAAGCGACCGAACTAAAAGGTGCGGCGGTGGTTGTTGATCGTGTCACAATTAGCGCCGACAGCCATGACCGACTTTCGGAATCACTCACTCTTGGTTTTAAAGTCGGGCGGGGCAAGTGCTGGCTTGTAGCCGAGGACGGTGGTCGTCAGGTTTTCTCCCAGGGACTTGACTGTCCACGCTGCAACATCGACTACATTGAACCTTCGATGCCACTGTTCTCCTTCAATCATCCATTGGGAGCCTGCCCTGGATGCCAGGGCTTTGGCTACATGAGTGATCTTGATGTCGACAAAGTGATTCCAGATCGGGAATCATCGCTGGCCAAGAGCGGAGTGGCGGCGTGGAACTTTGGGGCGTTCACCGAGTACTATACCTGGGCCAAAGCAAGTGCCAAGCGTCTCGGATTCCAATTTGATCTGAAGTTTGCCGCATATTCCAAGGAACAATGGGATTGGTTATTCAATGGCGAGGGTAGGCAGTTTGACGGGATTGCGGGCTTTTTTGCCTATCTTGATAGCAAAAAATACAAGGCGCATTACCGGATTCATTCGGCGCGGTTCAGGCGATATGTGCTGTGCAAAACCTGTAACGGTGATCGGCTGAACCCACTCGCACTTGCCTGCCGCGTCAAGGGACTAAACTTAGCGGAAGTATCGCATCTGGCCATTGATGCTTTGGATCATTGGAATCGGTCGCTGGAAGTGTCGGCAACCTCGGCCGAGAAGTTGGAGGAGGGCATGCTCGGAGTTGGCGAAGCCACCGAGGAACTACGTGCTCGCCTTAACTACCTCAGTCGAGTCGGAGTCGGATATTTAACTCTAGATAGGCAAACAAGAACACTTTCTGGGGGTGAGCTCCAGCGCATCAATATGGCGCGTTGTCTTGGTAGTGCATTGACAGCAACTCTTTACTGTTTAGATGAACCTTCGGCAGGTCTTCATGCACGGGATAGCGGCAAGCTATTAGCGATTATAGAAGAATTGCGCGATCAGGGTAATACAGTTGTTATGGTGGAGCATGAGCGTCGCTTGATTGCTGGTGCCGACCACTTAGTGGAGATAGGTCCAGCGGCGGGGCACTTAGGTGGTGAAGTAGTATTTCAGGGCCGCCCCTTAGTACACGAGGTCAAGCTGGCCAAGGCTCCTCCAACCAAAGTCGTCGACAGTAAGCAAAAGTTTATCGAAATTAAGGGTGCTCGCACTCACAATCTAAAGAATATCAATGTCAGGATTCCGATTGGGAAGATTACTGCAGTATGCGGCGTAAGTGGCAGCGGTAAGACCAGCCTGATCCAGCATACGCTGTTCCCCATGGTGGCTCGTGAATTAGGTCAGTCGATTGATAGAGTGGCACAATCTGAGCCACAAGTGGGCTCGGTCGGCCCGGCCGCAGTGCTTCGCAGTCACAGCGAAATC
>OMIY01000176.1 GCA_900299215.1 bacterium | reverse complement strand
TCCCCGTGGTGAGCCTCGTCCCCGTGGTGAGCCTCGTCCCCGTGGTGAGCCTCGTCCCCGTGGTGAGCCTCGTCCCCGTGGTGAGCCTTCTGCGGAGTATCTGCTATCTCCTCCTCATCGTGACCATGAGATTTTCCACTCGCCACCTTAACAACTCCATAACCAACCCCATACGTCGCACCGGCAGCACTAAACGCGATGATCCAGGCTAAAATCTGATCCATCCCCTTTTTGATTGCCATTATGCCGTGCCTCCGAGACGTATTTAGACTTATTGTATCACGGCTAAACTGATCTACTTACTTGGTGTGAGCGAAGTATAGTTCTGTGAATGCGATGGGCTTATTGGAATTTAGTTCGGTCAATAGCACGCTGTAGGTACTTCCGTTTGATATGATGCAAAAAAGTAAGTAAATATCGAATTAATAGCCATTTATATAGACCACTACTGGGAGCAAAAACATGACGGATTTTGCTAATAAGACAGTTTGGATTACGGGTGCATCTTCCGGAATTGGTGAAGCTCTTGCTTATAAGTTTTCTAAGTTGGGGGCAAAACTTCTAATTTCATCAAGAGATGAAACCAGGTTAAACGAGGTTAGAGCAGCATGCGATAATCCACTTCTCCATCATGTGGTCCCGATGGATTTGGAGCGTTACCGTGATCTCGATGCAGTTGCTGAAGAAACATGGAAGGAGTACGGTCCCATTGATGTTTTGATCAATAATGCCGGAGTTTCTCAGCGTTATCGGGTAGATGAGGGTGAAATCGAGCTAGACGAAAAAATCATGAACATCAATTTTTTGGGCACAATTGCTTTAACCAGGCCTGTTCTGAGGAAAATGCTTGAGCGTCAATCCGGACATATTGCAGTCGTGTCCAGTGTGCTTGGTCTTTTTGGTATCCAATCAAGGAGTGCTTACTGTGCGAGTAAGCATGCGCTGAGAGGTTATTTTGAAAGCCTTAGGAATGAGCTAAGTGGCTCTAAAATTGATCTGACAATGATCTATCCTGGCTATGTGAAGACGAATGTTTCTCGAAATGCAATAACTGTCGGTGGACGAAATTACGGTGTTACAGACAAACAACACAGCACGGCGATGTCGTCTGAGGATTCGGCTGAAAAAATTGTGGCGGCAATCAAGCGTAAAAAGCCAATACTAATTTTTGGAGGCACTCGTGAAATGGCCAGTGTTTATCTTTCCAAGAATGCTCCATCAGTTTTTAGGTTTTTGTCATCAAGAATTAAAGTTTAGTTGACCGATTTGATTTTTATGTAACCAGGAAATTTCTCTCAGTCGGCATTTTGATTCTTGATTTAGGCTTACTCAGGAGCTGGTTGTGCCACCAAGCGTAAAGATTCACAAGGTGTGCAAGCCTATCAACTCGCTTTGTTGTGGTCCAAGTCCGGCGAGTCAGACGCTTAATTCGGTCTCGAAACATGGCGCAAGTGTGATTCAAAGAAAAGATGGGGTCTCGACCACCGCGCTTTAATTCACCTTGGCCGATTGGGCTGCTGCGTCTGCCTTTAAACCTAAGGTGGATCATGTTGGGGCCAAAGACAGATTTGATACAGGAAGGATATCTTGAGCATTTGTCGGATTTTAGTAGTTTTAGCTCTGGGCATAAGCGCTTCGTCTCTGTTAGTACCTTTGTCATCGCTTGCTTTCGGTGGTCCGGGCGTAATCCATACTTTTGCTTCGAAATTTCAGCTAAAGGCCCTGAGCAGGGCATAATTGCAACCTCAGCCGAAAGAATTTGGCGAGACTTTTGATCAACAGCTAGAGCAATTGATAATGGCTTATATTTGCTGTGTTCGAATGTCTCCATTTCATCTATCTGAACTATTGATATTGGTGTTTTGGCCTTTTTGACATCTATCTCTGCTCTGGAATTAAGTTCAAGTTGAGCTTTAGTGCCGAGTCGAACAAGTTTTCTGGCAACTGTAATTGGGGAGCATTTGAGATTTCTGGCAATGCCTCGCTGAGAGACACCCTCCATCAATAACCCTAATACTTTCTGGGTCAGATGTGGTTTGCGCTCTCTGAAAGTCAAACTTCCAGTGTGCTCAGAAAATTTACTTCGGCAACAGCGACATAAAAACCGCTGCACTCGCTTTTGGCTTCCATATTTTTTTCTGTAAAAACCAGACTTCACAATGGATGACAGAGGGGAATTGCACTTTGGGCACATTGCTCTTCCTCGTTTTTTTGGAAGAGCAAAGGTGCCATATGGCGGCTCATAAGTGAAACGACATGGATATTGATCTACTATTGTGGTGTTAGGTTTTCATAAGTTTCTGAGAAGAAGGCGATTTCTTAGCTTTGTTAGGCCCAACCTTACTATTTCGAGCTAAGAAATCGATGCCATTACTGAAAACGATCTTTTTCACCACTTATGTAGACCACTATTTAGCGTGCAAGCCACAGCTGGTTGTTATAATTGTGATGCAAACTAACCGCCGCCCTCATCGACTGAATGCGTCTCTCAGCTACGACATCGGACGCCTTATGTGTTGGCAGGCCTTGACGCTCTGATTCAGCGAACACTTCAAGAAGTGTATTATAGATGTTACCTGCCTGACGTTTAGCTGCCTCTGCGTTGTATCCTTTCAGCTCGTGGAACACGTTGATCACACCGCCGGCATTGATGACGTAATCGGGAGCATAAAGAATACCCTTTTCTCGCAATTGCTCACCGTGTCGTGATTCATCCGCCAACTGGTTATTTGCGCCACCCGCAACAATTGGAGCCTTAATTTCAGGAATTGTTCGGTCGTTCAGCACGGCGCCCAGAGCACAAGGAGCAAACACGTCCACGTCAGCCGTATGGATCGCTTTGACATCTGAAACCTTAGCACCATAACGCTCTGACATACTGCGGACTCGTGCTTCGTCGATATCCGCCACAACCAATTGGGCGCCAGCGGCATGGAGGTATCCGCATAGGTAGCGACCTACAGCGCCTGCTCCTTGCACGGCTACTCTGAGTCCGTGCAGATTATCTTTACGCAGTTTATGTTCCACACAAGCACGAATCCCGTGGAACACGCCAAGCGCGGTGACTGGCGAAGGGTCGCCGGATCCATCGCGATTGGCAAGTCCACTGACGTAGCGAGTTTCCATCGCGACGTAGTCCATGTCTTGCGTATTGATGTTGACATCTTCGGCGGTGATGTACCTACCACCGAGATTGTTTATAAATCTCCCGAACGTTCTGAAAAGAGCCTCGGATTTGACTTTCTTGGGGTCGCCAATAATAACGGCTTTACCACCACCCAAATTCAGACCAGCTACAGCATTCTTGTAGGTCATTCCTCTGGAAAGACGCAGAACGTCTGTCAGGGCCTCCTCATCGGACTCGTAGTTCCACAATCGACATCCACCTAGCGCCGGTCCAAGTGTTGTGTCGTGGATGGCGACAATGGCGCGCAGACCCGTCGCCTTATCCTGCACGAACACAACCTGCTCATGACCCATGGCGCCTACTTGGTCAAACATTCCCATCGCTAATCCTTCCTGCGTAAAGAATTGCTATAATAGTTGGAACTCTTGGCACTGTTGAATACCTGTCCAACATTAGTAATGCAACGCCCAGTTTTGAGGTCCAGATGTTGCCGATCACCTTGAGTAATTGCCACACCATATCCAACATTGATGACGAAGACAAGAAAGCCTGTCAGCTGGTTGTTATCTTGGCTACCTGGCTAATGCTAAGTCTTGCTGCCTCACCTGCATTTGCCCAAGTTTTGCCGGTATCGATAGCATGGGATGTTCCCCTAGAGAATGGTGAGGCCTATGACTTGGAGATTGCTGATAGTCCAACGTTTGCGACGACATTATTGCGCACGGTCGTCCGCACCAGTGGCTTTTCGTGGAACGCGCCGAACGAGGGCGTCTATCACTGGCGTCTGATGCGCGCGGGACATGATTTGTCTTCAAATAAAACGATTGAGGTGAGCGCACTTGCCTCGGGTTCTTTTGCCGTGCTTGACCCAATCTTGGAACGCATACAACCGGCCAAGATAACGTGGCAGCCTGTGCAGGGAGCTGATCGCTACAAGGTTTATTTGCAGGAGAATACCGGTAAGCCGCGGATCATGACCGTGACCGCAACATCAATGATGGTTCCGTCGTCCAAGGCAGTGCTTGTGCTGGAAGTAGTACCGTTTTTACGGGAAGTGCGGACGACTCGAAATTACCAGATGACGCCAAGTCTAGCTCTTGATTCCGGATTGCCGCCCCCACCGCCTCCCGTCGTACCCCCACCACCTGCAGTCACCGAGCTCATCAGCAAGACGGTCACCGTTTATGAATCGCCAGCATTGCCGCAGCACCGAAGGTTGCTGTCGGCGCTGTACGGCACTACCGTGCAAGAAGATCTTGGGTTTCAAAAGCTGGCGACAAACATGGACTCTTCGGCGCAGCAATTTGGGGTTGGCGCCAATTTTTGGGTTAACCCCAATCGCGGGCTGATTGTGAGCGGCAGTGCTGACTACCACGAACATCAGAATAGTCGTGATGTTATCAGCTCTTCGAACCTGGGAACCACATCCCAACGCATGGATCAGTCCAGATTTGTGGGCGATTTAAGCATCGGTTACAACCTACTCGATTTTTTTGGCGTAGATCAGGGTCTAATGGTGATTTCCGGCACGGCGGCCGTAACCCAGCTTCCATTCATCGAAAAGTTGTATTCAGTCACTGCTGACACCCAGGTGCCGCTTTTCAAGGATCGCTATGGCCTCATTGGTGGCAGTGTCTCGACTGGATATCTCGGTCAGTTCCTATCTGTCGTCGTCGAGGCAGGAGGTACCGCCGAGAACTCCCACCAGGGTCGATATAATTTCGCTCGTGCGCAAATTGAGACCTACCCGGCCAGAGGTTGGGCGCTCCTACTGAGCGTTTTCGGACGGATGCAGCAGGGCTCGGTTTGTGACTCGGATCCGGCGCAGTGCCTGTTCTACGGGCGAAGTACCACCGAAAGCTTTGAACGTGGGGTTGCCATAGGTTTTGGGAGTACTGACCTTGGGAAGTAAGGCGATCATTCTAATGATTGATGCGCTGGACTTTCTGGACAAACAAGTATAACAATCGCCGCCTCAGAAGTGAGGTGGCATCTTGAGTCAATCCATTGAAATTTATGATGTAATTATCGTAGGTGGGGGTCACGCTGGCTGTGAGGCGGCGTTGGCATCAGCGAGAAGTGGTGCTCGCACCCTGTTGGTTACACAGTCGATGGATAGGGTGGCTGCGATGAGTTGCAACCCTGCGATTGGTGGCACAGCAAAAGGTCATTTAGTAAAGGAAATCGATGCCTTGGGTGGCGAGATGGGTAAGGCCATCGATGCTACTGGGATTCAGTTCCGGGTACTTAACAGGAAAAAAGGACCGGCTATTTGGTCCTCGCGAGCTCAGGCCGACATGGATCTCTACCGTCGGTACATGAAGCATGTTTTAGAGGGGACGCCGGGGCTCCATCTTCGTCAGGACAGCGTCGAGGGGCTACTTGTCGAGAAGGGGCAATGTGGCGATCGTGATCGAGTGGTTGGGGTGGAGACCAAGTGTTTTGGTACCTTCCGAGGTCACAAAGTCGTCATCACGAGCGGCACGTTCCTCAATGGTTTGATTCATATTGGATCGCTGAAAATTCAGGCTGGACGAGCAGGCGATGCGCCGTCGCTTGGTCTTGCCGACTTCATAAGAAACTACGGCTTCCGCGTAGGGCGGTTAAAGACGGGTACAACGCCGCGTTTGGACGCCAGATCGATTGACTGGAGCATACTTGAAGCCCAGCATTCGGATGAGGACATCATCCCATTCTCGTTTTCAAACGAGCGCATTTCTCAGCAGCTACTCCCTTGCTATATCACTCATACTAATGCTTCGACGCACGAGGTCATTCGTAAACATCTGTCGCAGTCGCCGCTTTACAGTGGAGAGATTGTCGGTATCGGTCCTCGTTACTGTCCGTCCATTGAGGACAAGATCGTTAAATTCCCGGACCGCTTGAGCCATCAAATTTTCCTTGAACCTCAAGGTTACGACACCTGTGAAATCTATCCGAACGGCATTTCCACTTCGCTGCCTCTTGCTTGCCAGCTTGAATTTGTCCGTACGATTCGTGGCTTGGAGAAAGCTGAGATCATTCGACCTGGATATGCCATCGAATATGATTTTGTTGATCCTACAGAGCTGAGTTCTACCCTCGAAACCAAGCGGGTCGCAGGCCTATATTTGGCGGGCCAGATTAACGGCACCACGGGATACGAGGAAGCTGCCGCTCAAGGTCTAATTGCTGGATTAAATGCGTCTCTTGCTGTCCAGGGTAAGCCTGCCATGACTTTGGCTCGATCCGAGGCTTATATAGGCGTGATGATCGATGACCTGATTACGCGGGGCACAGCTGAGCCTTACCGCATGTTTACCTCAAGAGCTGAGCATCGCCTCCATTTGCGGGAGGACAATGCTGACGTCCGCCTGACAGCAAAAGGTTACAATGCGGGACTAGTATCAGCTGATGCTTACGCGAGATTTCAAGCACGGGAGCAAGAGCTTGCCGAGGCTATCGCATTTGCCAGGGATGCCGGCATAGGTCCCTACAGTATTCCTACCTCACTACTCGAGGCTAAGGATAACAGTGGTACGAAATTAGCTGCCATTTTACGCCGACCTGCAGTTGAACCCACTGATCTTGTATCTTATGTACCAGAGCTGGGACGACTATCGCTGCAGGTCCTGCGTCGCCTTGGCATCGAACTTAAGTACGAGGGTTACATCGCCCGCGAGCTACGCACCATAAAGGACGAGGCCAATTTGGACCGTGTGCGTATTCCTGGTGATTTCAAATTTGCCGACCTTCCGGGTTTGCGTCGTGAAATAGTCGAAAAGTTGCTGCGGCAGAAGCCTGAAACTTTGGGCCAGGCCTCTCGGATAAGCGGTGTCACACCAGCAGCGATCCAGTTGTTACACGTCTTCTTGAGAGGCGGTCGCAAGGGTGGTAGTCTCGTGACCGATCAAGGTTAATAGAGGGCCTTCAGGGATGAAGCAGTATCTGGATCTAGTTCGTGACGTGCTTGAATTTGGCGCCGACAAATCAGATCGGACTGGGACGGGGACGCTTTCCGTCTTTGGCCGAATGATGCGGTTTGACTTGCAGGCTGGATTCCCTCTTTTGACCACAAAGAAGGTTCATTTTAAAAGTATTGTTCACGAATTACTTTGGTTTCTGCATGGCACCGATGACACCACGTACTTGAACGATCATGGGGTCTCCATCTGGCGGGAGTGGGAGACTCAGCTCAAGCGACCGGATGGCACGACTTATCCGAGCATTGGACCTCTTTATGGTGTTAACTGGCTGCATTTCAAAACTCCCGACGGTCGTGAGATCAATCAAATTGACCAGCTGATTGATGAACTGAAGTCTCGCCCTGATAGTCGACGTCTGATAGTCAGTGCGTGGAACCCTGCGACTCTGCCCGATCCATCGATATCTCCTCACGACAACGTGCGAGCCGGCAACGGAGCTCTTGCCCCGTGTCACGCCTTTTTTCAGTTCCAAGTTTCTCAGGGGCGGCTGTCATGCATGCTGACGCAGCGCAGTGCTGATTTATTTCTTGGGGTTCCATTTAACATCGCAAGCTACAGTTTGTTGACCTTGATGATTGCTCAACAGACGAATTTGATACCAGGTGAGTTTATTTGGTCTGGTGGGGATGTTCATATCTATAAGAACCATCTCGATCAAGTTCAGCTGCAACTTGGTAGATCTCCCAAGACGCTACCCGAGCTAAAAATTAAACGTAAACCGGAATCAATTTACGGCTACGCCTACGATGATTTCGAACTAATTGGTTACGATCCGGAGCCACCGATCAAGGCTCCCGTAGCGATCTAGTTAGGCGCTTTTGGCGGTACCTTGCCACTCAGTTAGCTTGCCGTCTTTCGATAAGATCAAAAGTCGGCTTGAACTTGAAGCTGTGCGGTTCAGGCTCCTGACTACACATTTTAAAAACGGTGCAAAAACTTCTGGGTCGTAGCCCTTGGCTTCTTTGGCCATAATGGTAATGGCTTCTTGTGGCTCAAAGGCCGGTTTGTAGACGCGCTTCATCAAAAGGGCCGAATAGACGTCAGCGATCATGACGATTCTGCTAAACAAGTGGATTCCATTTTCCTCGCTTTGCTCTAGGGCACCGATCTTTTTAAATGGGTAGCCACTGCCATCCCAACGTTCGTGATGTTCCAAAGCTACGCGAGCAACGATTTGGTCAATGACAACCCCGTTTTCGATTAGCTTCATCAATTCACTGTGACCGTGTGTGGTGTGAGTCTTCATGATCTCAAACTCAGCGGGAGTAAACTTTCCGGGTTTGTTTAAGATTTCATTCGGAACACAGGTCTTACCGACATCGTGGTAAAGCGCCGATTGGGCCACCAATTCAGCTTCTTTGTTCGAAAGTTTCTTGGGTAAAAGTCTCATGGCAATCGCCGAAGCTAGCATGGCAACGGTTGCGCTATGATCATATAAGGTAGGATCACAGGTGATCATGCGGCTGAGTGTGTTTACAATCAGGTCACTATCAATGGCGTTTGAAACTAGGTATGCTGCGCTTGCTTTCACTTGACGTGCAACTTCAGCATCGATCCCACCGGCGACAATCATCTGGCTCGCTGAACTCAGTTGTGCAAAAAGGTCGAGCGTTTTCTGGTCTAAATCAGGCAACTGTTTAATCAATGCAGCAAGTTTAGTTGATCTAATGGTAGAAATTACTTGCTCGAAAGCAGCATGATCAGTTTTACGGATGCATATGTCAGAGTCTGTTTCCGGGCGACGCATCAGATCCCAAAGATCATCAAGGTGTTCTTTCACTATGGGGCCAGCCTTGACGTATTCGATCAGCGTATCTTGGATGCGGCAGTAAACACTGAATGGAAGTATCTCTACCTGATAAAGGAAGTGGAAAAGTTCAAGACTGACCGGTAACAGCCTCTGCCGACTAACGTCGTCTAGCTGGGTGATCTGGCACCGCTTCCGAGTCGATTCTTTGATGCGGACTTCTCGCATTCAGCCCCCCCTCCGTCGACCTCCCTCTCGGCATAAATTGGACAAAACTAAAGTCAAAGTCAGCGCTGTTGTTTAATGGTCTGTTATAACTAGCTAATTTAGCTCCTGAGGCGGGAGTAAATACGCCAAACGAAAGATGGGGTGCCCGTGCTAGGCTGCTCATGGACCACTGTAAAGTCCCCC
>OMIY01000175.1 GCA_900299215.1 bacterium | reverse complement strand
CCTATAGATTCCTACCCAGTGATAATCTTGGCGATTGGTATACAAATAGTCCATAGCCAAGTCTAAAGCCTGAGCCGGAGTACCGGCAGAATTAGTAAGTTGCCGAATATCGGCTAATACTTTGTCTTCGTCTCTTTTGTCTTCGTCTCTTTTGTCTTCGTCTCTTTTGTCTTTGGCGCGATTTGAATGTTGCATTGGCGTTTTTTCCCTGGCCTAGCTGTGATACCCCTCAACTCGGGAAATAACGTAGGAGAGCCTCAAATGTCAAAGGGACGGCAGCAAGATCTAGGTAGCTTCGTGCGCTGGGAGCTGGTGACAAGGGCGGTACCGCAGGCTGTTGATTTCTACCAGTCCCTACTGGGGTGGGAAACTATGTTTGAAGACCTGCCCGATGGGGCGTCTTACGTACATGTGAGTCAAGGTGGACACCGTATCGGCGGCATCTATGCCATGGCCGATGATCTGGCGTTGAAGCCTGCAGCCTCTCATTGGCTGCCTTATATTGGCGTCAGCGATGTCGACCAGTCACTGCAAGAAGCTAAGGGCATGGGTGCCAAGGTTACGGCTGAGTCCTTTGATTTTGCAGGCTTAGGACGCATGGCTCTGCTACTCGATCCTACCGGCGCTCCATTTGGTTTATGGCAGGACCAGCAACGGTCCCTGCTTGACCGCAGTATAGCCTGGCATGAATTGTCGACTCATGACATGGACGGCGCTTCCACATTCTATGGTGACATGTTCGGATGGTTGCCGCAGTCAGAGGCCAAAGGTGAAGTCTCAATGACACGGTTTCATAGCGGGGGAAGACCCGCTGCTGCAATGATCGCCCTAAATGCACGGTTCCGAGCCGTACCGGCTCATTGGCTCCCTTATTTTTTAGTCGCGGACGTCTCAGAGGGCGTGGATAAACTGAGTGCCGCCGGTGGGCGGATTCTGGCGAAACCAAGTGCAGGAGCTTGGGGTACTCAAGCTGTCGCACAGGATCCCCAGGGTGCAGTCTTTGGGCTCATGTCAGTTTAATTCGTTTTTTGCGTTAACTCTGTCTGGCTGTCGGCACGCCGGCCGTCGGTCAGAGTCGCCCTGCTCCATGGTGGTAAGTCATCAAGAGCTTTGCTTGCCAGGGCCTTGAAAGCAGCCACTTCCTTGCGTGGAACAGGATCTGCCGTAGGCAATTTGATGCTAGATGGGTCGACATAGCGACCGTTGGCGCGGAGTTCAAAGTGCAGGTGGGGGCCTGTAGCTAGGCCGGTCCTGCCAACATAGCCAATGATTTGGCCCATTTTAACCTGGGATCCGGATCTAAGATCGGTAGCAAAGCGTGCGAGATGTTTGTAGTGAGTGCTATAGGTCGAATTATGGCGGACCGTAATAGTGTTACCGGATGCGCCATGGTAAGCGGCAAAAGTGATGCTACCCGAGCCAATGGCCATCACTGGAGTCCCTGTCGGTGCCCCGTAGTCGACGCCAAGATGAGGTTTGGCAATACGTAGGATCGGGTGAAAACGGTTAGCGTTAAAGCCCGAAGTGATCCTGGCAAAACGCAACGGTGACCGCAGAAACATCCTTCTGAGGCTATGGCCCTCGGGGGTGTAGTACTGGCCCTCCGATGGATCTAAAATAGCAGCATTAACGACTCCACCGTTCTCGTACTCGGCGGCTATGATGTCACCAATGCGCACCGGGCGACCGTCACGATAAAAACGCTCCACCGTCAAACGCCACCGGTCTCCTCGCTGCACTTCACGATGGAAATCGACCTGCCAGCCGAAGATTTCAGTGAGTCTGGTGATGATTGCCGGATCCATTCCGGCGGTGGCTGCAGAGTTCCATAAGGATCCCGTCACAACTCCGCTATATGCGGCCAACCTTCTTTCTTCTTGAAACTGCAGCTCAGAGGCTAGCCATTGCCCAGGACTTACCTGATTCAGCCTCACGGTCACGTCGTCACTGAGCTCGATGTCTAAGCGACGCGGATATTTATCTCCGAGATCGATGGTGTAGGCCTTGATCGCGGTACCAGCTCGCACCTTAGTAGGTGAAGTCCACGGCTTGAGTGCAGATAAAATCGCAGTTCTTTCGGGGGCTAGGAAACCGAGTTCTTGTAGGGTACGTGAGAGGGTCGAGTTCTTGGCGACTGTGATGGTGCCGACGTGGTGCGGAGTGGGGGCGTAGGGGATCAGGGAGGCAGTATCGTTTGCAGGTGGACCTGCGGCAGCAGGATGACCTGAGCCATCGCGAGCTAGACCTGGCGGCGGAAGGCCGTCAAAGTGCCGAGTGATCTGCCATCCGCCCAAATAGCCTAGAGCCGCGGCTGCGAGTACGCAGTTGATCATCGTCTTGAGAGAGAAAGTTACTGGATGGCGCACTTAGCGTCCTCCTCTGGCTTATATTCAAGATGTCAGCGGCCGCGCGCGCAGCACGATTCGGCCTGCAGGTGAATGCATTGGAGGGAAGATCATAGCGGAAGCCGGCCCTAGCGACAATTGCAAACTGGCTATCCGGCTAAAAACCTCGCAGGTCATCAATTGCTTGTGATTACTGGATGTTGCTCTGTCTGCACGGGCGTAGTATGAGGAACCGGAGCCGATCAAGTAAACTCATCTGCGGCTCAAGAGGAGAATAACGTCATGGCTAGAACCCCTTCAGTCATGCCGCCCCTGGGCGGCTTGGCACCTGACTTTTCCCTACCTGATCCTAGTGGAAAACTTTGGGCTCGTGATCAGGTCCGTGGAGCCAAAGGCCTGCTTGTCATGTTTATCTGCAATCACTGTCCCTTCGTCAAACACATCGCTGCAGAGCTGGCGCGCCTGGGCAAGGATCTAGCAGCAGATGGTATTGGTGTTGTGGCGATCAATTCAAATGACGTCGACAACTATCCCGATGATCGTCCGGAGCTGATGGCGGTCGAGAGCAAGCATCGTGGCTATACGTTCCCTTATCTCTACGATGGCAGTCAGGATGTGGCAAAATCCTATCAGGCAGCCTGTACCCCTGATTTCTTTCTTTATGATCAATCGTTACGTTTGGCCTATCGCGGTCAGTTAGACGGGTCTAGACCGGGCAACGAAGTCCCGGTGACAGGGCAGGACTTGCGACGAGCTGCCGCAGCTTTGCTAGCAAGTAGGGCCATACCTGAGCCGCAGGTGCCCAGCATAGGCTGCAATATCAAATGGCGAGCAGCTCACTAAAGACTTGGGCTAGCTCAGCCTACGTCGCGCATGATCAAGATCTGACCCTTCTTCAAAGTCACGGTCTCGATCTTGCCTAGTTTCCCACCGGACTGGATCTTGATGGTGTGCTTACCACTTTTGAGTCTGATTCTGGAGACGGCATAGGCTTCTGGCAGTAAGCTCCAGCTGCGGGTGTCGGCCGTTTCTGTGACTACGGCAAAGATATTCATGGCAAGTCCCCCAAGGGGGCCAAAGTTTTGATAAGCCTGCTCGGTAAGCTGACCCTTAGCGATCAAGCGTGCAGCACTTTTCGCTATTAATCGACCACGACGATCTTCCAAAGTGCTGTGGGCGATAGCATTAAGGTCTTCAGCATTTTCAGCACTGTGAAACTTATCACCAGGGTTGACGATGAGTCCGGTTTGACCAAAATAAGATCTACCTTGGGACCTGATGACTGGAAAGCTGAAGCGCACGACTTGCTTACCAAAGGCAAAGGCGAAGCTTTCGGAGGTCTTGACGG
>OMIY01000174.1 GCA_900299215.1 bacterium | reverse complement strand
AGGCCAAGCGTCTGAAGGATGCTTATGTCTCGGTTGAACATTTATTTATCGAGCTGTTGAGCGACAAGGGCAAGGTTGGACAGCTGCTCGCTAGCTATGGGCTCAACAGACAGGGATTTTTACAGGCTCTCACTGCGGTGAGAGGGAATCAACGGGTGGAGAGTGCGACGCCTGAAGCCACCTATGAGGCATTAACCCGCTACGGTCGCGATTTAGTCCAGGCAGCTCGCGACGGTAAATTAGACCCGGTAATCGGACGAGACGAAGAAATCAGGCGCGTCATACGTATCTTGAGTCGAAAAACTAAAAATAATCCAGTGCTCATTGGCGAACCAGGTGTTGGTAAGACAGCAATCGTTGAGGGCTTGGCACATCGCATTGTTCGTGGTGACGTCCCTGAAGGTCTCAAAGACAAAACAGTCTTTGCCTTAGATATGGGGTCTTTGGTTGCCGGCGCTAAGTATCGTGGAGAATTTGAAGAGCGACTCAAGGCTGTACTTAATGAAGTAAAGCAGGCTGAAGGTCGGACCATTCTGTTCATTGACGAGCTTCATACTATTGTTGGCGCAGGTAAAGCCGAAGGCGCCATGGACGCAGGCAATATGCTGAAGCCCATGCTGGCACGTGGAGAGCTGCACTGTATCGGTGCGACGACGCTTGACGAGTATCGTCAGTACATTGAGAAAGATGCGGCTTTGGAACGTCGCTTCCAACCTGTGACCGTTGATCAGCCAACGGTAGAGGATACAGTCTCCATACTACGTGGGCTCAAAGAACGTTTTGAGATTCACCACGGAGTTAAAATTGCGGACAACTCTTTAGTTGCAGCAGCGACCTTGTCGCATCGTTATATCACGGACCGCTTTCTTCCAGACAAGGCGATTGACTTGGTGGATGAGGCTTGTGCCAAGTTGCGGACTGAGATTGATTCGCTGCCAGCAGAGCTGGATACCGCTCAGCGGCGCGTCATGCGGCTTGAAATCGAGGAGGCGGCGCTTAAAAAAGAGAAAGATGCAGCAAGTAAGGCTCGTCTTGCAGAGCTGCAAAAAGAATTACAGGACGCTCGCAGTAGCGCCGACGTGATGCGAGCTCGCTACCAAACGGAAAAACAAGCGTTACACAAAGTGTCTGAACTGCGTGAGAAAGTAGACGAAGCCAAGCGTCAAATTCAGGTTGCTGAGCGCGATTACAACCTGGAACGTGCGGCCGAGCTGCGCCACGGAAAGTTGCCCCAATTGACGGCCGAGCTTGAGCGGGAGGAGAAAAAGCTAGCGGAAAAAACCGGTGGCGAAAGTTTATTGAGCGAAGAAGTAACGGAAGACGAAATTGCGGCAATCGTCAGCCAGTGGACGGGAATTCCGATCACCAAATTGGTTGAGGGAGAGCGCGACAAGCTACTTAATCTCGATAAGTTACTCCACCAGCGTGTGATTGGTCAGGACGAAGCCGTCCAGCACGTGGCGGATGCAGTGATAAGAGCCAGGTCCGGTATTAAAGATCCAAACCGACCTATTGGATCGTTTATCTTTCTGGGTCCGACCGGTGTGGGTAAGACCGAGCTGGCTAAGGCTTTAGCTGAGGCTCTGTTCGATAGTCGTGACGCTGTGATCAGGTTAGACATGTCTGAGTATATGGAAAAACACTCGGTTTCACGTTTAATTGGTGCACCTCCTGGCTACGTTGGGTTTGAAGAAGGGGGACAACTTACCGAGGCCGTCCGGCGTAAGCCATACTCAGTAGTTCTCTTTGATGAGATTGAGAAGGCACATGCTGATGTTTTCAACGTGCTTCTGCAGATTCTTGATGATGGGCGTGCGACCGACAATCAAGGTCGCACCGTGAACTTCAAAAACACGATCATCATCATGACTAGTAACCTTGGAGCGCAGTACTTGCTCGACGGTATAGACAAGCACGGTATGATTTCGGAAAAGGCACAGAAGCAAGTTGAGGGTGAATTAAAGTCTCATTTTAGGCCTGAGTTTTTGAATCGGGTCGACGATGTCATCCTTTTCAAGCCACTGACTCAGTCCGAAGTTGAGAACATTGTCGACTTACTGATCAGCAGTTTGCGAACCAGGTTGGCTGATCGCCAGATTAAGCTTGAGGTTACGGATGCAGCCAAGGCTTTTGTGGCTAAGGCCGCCTATGATCCAGTTTATGGTGCGCGACCGCTAAAACGCTATCTGCAGCGTGAACTTGAGACTAAGCTAGGTCGGATGCTGATCGCAGGCAGCGTTGAAGATGGGACTCAAGTTACGGTTGACCTGAAGGACGGAGCTTTAAGCTTGAGTTGTGCGAAGGCTCACTAAAGATTTCAAAGTTAATGCCCAGTCTGAGGTGTTCAGACTGGGCATTCCTTTCTCTAAAAATCTCTAAGGGTTTAACTAACTAAACTTACTCGCCACGAGCAGCCATGTACTTTTTCAAGCATCCCATCTTCATGAGGGGAAGCAGCTTCTGACTGTCGTTCAAGTTAAAGTTGACGGTGATCACATTGACGATGGTCGGCATACTGTTGATCAACTTAGCAGCTTCAGCCGGATTTTTAGGCGGTTCTTGCGCGCTAGTATCCGTTTTGGCAACGTCATTTTTCTCTGCTGGTGCAGCAGCGGTCCCGGTTGCAGGCGCAGTGGCTACCGAAGGTTCGCCACCTTGTGCTGGTTCACCTGCTTGCGCGATGGCGTCAGCGTTTTTCCAAACTTGGCTTATGTCTACCTTGACATTGACCGTGATGGTTGTACGTCTGCCAGAGGCTGTCTTGTCTGACCCAGTACCGGAGCCGAAGCCAGTCGCATCGAAGATCTCCGTTACAGCCTTGAGATCTAGGCTGAATGCCAGAGGTAGCAGACCTCGGAGCATTGGGATCAA
Source organism: bacterium (assembly GCA_900299215.1). GTDB lineage: Bacteria > Bdellovibrionota_B > Oligoflexia > Oligoflexales > CAIYRB01 > CAIYRB01. Next base: position 16,373 of record OMIY01000174.1, on the reverse strand, counting down.
GTGTGTTGCGGCTTTGGGTTGCGACGGCATTTTGTTGATCATGTCGTCAACAACTTGGTCGGTGCCTTTGCCAGATGCAATGACTGCAGGTAGCGGCATTGGTTCCGGCTTGGTTTGATCAGGTGTTTTGGTAGCATCAGCTTCGCCTGGCTTGCTTACCTGCACACCAGTTGCTTCTGCTAAAATCACCAAGGCGTTTTGCTCAGCGCCGTTGTCGACTCGTTTGCCGACGCTAAATCCAGTGGCTGTGTCTAGCGGTTTTTCCGCCATGACGTCATTCGGATCGGTGATGTTGGACAGGCCGTAGGTATGGGCCGCAACATGAGCGATGTTTACAGCAAGCTGCTTGTCACTAATGTCAGCTGGCGTGAAGACAAAAGCTATGTCGTTATGGTTCGCATTGCCGACGTCGAGCGGGGCAACGCCTAAGCCACTTGGATCGGTGCAACCGAGGTCAGCCAGACTGCCGCCTACGACCACGGTGGTGTAGTCACCACTGGTCGGTTGCGTGGTTGTGACCTTCAGGTTTGCACCTGCACCCGTGTAGAGCTTTTCAACAGAGCTGGCGATGGCCTGCTGACTGTCTGCCGTCAGTGTCGACGCTGCAATGGTCGCCTTGTCGCCACATACCTGGAAGGATTCCCCCTTGGCTGTACCCTTATTAACGGTAGCGCCGCCAAAGTTCAGCCAAAGTACCTCGCCAGTGGTTGGCGCTGCACTAGTGGTTGTTGTCGTTGCCACTGGGTTGTCAAGTAGTCCCAGCTTTGCCGCAAACAGTTGGTCGTAGTAGGCTCTGGGTGGAGCAGTGACGACCTCGCTCCCGCCGGTGGGCTGTCCCTTGCGCACCAAGCCTCCGCAACTCGTCAAACCGGTAGCTGTAACCACCGCCACGGCCGCGCGTGAAAGTTTTTGCCAATCGTGCCTCATCTAGTTCTCCTCCAGGGTAGTGGGTCTAACGAGTCGACAGATAGTACCGCCGACAAAATCGACTCCGAGGCCTTCGGCTGTAGTTTGGAAAAACTTTAGAAAATAATTATTATAGTAATACAGTCATGAGCTTATAGATGATATCTAGCGTCATAATGTTGCCCTTAGACGAGACCAGTCGTTGATTTCAAGTCGACTAAAACTGACAAACTTAATCCTAATAACTGGATCTGAGTGCACAGGATTTGTATAATTAGGAGAGTAGGGATGTGCCTACCTCAGAATCTGCGTTCAATCCCCCCTTAGCATTTAGTGAATCCCATGAGTGGTGACAGTTTTAGCGTTAAAGCGATGACGAGGCTGACAGGTCTTAACGAGCACACGCTAAGGGCCTGGGAACGTCGTTATGGGGCGGTGACGCCGCGACGTGGCGAGAACGGCCGCCGTGTGTACTCTCGTGAAGATGTTGAGCGGCTCCGCAACATTGCAGCCCTGGTTGAGCGCGGATTTGCGATCGGACGTATTGCGACTCTTTCCGATCAGGAACTTGCGCAGCTTTTAGCCGACAATCTTGAGCTCGATCACCTCGGCAATCCAACGCCTAAAGCCGAATCTTCCAGTAATCCGGCCGCTTGTCGGGTCCCGACCCAGCTAGATAGAATTCAGGACGCATTATTGCAGTTTGATTTAGCGAAGATTCACGCAACCCTGACCGAGTCTCGATATTTGATGGGAGCGAGGGGATTTGCGATCGATTTAGTGACTCCTCTCATGGAAGCTGTGGGTTGGATGACCCTGTCTGGCCGCATCACGATCGGTCATGAACACGCACTCAGTGCCATTGTTCGAGCGCATCTATCGTTCATGCTGTTGGAGCTACCGCGGCGCGAGCCCTCGATGAATGAGGAAAATAACTCCTTTGCATTGACGACGATGGAAGGCAATTTTCACGAGATCGGTATTTTAGTTGCAAGCGTGCTTTGCGCTCTGCGTGGGGTGACCAATTATTTCCTTGGTCCTAATTTACCTGTGCCGGCTTTGACGGAAGCGGTCATTGCACTCAAGGCTAAGCATGTGGTGATCGGCTCAACGACGTTACCACCAGGTACCTTGCCGATTACCGAGCATGAATATTTGCACGAACTCGACAAAAGGCTGCCGCCCTTTTGTGAAATTTGGGTCGGTGGTCCACTGACCGAGGTCAAGGATTCGAGGCTCAAACATAAGTTCAGGTTTATTCGCACCTTGGGCGGCTTTGACGAGGCCTTAGCTAAGTTTTGACTACCGCAGTTTGAGTACGCCAGATTCCGTTACGACCCAATCCATAAGTTGGTCGTGCGGAGCGAAAGGTAGTTCAGGTAGCAAAAAAAGGTCTGTGGTGACGGCGATCACTTTGCCGCGATGCCCAGCTAAATAGCGATCAAAATAACCACCACCGTAGCCTAGTCTGACTCCCGCCAGCGAAACGGCAAGAGAGGGGACCAAAATAGCTGTGGTCTCGTTTGGCATGAGTGCTGCCCCTTTGGGGGTCGGCTCGTGAATGCCGTATGGGCCTGGGTTCAAAGGGTCACCTGGTGCCCATTGGTAAAACTGCATGGTCGAGCCCGACGTAACTGGCAGTGCATAGGTTAATGCTGGATTTAGTTTCAAAAGGGGGCGAGGGTCGATTTCGCCTCGCACTGGCATATACAGAAACACTGACGTAACTTTTTGATCAAGTACCCATTTGCTTAGGTAACGGCAAATGATCAGACTTAAGCGTGCGGTTTCTGCAACGGGAAGTTGGGAACGCTTCATTAAAAGTACATTGCGAATCGCTTGCTTTTGGTTTTTTATGGACTCGCTCATGAAGCTGCCCTTTCATTTCAACTAAGCAAACAAAAAAGGGCCCACTCAACTTAATGAGTGGACCCGTCATTTATACCTCTAGTCTGGAAACTTGGAAAACTAAGTTAGCAGTTCACTGTACGGTGACACTGACTGGCTGAGTGTATTCCCAGCGTCCAGAGATTTCTGAGAAAGCGCCAAGGCGCATTTGGAATTGTCCCGCTGGTACACCTTGTAGCTGCAAGGAGTTACCCGAGGATGCAAAGCGGTATTGCGGGTTTGCCCAGCTACCGTTGGTGAATTCCACGCGATAATAAGCAACTTTGCTGTCTCCTTGCCAAGAGACTGTCCCACCGGTACCAGCGATGGAAGCACCACTTGCAGGAGCTTGGATGGCAATATTACGACGTGGCGGGGCACCAACTTTGAAGGAGCGAACTTCGGTGGCGCCCGAATTGTTCTCGACCTTCCAGTACCAAGTGCCTGGCCATGGGTGATTAAAATTATAGGAGTTACCGCTCACCGGTACGCGCATGACGGTGGGCGACATGCTCGAATTCCGTGAAAATACGATGTAACCGCTGCCACCAGTCCATGAAAAGGTTGCGGGACCTTGGGACTCGTCATAGGTAATACTTGAGCCATCGGCTGGTTCACCTAGGGTGATCGGGCCACTTCCAGCAGAGAAGCTACGCTGAGCCTTGGGCGCTGCTGTCGCTACCGGTGCTGGAGCAGCTTTTGCAGGTGCAGCAGCGGGTGCTGCGGCAGTAGCTGCGGCAGGAGCCTCAGCTTTTTCTTTTTCTTCAGGCTTAGTCTCGCCTGCTGTGGCATCGCCTTGCTCTTCGGCGTCATCAGCTCCGCCTTCGGAATCGGTTTCAGATGCGACATCGTCACCAGTTGACTCGCTGCTGTCGCTGCTGAAGTACATAAACAAGGCGACGCAAATGACGGCAAAAAGCACGCCGCCAAGTATCATCGATTTTGTTTTGTTATTGCTGGCAAAGCCACCTTCCTTGAAAATTTGTGAGACCGCATTGGTGTTGGTCCCAAAATTACTGGTGAACTCGCCTTTTAAATCCGCTGTAAAAGGATTCGACTGCGGCGTCGATTGGGATGAGAACGAATCGTTCATTCCCGTGTTGCTGTTAGGTGCTTCGTTCATTGCTCTAGTCTCCATGATCGAGGTAATGGATGTAAGAAAACGATAAATCGTTTACTTAGACTTCTACGTCGTGGGATCGACAAATGGTGTGCAAACTTTAGTGTGGTTGAGTAAGACTGACTGGGTGAGCGACGCTAGGTGCTGTTTTTATTATAGAGTTTCTTGAGGATCACTAGCAATACGCGGTGACTCTGGAGGCCACAAAGAGTCTCTGGGTTCGGAGAAAACTATTTGAGTTTAAAGCAATTTCGGCGCCTAAAAACAATCATCACGGCAAATAGAGACCGATGCTCTGGTTGCCGTGATGAATTTCAGTGGAAAAGGGTTAGGCTGTTTTCAGGGTTGCGCGACCCACAGCCTGATTGATTTCTTTCAAAACTTCTTTACCTTCGCGGTTCATTACGAGGATCTTCAGAGTCTGCAATTGTAGCTCGACCTGCTCACAATCGGTACAAACGTAACCCTGCATCCCGTGGGAGGACCAGAGTACCATGTTGCCGCCACAGTCGGCACAGTGACCTCGATGATTCGCTCTCTCCGCTTCATCGGCTTTGGCCTTCTCTTGAGTGCGGATTTGCTCAATCAGTTCAGAGTCCAACTTGTGGAAGTATTCTTCCTCATTTGCTCTGAAATCGTCCCGAGGATGCTTTGCTGACATAAGACCTCCTATCAGCGAGGTTAAACCTGCAATCCTCTATAAAGTTGTCTATCGTCAGTTTTTAAAAAAACTTTCGTACTTTCTTTATAATCCAATAGTTCTAAAGGTTTGCGACGGCTGGTGGGTGAAGGTCCCGGCTCTTTTAGCAGGCGATTTTGCCGCCTTTGAGTTCCATAAACAAGAAGTCTTTACTTCGTGGTTGTTGTTAATTTGAGGCGTAGAGCGTTTCCGACAACGAAAAGACTTGAAAGGCCCATGGCTGTGCCCGCTAACATCGGTGAAAGCCGACCAAGAGCCGCCGCAGGGATCAGTATGGTGTTATAGGCGAAAGCCCAAAATAGGTTTTCTTTGATGTTTCTAAAAGTAGCTCGAGAAAGTTGGATGGCGTCGACTAATCCAGATATTGAACTGTCTCGAATAGTAATTCCAGCCACTGCTATAGCCGCTTCAGCACCACTACCCATTGCTAGCCCAACATCTGCCACCGCCAAGCTAGGTGCGTCATTTATCCCATCACCTGCCATTGCGACGACATGACGTTCTGCTTTGAGCTTTTCAATCAATTTAGATTTATCTACGGGCTTTAGGTTTGAATGGTATGGGATATCACCGACATCTTTAGCAACGGCAGCAACAATATCCTCCCTGTCACCGCTAGCTATAACACTTGTGATTCCCAATTTTTTCAACTTTTGAACGGCAGCAGCTGCCTCTGGGCGCAAATGATCTTTGAGATTAAATATTGCAAGCGTGGTTTCTCCGTCAGTCAGAGCAACCGCTGTGGTTCCATCTGGGGGATGATCGAACGATCCAATTGTAAGGGTTCCAAATCCAATAACCTCTCCAGTGACTCCGACTCCGGGTTTTTCAGTAATTGCGGAGACTTTTATTGAAGGATCGATGGAATCTTCATGATCTGCGAATCGGACAATGGCTTGGGCAATTGGGTGTAGTGAACCTAGTTCAAGAGCTCGAGCAGCGCTAATTGCATCCTTATTGGTGACTTTAGACGACACTACTTTACAACTTTCGACTTCCATTTGGCCTGTAGTCAATGTCCCAGTTTTATCGAACACCACGGTATCAACTCGGTGCAGCGTTTGCAGGCTAACCGCATCCCGAATTAATATGCCGTGCCTAGCAGCAAGGCCCGTAGCAGCCATAATAGAAATTGGAGTTGCTAGGCCAAGTGCGCAAGGACACGCGACCACCAAAACAGCGACCGCTGGGCTAAGTCCAGCGAAGAAGTCACCAGACATTATGGCCCAAATGATCCAAGTCAGGGCTGCAATGACAATCGCGGCAGGTACAAACCACGAAGCTACTTGATCGGCTAGGCGTTGAATCGGAGCTTTACTCATCTGCGCGGCCTCTACCGCAGCTACAATCCGAGCAATCTCAGTATCATTTCCGACGCCAGTAGCGGATATGACTAAGGGGCCGTTCAGATTGACCGTGCCAGCTATAACCTTGCTGCCCACAGTGACTCTTTCTGGAATACTTTCGCCAGTCATCATTGCTGAGTCTACGGAGGATTCACCCCGCTCACAAATACCGTCTACGGGGATACGCTCACCCACTCTGACCATAACTTTGTCGCCGGGTTTGAGCGTTGAGGCCGCCACGTCTGTGATGACCTCTTTGCCATCAGAGTTGAGGTGCCATAGATGCGTCGACTCTGGACGCAGCTTAGCCAATTGTCGCAATGCCATTGAGATTTGTTGTCGTGCCCTTTCCTCTAAAAACTTGCCGAGTAATACGAAGGCAATAATCACTGCTACTGATTCATAATAGAGGTGCTCATGACCACTTGCTTGGAGATAGATAGAATATCCGAACGCCACTCCAGTGCCCATGCTCACTAAAGCGTCCATGCCTATCGCGCGGTGCATGGCTTGAAGCCATGCGCGTACGTAAAAACCACGACCCGGGCCGCTCATTAGGACGAGCGTAAGTGCAGCTTGAAGGTAGGCAGACCAGTCAAAAGGCGGTAGCACCATGGCTAAAAGAAAAACCGGCAGAGCTAGGCTTAAAGCTAATATAACCTGATTTTTTGCGTGTCCAAGTTCCTTTTTCTCCCTCTCCTCCAACTGGGCTAATTGGCCAGACAAGCTCGCTTTGTAACCAAGAGAGGCGATTAATGCTGCCACGTCAGAAGCCTGCGCATTCGTTTGGACGGAAGCAGTTTTGGCAGCGAAATTGACCGTGGCACTGACGATTCTAGGATCTGCGCGTAAGGTATTTTCAATGCGAGCGGCACAGCTATTACAGCTCATGCCCTCAATATCGAGTTGAATAGGTTGGCTTTGCTTAGATGTATTCACGCAGCGTCTCCCGCAAGTTTATTTGATCCCAGGAAACTTCAAGGTCGAGAATAAATACAGGAACTGATAGCGACCCGAAGAATTCGGGATCTCTCCAGTAATCTTTTGCGGTCGTTAAAAGAGATCTTTTGTCCGATAAAAATTTATGAAGCGCGTCTCTTGGTATAGGTTCGTGATCGCCAAGACTCAAGTGCCCACCGATCTCAATTTGCATGGCTTTTACTGCTTCGAGTAACTGTTTTGGGTCTGCGATTCCACTCACGAGTGCAGTGGGCGAATGAAAAGAGAGTTCAAAGTTTACGTTGCCGTCCACACTCAGGATTGGTGGGCTAGTGCGCATTCTCGTTTTTAGAACTGGTGTGCCAGCCATCGTGAATGAGGAGACACGGTGGATTTCTTCTTCAGATGGAGAATGCTCGTCAGAACGTGTGAAGACAATTAAATTTGCTCTGTCGAGATTTCTCGCAGGCTCCCTGGCGCGGCCGAGAGGCATGATCGCGGGAAATGGGGTTCTCGCGTCCAGCAAAACTAAATTGAGATCACGTTCTAACTTTAGATGTTGATAGCCGTCATCAAGCAGCCAGTGTGTAGGCTGGTACTGCGGGTGATTTTGCAAAAAATTTTTAGCAGCAGCCACGCGATCAGGGCCTGCAATCACTGGTACAGTTGGTAACTTAGCTGATTGCATTCTTGCTTCATCTGGGATCGTCGACGTGCTGATGGCTGCAGTTATTACTTTTCCCGCAAGTAGCACCATTGAGTCTCGACTAGCGATCGGCGAGCCGTAACCTCTGGTCAAAATGGCCGGGCGATATCCGCTAGAAACTAGCATCTGTGCCAGCGATATCGTAATTGGAGATTTACCGGTTCCACCGACGGAAATATTGCCTATGGACCAGGTCTTACCTGGTAGACGTTCACTTTTTATGAGGCCAACCTGGTAAAGGTAAAGCCTGATTCGGATTGCTAGGAGGAAGATTAAACTCAGACCGGAAAGTAGAGGATCCAGAAGAGATTTCAATCCAAACCTCCACTGGCAGCTACGTAGTCTCGATACCGAGGTCGTTTTAGGAGTTCGTCGTGAGGTCCTATCATGGTCACCTGACCATCCTCGACAAACCAGACTTGATCGAAGGCTGAAAGCCAGGTCAATCTGTGAGTGACGGCGAGCATTAGTTTTTTCTCGCGTCGAGAAGTGTCTATTAAACGCTGGGTGATATCGCGTTCACTACGTACATCTACTGCTGCCGTTGCTTCGTCTAGTAGCCAAAAAGCACGCCGTCTCAGAATAGCCCTGGCAATCACCAGTCGTTGCAGCTGGCCACCGCTAATATTACTTCCAATTGCTCGAAGTAGAGTCATCAGACCTAGTGGCCATGACTTTACTTCGTCGGCAATATTGACTGTGGCTAGAGCCTGCCAAATTTCTGCTTCTGTAGGAATTTGGTCTTTTTCGAGTCCGTAAATGAGATTCTCTCTAAGAGTGTCCTCAAATAAAAATGGTTCCTGACTAACCATGGAAACTTGTCGCGCGAACTCGCCCCAATTCAGATCACTGCGCCAGGTGATAGGGTGTGCCAAACCTGCTAGGGTTTTAAGGAAAGTTGATTTGCCAGAACCACTGGGGCCGATAATCGCTACCGCTTTACCAGAACTTAGTTCCAGGTGTCGTCCAGTGAAACGGCATTGGCCGTCCATTCCTGCCTTGATTTCATCAAGTTTGATGACGTTATGAGTGACTGCGGAACTCGTTGTGCCTTCGAAATAATCAGGGTCATGTTGGGTATTTACAACCATAGCCTCGAAAACTTTAATGCTACTAGTTAACGCACCCTTAGTTTCGTGGTAGCGCGCTAGTTGTTCTCCAATCTCACGAAGTGGCCTAAGCAACAGTCCCAATGCGACGAAGAATTGTAGCATAAGCTCAGGTGTGAAATTGCCAAGGTAACCGTGCCCGATGGCATACACAGCTCCCGCAAAAACGCAAAAGCCAACAAATTCAAGCACCGGTGCAAAAGCCGATCTAACCATGATTGATCGTCTAATCATGCGGTAGTAATTCAAATTGATCAGATTGAAGCTTGCTCTTTCAACCGACTCTCCCTGTTGCGACCGTATAAAGTCAAACCTGGAGCGAAAATCGAGAATGGCGGCAGCGATACGGCTAAGTTCTCGTTGGTAGATTTCAGCAAACTTAGCAATCCTCTTGCCGGTCCGTCCCATACCAAAAGCAATCATTGGCGACAGGAGTCCAAGCACTAATGCCGAGGGCCAGTGAACGATTATTAATATTGCAAAACAGCCGATCACAGCGACACTATCTCGGACCAAGCTGGTTAGGATGTCACTAAAGCGGCTTTGCAAAAGGAGGACGTCATTCATAATCAGTGACATCCATGCACCAACTGGTCGCTTGCAAATTTCGACAAAAGGCAGACTCACCAAGGCGCGAAATAATCGTTCGCGATAATTTTTAGCCAAGTACAGTGCCAAACCTTGCTGATTAACTTGATAGAGGTAAGTGGCGAGGGATTTAGTGAGTCCGGCTAGCAAGATGGAGATAGGGACTGCCACTGCCAAATTAGTAGCACTGATAGTTACGTCACTAAGTTGGGGTAACCACTTAGCCGATTTTTCTGGGAGTAAATCCAAAAGGCTAAATTGGCTGACGCCGCTAGACTGGAAAAGAGCTTTTATGAAGCCTTTTACTAGCAGTAAAAATAGGGCCTGAGATGCAGACAGCACCAGAAGTGATACCAAGATCCCAAGAAGGCGCTGTCGCTGAGCCATTAAAGGCGCTAGGAACAGATCGCGAACAAGTTGGCGACGCTTCATCGGGATTTGACCGCTGCCTTTGGATCTAGTGACATCTGACTAGCAATAATTTCTGCCGCTTTTTGTGCCGCGTCACCTTGCAACTTATTACGCAGGTCTTCAAACAGAAATCGCATTTCTTGATTGATTTCATGGTCGGTCAATAGCGACTTTACCTCGTTGGCAACATCCGCAATTGAGAACTCCTGAATAAATTCCTGAACAACCCGCCTACCGGCAATGAGGTTAACCAAGCTGACGTAAGGTAAACGGACGACTCTACGTGCGATTTCGTACGATAGAGAGCTCATCGTATAAACGACAACCATTGGTGTACCTAGCAAGGCACATTCCAAGGTGGCGGTTCCTGAAGCCACAACCGCAGCATCAGCAATGGCCATGACCTCAAGACTCATGCCGCGAACAAAGCGAATGTTCTCTATCTGCCAACTTTCAACGGCGATTTCAGCACCGGAAGTTACAGGGGTCAGGCTCAGCTCGTGACCTAGGTAAGATCTAACTACATCTGCGACTAAATTCATCGGGATATTAGGCGCCACCGGAACCAGGAACAAAGCGTCCGGTACCTGTGTTTTCAAAGTTTGATGCAAGCGCAATATGGTTGGTAGATTGAGCGAAATTTCCGACTCCCGGCTGCCTGGTAAGCAAGCCAGGATGCGTTGATGCGGCGCGATACCAAAGCTCTCTCTGCGCACCACTACCTTACTGATGCGGTCCTTTAGAGGAGAACCGACATAATTGTAATTAACGCCTCGAGTACGAAAAAAATCTTCCTCAAACGGTAGGATTCCGAGTACGGCCCTAAAATCACTCCGCAATTTTTCAATGCGATCAGCACCCCAAGCCCAAAGCTTGGGTGCGACGTATTGAAATACAGGGATTCCCCGCATCGTCAACTGTTCCGCAAGGCGGAAGTTAAACCCAGGGTTGTCAATCAGTACTGCAAAGCTTGGGTGTACACGATCAACGTAATTCAGGATCCTTGATTCAAGCATGCGCAACTGGCCAATTTTTGCCAGCACCTCCGTGACGCCCATGACGCTTAGCTCGGAGACTGATGCAATTGCGTTGACCTTGGCTTTGCTCATAGCTGCGCCGGCGATCCCAAAGCCTTGATGCTTCGGAAGGTGCTCGCGCAGAGCCATCGCCAAATCAGCCCCGAGCAGGTCTCCAGAATGTTCACCAGCCGCAATTAAATAAGTTTGAGAGTTAGTCCTCAGCGGCAGACTCCTCGTTCGCTACTTCTTAAAAACTCGACAAAGGTACGACGCTCTTCCGTATCACCAATCTCTGATTCTATTCTTTTGATCGTATCTTCGAGGGTCAAATTTTCGCTATAGAGGAGCCGATACATGGCCTTTAGGTCTCTTATAGCATCTGTGGAATACCCAGCCCGGCGTAACCCGACCACATTTAGCCCAACTGGAGTGGCACGGTCACCTTGTACCATACAGAACGGAGGGACATCCTGCACGACGATGCTACCACCACCAATCATCGTCCTCGTGCCTATGCGACAAAATTGATGCACCGCTGCATGGCCACCGACAAAGGCACGGTCATCAATCCGGACGTGCCCAGCGAGAGATACACCATTGACCAGGACTATGTTGTCACCGATCTGGCAATCATGAGCTACATGGGTGTAGACCATAAAGAGATTGCGGCGACCAATTTTGGTAACACCCCCCCCAGATTCAGACCCGATAGACATGTTGGAGTACTGGCGAATGGAGTTTTCTTCACCAATAATGAGCTCAGCATCCTCACCATGAAACTTCAAATCTTGCGGTACCACACCGATAGTCGCAAATTGATAGACAACTGTCCGTGCGCCTACAGTGGTGCGATTTTCGATCGTTACGTGAGAAGCAATTCTGACGTTATCACCTAATGTTACCTTCGGACCAATCACACTATACGGACCGATCACAACGCCGCGACCAAGTTGAGCTCCTGGTGCGACTATTGCCGTCGGGTGGATCTCGACGGGGGCATCCAAATCGACCGCGGGTATATCAAACAAACTATTGTCTTTTTCCAACTTTACACCCCAAGTACAGGCGGCTGTGTTGACGCCCGAGCATCGACTTACTTAATGAATGCCGAAAGTTTAACTTCGACTACAGGCTGACCGTCGACCAAGCATGTTGCCTCAAACCAAAAGAATGGGGCTCGCCTCTTGGTGACTCTGACGTCATAAGTGACTACGTCTCCAGGAACCACGGGACGGCGAAATCTAGCATTGGTCACTTCGGTAAGAAGGCACTGACTAAGACCACCGTCAACGTAAAGATGTCCCAAAATCCCAGCGGCTTGAGCTATTCCCTCAATCAGTAGCACGCCTGGCACTACAGGGTTGCCCGGAAAATGACCGGCCAAAAACGGATCTGAAACCGAAACATTTTTGACGGCTAAAATCCTTTCGTCCGGCACCAATTCCAAAACGCGATCCACCAACAAAAAGGGATAGCGATGAGGGATACACTTTTCGATGGCCTTAATGTCCATCGGCATGGGTGGTACTTTACCAGTCATAAATCAATGCCTCTTTGGCGGGGTGGATTACTTTTTCTTGTCCGTCTCGGGTTTATCAGATGCAGGCTTCGTCGCGGGCAATTTGCCGTATTCACCGATTACCTCTTGGGTAAGATCAACCGGGCTATCGAGATAGAGCAGGCCGGCGCTGTTGGTCTCAAATACGCCTGTGAGCTTTTTTTGTTTGGCAATCTTATCAACGAGCTGAGCAACCTTCATGGCAATTTGCTGGGTGGCTTTTTGCTCCTTGCGCTTGATATTAGCCTGAAATTCCATCTCAGCATTGCGCAGGTTCATGAACTTTTCCTGAAATTCCTGCTGCTTTTTCATGCGGGCGTCTTCACTTAGTAGAGCCGCCTGGTTTTTCCACTCGTTGTTCAATTTATCGAGTTCTTCTTTTTGTTTACCTAGTTCGCCCTCTTTGGCCTTTATCTCAGCCTCGAGTTGGGCTCGTGCCGTCTTGCCCTCTTCGACAGTTAAGATCACCTGCTGCATATCGACGACACCAAATTTAATAGCGCTAGTGTCTGCCATTGCAGGTAAAGCGTAGCCACCAATTGCAAACCCAACCACAAGTGCCTTGAACAACTGAGTCGACTTCATAAGTATCCCTCCAAGGAATCAATATCCAATATAGAAGATGATTTGCATATCACCCAGTTTGCCATCTTGAACGGGATATGCCCATTCAAACCGGAAGGGAGCAATTGGGGTAATCCATCGGAAACCAAAACCCACGTCCCTATACATACCGGTCAGAGTCAGTGGCTCACTGTCGTCATAGACGCGGCCAATGTCGGTGAAGATCAGCGACTTAATGCCGGCCTCTGGGATCAGCGGCATGAAGTACTCGGCCTGGAAGACCAATTTCTTGTCACCGCCCTTATTGATCAAAGTCCGACTTCCGCCCGGTGACTGCAACAAAGAAAACCGCGGTCCTAGGTCGAAGTAGTTCCAGCCGCGCATATCGTTATATCCACCTAAACGGTACCGATCGGCAAATGGCACCGGCGACCCTAGCAAGGGATAGATATATGAAACTAAGCCATGAAGTTTGAAATAAGTCCGATAGGTGTCCGTGAAATCCACAGGCAGGTAAGCCGTTGCATCGGCCGATGATTCCATGTAGCGCCAGTCACCTCGGAGCACGGGACCACCCGTGAAGTTCTGACTCAGGGTCACATCGGATCCCGAGGTCGGGTCGAGGTAATTGTCGACGTCAATGCGTAGCAAGCTGAAGATCATGCTGGACACCACGCCTTGCTGCAAGAATGCGGGTAGCACGTAACTGTCTTTTTCGTCCCGAGTGATCTTCTGCAGCTTGTAAGTGGCTCTGGCACGAACTAGCTCAAATAGCTGCCGGCCGACAAAGACGGCACCACCGACACGCCGCTCATTAACTGAACTTTCGTCTAGGTATCTAACTTGTGAGTTGCTGAAGAATAGGTTGGTGCCGGCATTCCAGGCGCTGTCATTGACATAAGGATCTGAGAAGCCAAGGTCAAAGGAGTAGTTCTCCTGAGTGTTCCACTTAGCGGTGAGGTTGGTGGTCCAGCCCTTCCCGGACTGGTTTTTCTCATCGTAGCGACCCTGTCCAAAAAGCTGGGAGCCCTCTTGCCCCGTTGAGGCATTCGGTGTGTAACCCACAGCCGCTTGTAGCTGGCCAGTTGGTTTCTCTTTAACTTTGATCTTTAAATTAAGCAGATTTTGCTGCTCTTCGTCGCGTTCTTTAATGACCTGGACTTCTTCGAAAAAGCCAAGGCGGGTGACGTTGGCGCGGGAAGTATTGAGCCTTGTGCCACTGTACAATTCACTGTCAGCAACCTTAAACTCGCGCCTGATAACATTATCACGCGTCTTAGTGTTGCCGGTGATGATCATCTTACCAAAGTAAATCTTGTCGCCTTTGGTGATCTCATAATTGAGGTGTACTAGACGCTTGTCGCGGTCGAAGGTGGTGCGCGGGTTAACGTCGGCGTAGGCATATCCGAGATCACCGTATTTATCGGTTAGCATCTCTATGTCTTTGGCAAACTTTGAATAGCGAAAAAGCTCGCCTGAGCGCAGCTTCATCGCCGCTAGGAGTTCGTCCTTGTTAAAAAGTAAGTCGCCGCTGACGTCAATCGAGCCGACACTGTATTGGAGTCCTTCCTCTACTTGAAACGTCAAACGGACAAAATCTCTGTCAGCATCTAGAAACTGAAAGGGTTTGGAAGTCTTAACCTCGGCAAAGCCTTGATCGCGGTAAATATAGGCCAGGTATTCTAGATCCCGTTTGACCATTTCCTCTTGATACAGCGAGGAGGATCCTAAGGCCGATGCCCGGGTATAGGGGCGTGAGGCCATCCCTGGAGTGCCGCTGATTAATTCTGCGGTGGAGAAGTAGTGATTGCCGAGAATTTCCACACTACCGACAAGAAGTTTACCGCCTTCATCGACGTGAAAGGTCAATCCCACATCGTTGGTTCCTTTGGGATCCAGAGTATAAGTCACGCGAGCGAGGAAGTAGCCCTTTTCGGCATATTGCTTTTCGATCATTCGAACGTCGGCCGTGATGGTGGCCTCGTTGACGATGGTATAAAGTTTGGTCTCGAGTTTATCCTTAATGTTGTCGTCTGTGACCTCTTTATTACCCTCATAGGAAATGCTGGTAATAGCAGGCTTTTCCTTGACGTCGATGATCAGGATGATGCCACCGGCACTGCCACGTTTTTGGAAAAAACGGACACTGGAAAAGTAACCGAGGTCGAATAAGGTGCGTATGTCAGCTTGCACGTTCTGACGGTTTAACGTGGCCCCTTTGTGGGTTTTCAGAAGCCCAAGGATGGCATCGCTTTCAACCTTGGCGTTGCCTCGAATCTGGACGTCCTCCACCATCTCACCGCTGCCGACAGGGCTGGGCCTGGCGTCGGAGGCTAAGACTTGTGCTTCGGCTCGATGAGTGATTCCGAGCACTGCGAAAACTGACAAATACAATGAGCAGAAGAGAGCAAACTTTTGAGATGGGCGATTACGTCTCACGAGTAACCACCTCCCTCAATCACGCGGCCGTCTTCCATCACGACTTGCGCCGGCAGTCGCTTTGCCAAATCCAAATCGTGCGTTACCAAGATCATGGTCACCTTATTTGCCACACAAACATTGATTAGAAGCTCTTGAATTTCATGACTGGTCTTTTGGTCAAGATTGCCTGTGGGCTCGTCGGCAAGCAGGATGGGCGGCGCCATGATCAGAGCTCTGGCTATGGCTACTCTCTGTTGCTCACCACCGGAAAGTTCCCCTGGTCGGTGTTGTAGTCTGGAGCCCAAACCTACCGCGCCTAAAAGCTTGGTCGCTCTCTCCGCCACGGCAGCTTTAGGGGCGCCAGCAATAAGTCCGGGAAGCATGACGTTTTCAAGCGCGGAGAACTCGGCTAGCAGGTTATTCATTTGAAAAACAAAACCCACCGAACCATTGCGAAACTCAGATGCCGCTTGATCGCTCATCCCAGAGACATCGGTCCCGTTGAGAATGACTTGACCAGAGGTGGGGCGATCTAATGTTCCGACGATGTGGAGCAAGGTACTTTTACCCGCGCCAGACTTGCCGATGACTGCAACGACGCTGCCATGGGGAATGCGCAGATTAACTCCACGCAACGCCTCGACCTCTTCGTTGCCAATTTTATAGGCTTTATGCACGTCACGAAGCTCAACGCTGTACTGACCAACATTGGCTGTGCTGTGCTCTATTTGCTGATTATGTTCTGACAATCAACACCTCAGTCGTGATCAGAGATAACGCAACCCCTGACCGGGATCCTGCCTGGCGGCTGTAAGTGCCGGATAGGTTGAAGCCAAAAGGCTGAAACCCCAAGCAGATAAACAAATGACCATATAATCGAGCCACAACCACCGACAAGGAAGTGACCGTAAATGATAAACACCCGCCGGCAAAGGTATCACGGCAAAACTTTTGATAAGTGCGCAAACGGCAATACCAATTAAAAGTCCAAGCAGGATGCCGACGGTTCCGATCGTAAATCCATGAGTCATATAAAGCCGCGCAATGTCGCTCCGGTTCATACCTAAAGACCGCAGCAAGCTCACCTGACCGCGTTTGT
>OMIY01000173.1 GCA_900299215.1 bacterium | reverse complement strand
TTGACTAGGTCAAATTTGGGCTACGTAGGACCTGGAAATTTGCCCGATGCCATGAAGAAATCAACGTTAGCTACCGAGATTGAGATTGTAAATCTAGATGCGAGGGAAGACTTATCAACAAAACTGGGCAAGTATGATCTGGTTCACGTCGATCTGCCTCTATCCCTAAGCCAGTTAGAGCCAAACGTCACAGCAACCAAGTTTAATAGCCGCGAGGCGCTAAATCATCGTAACGATCTAACCCTACGCCAACTTGCTACAGCCAGTTGGCCCCTTAATACTGCGTTGATCTTTGGTGACGTCAGACCAATGCCGACGGAACTCAAAGAAAGTGGACTCGGCTTTGATGGTTGGGCGGGAGTGTCTATTGCGGCCACGGCCGCCGGTATTCCAAGCGTGCTTTTGGTGGCAGATGCAAAGGGTCTTGACTGGTCTCAGTTCTATGATTCTCTAGCCAAAATGTCTTTAGCTGAAGCGGCGCGCAAGGGAGCTGTCAAGGGACGGGTACTTGGACTTGCGGGCGTCCCTGAGGCTGAGGAGGTGGCATTTTCGCAGAATAATTTTGAAACGCTATTTGAAGAGGCCGAAGATGCACTAGCGGATCAAGATCTGGCAAATGCCGTTATTGGTCTAAAAAAATCTCTCTATCTCGGTAAAAGGTCCGGCAATACGAAGTTAGAGGACCAAGTACTGAAGAGATTAGTAACAGTACTTTTCCAAATGCGTGATTACGGCGAAGCCTTTCGCTATCAGCAAATGATTGCCGCCAAGCTTAAACCAATTCCACAGGCCAGTGACGCGGACGATCTGGATCCAGTCGACTATGCGAATGCAGTGGTTGATGCTGCTGTCTTAGCGGTCCGTGCTAATAAATTTGACGAGGCTACCCGACTCCTCGATGAGGCCGAGGCGATTTTTAACGAAGAGGGAATGACCGATCAAGTTGCCAAGATCTACCAGTACCGGGGTATCAATTTTGAAAACCAGAGAAAGTACGACGACACCATCACAGCCTTTAAAAAGGCCGAAGAACTATATCGCAAGCGCAAACCAGAAGATGCGGCAGCTCAGTTATTAAATATCGGTAACATCTACAATAGGTATCTCAGCCAATATCAAAAGTCGCTCGAGTACTACGATGCCGCAATCCTCGAATTTAAGAAGTTAAATAAGCCAGATCTCTATGTCCCGATCTTGATCGATGCTGCTAACGCTCACATCGTCCTGGGTGATATGGAAGCAGCTATTAGGTCCCTCGAACAAGACGTAATCCCGAAGGTGGACAAAAACAAGCAGCGTTTACTGTGGGTGCGTGCGACCCAAATGTTAGCCAACGCCTACTTTCGCGCTGGGCTTTACCAACAGGCAAGGGACCTTAACAAGGCTACTTTGGCTGAAGCAGAAAAAATTGAGAACAAGTTAAACATGGTCAATGCCCAGATCGATGCGATTGGACTGAGGGCGATGATTTCGGCAAAATTGGGCCAATACAAATCGGCATTTAAAGATTTTCACGCCGCCATCACTATGGCCCAAGACTTCAACCTGAAGAGCCAGGTATCTCTCTTATATAATAATTATGGCTTTTGGGCGCGCGATTACGGTGCTGTCGACGAATCGATAAAGTTTTTGAATACTGCGCTACGAATCGACGAAGAATTGCAGTCACGGAGTGCCATGGCCTTTGATCGGCGCAATTTGGGACTAAGCTTGATCCTGAAAGGCGACTTTAACGCAGCTACTGATTTATTGAACGATGCCCTAAAAGTTAGTGAAGAACTTGGGCAAGTTTTCAACGCCGCCTACTGTCATTTTGGCCTTGGCGATATCGCTATGAGACGAGAAGAGTGGCAGCAAGGGGAGGCGTCTTTCCAAAAGGCACTTGTCATCGCCGAAAAAAGCTCGATGCGAGACATGGCTTGGCGGGCTTATGCAGGGGTTGCGGCAGCCAGATTAAAGCAACAAAACTTGAGCGAAGCCGCACAAGCATTCGACCATGCAATCAAGATCATTGAATCCATGCGTGCTGGGCTGCAATCTGAAGACGCCCGTAGCGGGTTTTATTCAGATGCCGGCGTGCAAGAGGTATATGCCTCCTATGCGGCGCTTCTCATGAAGCTAAAAAAACCAGAGGCTGCATGGAATATCAGCGAGCGTTCGCGTAGTCGTGCTTTTATGGACTCACTTGGCGCGCAAAAATTGCGCCTGGCGAGTCTGGAGAAATTGAAGAGCAGTCAGGCTTCAACATTTGATGCGGTGAGTGCAATAGGGCGCAGTGATCTTCAGCGGCTTCTCGGTCCGGATACGGCAGTCATTGAGTATCATGTAACTAAAGATGAGCTCCTCATCTGGGTACTTAAGGGAGACTCTTTGCAGGGTCATTCCGTAGCGATCAGTAGCGATGATCTGAGCGGGCTGGTCGAGGAATTCAGAGAGTTGATGGAGAACTATTCGAGCACTGACTATGTCGGGCGACAGCTTTTAGATGTATTGATTAAGCCGCTAGCCAAGCTGATTGAAGGAAGTCGACGACTCGCAGTGATCCCGTACGGAAGTCTCCATTTTCTTCCCTTCGCTGCACTGCCCGTTGGTGAAGATAAACTATTGGTCGATAAGTATCCAATCTTCTACCTTGATAGTGCGTCGATTGCTCCATTTGTATTGAGCGACGGCTCTAGGGGTCTCGGTAAGGATATTCGTATAGCAGCTCTGACAAATCCTAAGCCGACAAAGTCAATATCGGCCGACTTGCCTTTTGCTGATCGTGAAGGCGACGTAATTGGACGTTACTTTCCCCGTCGTGAACAATATTCTGGACCTCGGGCGACGTTAAATCAGGTG
Organism: bacterium; assembly: GCA_900299215.1. GTDB lineage: Bacteria > Bdellovibrionota_B > Oligoflexia > Oligoflexales > CAIYRB01 > CAIYRB01. The sequence goes on along the minus strand of OMIY01000173.1, from coordinate 440 downwards.
ACAGAATCTGCAGCCAAAGTGGATGTCTTGCACCTTGCGGCGCACGGTGAGTTTAGACCTGTCTCACCAAGTGACTCAAACTTACTCCTAAGCGATGCCGGTAAGGGTGGCAGCAATCTGACTGTGGCTGATATGTTCACGTTACCACTGAAAGCAAAAATGGTGACACTCTCAGCCTGTGACACAGGCATGGGCCGAATCACTCGTGGCGACGAGATTATTGGAATGAATCGGGCGCTTTTCTATGCCGGTGCTAAGACTGTGGTGGCAACTCTCTGGCGACCAAGTGATGTTGCGAGCGCTGTCGTGATGAAGCGTTTTTATCGTTACTTGTCTGAGGGTGACGATAAGGCTGAAGCAATGAGAAAAGCGCAGTTAGTAACTCGCCGCTATTTTGCACACCCAGCATATTGGAGTGGTTTTAAAGTGAACGGTGATTT
>OMIY01000172.1 GCA_900299215.1 bacterium | reverse complement strand
GTTTCGTAGATAACAAAGTTGGGTGGACGCTATGTAGGCACGGTTGAGCAAGAAGCGTGCTTCAAATACAAGCCTTGATTGTCCTACAAACAAAGCTAAGCATGATGTTTCGCGTCGTAAATTTATCAAAGTTTCGGGCACTCTGGGCGCTGCTAGTGGCGTCTTGGGAGTCAGCGGTCAGGCGCTCGGTTTGACACGCAAGGCACCGCCCCGTTACGCGCCTGAGCATCGTGAGGTGATCGTTGTGGACAGTGGATTCGGTGGGTCGATCACCGCATTGCGCCTCGTCGAGCGCGGCGTGCCGGTGACGATTATCGAGCAAGGCCGCCGCTGGGATCAGCCTTTGAAACCCGGTGAAAAACGCTTCTCCGAAAATCTTTACCCCGACGGTCGGTCGACCTGGCTCAGTTCTACAACGGTGGTACCGCTGGGGCCAGCGCTGCCCATCCGCAAGACTACGGGAGTGCTGCAAGGCCGACGTCTCGCAGGCAAAACAGTGCTTAATGGCACGGGTTACGGTGGCGGCTCCATCGCTTGGGGTGGCGTCATGGTCAAGCCAGAAGAACAGATCTTCAAAAAAGTGTTTCCCAAAGAGATTAGTTGGGAAGAACTACAGCTGCATTACGACGAAGTGGCGCGTCGGCTAGGTCGCGCTAGTTTGCCCGATGATGTTGCCGATGCTGACTGCTACACCCACGTGCGGGTCATGAAGGAACACTGCGAGCGCGCTGACATTAAATGGGAACCGATTTCTACCTCGACCAATTGGGACATCGTCCGTGACGAGTTGGCTGGCAAGACTCCGGCCGCGATCACGAAAGGCGAGGCGATTTATGGCGTCAACAGCGGCGCTAAGGGCGGTACTGATCGTACTTATCTGAAATAGGCCGAAGCCACTGGCCTGCTCGAAGTGAAGACGCTGCACCAAGTGCAGTCCATCAAACAAAACGAAGCGGGCAAGTTTGAGCTGGAACTTAACGAACTTGATATCGACGGCAACGTCATCGCGCTCAGAACTCTGACCTGCGACAAATTGTTTCTGACGGCTGGTACGGTTAGCACTAATAGTTTACTAGTCAAAGCGAAGGCCAAGGGTGAGCTGCCGCAGCTGAATGATAAAGTGGGCACCGGTTGGGGTAACAACGGCAACGTCTACGCGCTGCGCGCTGGACTCCGCGAATCGACTGGCCGTATTCAAGGTGGTCCGCCTTCAGTAGGGATCAACGCGTTGGATAATCCAACGACACCGCTTTTCATCGAACATCCGCATTTGCCCGTCGGTCTCGATATTCACGGACTTCTTTATTTTGGCATCGGTATTACGCCCACGCGTGGGACCTTTAAATACGATGCGGCTACCGACAGCGTGAGCATCGATTGGCCCGAGCATGATGCTGGTCAAGAACAAGTGAACGCAGCATTGTTAGACGTGCTCGAACGCTTGAACCGCGCCAACGGCGGTTGGACCACGAGCCTGCTGACGCTCCTGAAAAAGAAAGTCAAAGATGACATCTGCTATCATCCGCTAGGCGGGATGGTGCTAGGTCAAGCCTGCGATTTCTACGGGCGAGTCAAAGGCTATCCGGGTCTTTACGTTAATGATGGCTCAATGATGCCGGGTGCATCGGGATGCTGCAATCCGTCGATGACCATCGCTGCATTGGCCGAGCGTAATATGGCGGAAATCGTCGGCAAGGATTTTTCTGGCGGCTAAATCACCGATAGGGTGTGGCTCAATCCACTGTCCTTAATGCTTCAGCCACACCTATTCGGCTTAAATTTCGTGAAACACGCCACCCAGTAGCCACAGTTAATGCAAGAAATGTCATTGCATTAAGAAGCCAGCCCTCCGGTGCAGCGAGAAAGTCGACGGCAATTGGCTTAGTCAGATTGCCACCTGGTAAATAAACTCCTACGCTCGCCACGATCAACATCACTGATAAAGCCATGAAAACTCCGACCAGGGTTGCACATAATCCAAGCAAAAGCGATTCAAGGCTGAATAGTAGTACGATATCTCTCTGGAAAAACCCAAGGCTCCGCAAAGTTCCAATCTCGGTCACTCGCTCTTGAACGGATTTGCGGATAGTATTACCGACCGTCATTCCCCCGATCAGCGTGAGGACGGCTAGAAACACATATTTTACCTTATGACCGAGCTCGACTAAGGTGAGAAACATCTGTGCTTGGTTTGTCTCAAGAGATTTGATCGCAACAATATCGGAATGTCCTGTAGCGCGGGCCGATTGATTGAATCGTTCTATAAAACCGTCGATCTTATCTCGCGAGGTCAACTCCACCATGTAGGCACTGACTCGATCTGTACCTAACAGGAGCTGGGCATCGCCGAGTGACATGGTGACTAAATGCTCGTCGACAAGATCGATTGAAGCCTCAACAAGTGCTCCGATCGGCAAGCGTACGGTATTCACTTTTCCCATTTCTGTAGTGACATTTAAAACCAAGGGCTTACCTTCGCAACTAAACGTTCGTCTTTCGGGGATCATGGATCCATCAGGACGTCGATACGGGTTGGAGCTGGTCGTGCAACCGAATTTATTCGCCAGCAAACGTCCCACCGCAACCACTCGAGAGCGATCTTGCATGTGCAGCGGGATTCCAGCCACAGTATTCCAGGCGTCATCTGGACCGCGCATGGCAGCTCCCTCTTTGAGATCGTAACCATTGCCGAGGAATAAATCGCTCTTTCCGCCAAACTGGGCATTGCCGATAATCTTCAAGGAACGGATGTGCCGCCTTACATCCGTTTGGCTCGCCAGAAATCGATCAACGAACCCTTGAGATTCTCTGCTTAGACTATACTTCCATTCGTTGTTGCGAAAGTTCGTAACATCGGCACCTTGGGTTTGAATGATTACCTCGCCGTTCATTTGAGACTTGCAGATCTCGTTAAAAAAATAATCGTCTATATGAGCCATGAAGCCATCGAAGAGTGCTATGGCTACGAATCCGAATGATATGGAAAGCAACGCAGCAATGCTATGACGCCAATGCCTCTGAACATTACGGACGGCCATAAGCGACAGAACTTTTAGTCCTTGCCGGCTACGTCTGCTGATATTGAAGGATGTGGTAATCATTTGAACCGTCCAAACAAATCGTTATTTCACAAGACTGTCGCGATGGAAGATTTCGTCTGAAAGTTGCTTTTGACGAAGATTGGAGTACGTCAACATTGTAAAATCGGCTGGGTTTAAAGCCGACACGATTTTCATCGAGCTTACAATGGGACGTCCATCAGATCCTTCATTTGCCTTGTTGTTATATTCAAGCGTTGCTGTTTTTAGAAGCTCGCCACTGACGGCGAAATAGTCGGCACGAAGTAATAGATGCTGGTCTTTGCTGACTAGAGCCTTGATGACGTCGTAAGCACCTCCAAGGCCCTTGGCCTTAAGTTTTAGCTTCCAGACCTTGATGCCGTTATAATTTTCCTCACCCTCGACGCTCGTTGCATAATCCCTCTCATAGTCAATCCCAGCAACGTCAGCGTTTGAAGATTGGCCTTCCATTTTCTGGCTTGCCGATACTCCTATGGGTTTCTTCATTCCTGGTTTGTAAAACCAAACGCTATCCTTGAGGCGCAGAAACACCTGACCTCTCTTAACGGCGGGTTCAACAGTTGTCACTAATGTGTTGTCTGATTTGCTCTGAACCTCATATCGAGACATGGTTTCTTTACCGTTCTCGACGCTAGCCATGTCCAAATTGCAAACCAGCCCTGTTTCACTAAATACCTGTGCCTTCATGGCATCACGAATTAGTTGATTAGGCTCCACTATAACAGTGCCGGCCTGAGCCCGTAAGCCTGGTGCTGCGCAAAAACAAGCGAAGATCAAAGCCATTTTTTTTTTGTTTCTTTTGAATTCAAGTTTCATAATTAAATCCCCAACGGTTAGCTACGTACTTTATAAAGTAGCGACACAATGTTTTGACGTGAAAAAGACCAAACAGCGACGGTAGTAGCGAAGATTGACATAAAGACAGCGAATAATGCTGCGACTATGAGGTCGACGGCCGCAGGTTGCATCTTAAAATTGACCGGTGTTGTCGTTGCGGGGAGGTTCACTGGAATAAAGAACTGATTATGGATTCTGATGACAATGGCTGCGAGAACAGCACCACAAAGCATGGCTACAACCGTAAGTAGCAAGTTCTCAGTCAAAAAGAGTTCTCTGATTCGAGACTGTGAATAGCCCATCGAGCGGAGCATGCCGATTTCTTGCGATCGTTCCATCACGGTAATCGTTGCAGAATTAGAGATTGAAAGTGCAACGATGCCAAAGACCACTAAGCCAATGACCAAGAACCAACCTCCCATCATGTCAGTAACTTGCCGATAAATATGATTAATCGACTCGTCGTCCCAAGAGAAGACATCGACGGACACACCAGCTGAGCTCAGCTTCTCTTTAAGTTCTTTGACTATGTTGGTAAGGCGAAGGGGATCGACGTCCTTCAAATAGACCGTATAGCCGTTAATGCGGTCCGTATTGTAGAGCTTTTGTGCTAAGTCCAGAGGAGCAATGATTTCACTGTCATTTTTATCGATCGTGTATCCCTTATAAATCGAAACAATTTCAGCGTCGCCAGCGGTGAACTCTCCTTGCCAGTCGAGCCCAGCTAACTGTAGATTGCTGTCGGCGCTCAAGCTGTCTTCAGTATTGCCTGGTGTACAATCTAGGCTAGCCGGCTTGTTTGACGTGGTGAACGTTTCGAGATGCATTTTGTTTTTTTTGAGGATTCGGGATAGTCCATCAGCAATCGCAACGCCATTTAGTTGCGGTGGCACTTCACTCAGTTCTTGGCCTTTGACCCATACTTTGGAATCTGCCTCAAATTTCCTGTAGCCCTCCGTATTGCGCACGCGATGCAGATAATCGGAGGGATAGGCGTTCAATACGTACGGGTAGCTTGCGCAGCCGTTTCCGACAAGGCCGGTCCCAACCAGATACGGTGCATAAAAATCAAGATTTTTAACCGAGGAGATTGCCGCTTCAATCTTGATCTGTTGGTCGCGGTCGATGCTGTATGAAGCAGGATCAACTAAACTATTTTTAAATCCTCCAGGTGGAGTGATTGTAATGTGACCTAAACGTGACCCATAAATTGATGCCTGCCTTACCAGGTATTCGATACGACTGTTGTAGCTGGCCGAGACAATGATGGCGATAAATCCAAAAGATACAGCAAATCCTGTTGCTAAATTGCGATTGAGATTACGACCTAGATTCCGGAGTGCGAGCCTAAAAGTCATTCTATTCATAACGCCACAACTCCGTCTTTGATGACAACCTTACGAGTGGTGCGACTCATCAACTTGTCGTCATGGGTGGAGAATATAAAAGTAATCCGTCGCTTCTGATTCAGCTCAAGCATGGTATCGATAATCTTGTGAGAATTTAGGGAGTCTAAATTTGCAGTCGGCTCGTCTGCCAGGACCAATGCGGGATTCCCGGCGAGTGCCCTGGCAATCGCCACTCGTTGCCGTTGTCCTCCGGATAATTGATCGGGGCGATTATTTCGCTTGTCCTGTAGGCCCACGTCCTCCAGAGAGCTCATAATTAAAGCATCGCGCTCTTGTCTGCTGATTCCCGGGTTAATAAGCAGGGGTAGTTCGATATTTTCGTAAACGCTCAAGACAGGAACTAAGTTAAAGGTCTGAAAAATAAATCCGATCTTAGTATTGCGTAGGCTGCTCTTTTGATCTTCATCTAAACTATGAACGTCGACGGAGTCGATGCTATAGGTTCCTGAATCGGCTCTGTCGATACAGCCAATAATGTTGAGTAGGGTGGTCTTTCCAGAGCCGGAAGCGCCGACGATGCAGGTGAATTCCCCTGCTTCGATGGTTAAATTGATATTTCGCAGGGCGTGAACTTTGGTCTGTCCTAGCTGATAGGACTTACAAATGTCTGTAAGTGTGATCAATGAACTTCTATTTGGTTCTAAGTTTTGATTTAGGTTTTTTAGGGCTAAAGGCATCGGGCGTTCTCCGTATTTATAATCAAAAAATCGAAGGCGATTTGATATTGCGATCAGATTGCACTCAGTCATGAGTCAGAAGCCGGTCTAGCTTTTGAGTACCCCGGACAAAAGATTTCTGTGTCGATCTTGTGGTTGAATCTGCAAGCGCTATGCCACTGGTTGGCGAAGCATTTGCATTTCTGAAAGGTACTAATTAACCGGAGGGCGATGACAGTGAGCCTATTAAAAAACATGATGATTAGTGCTTCGATTTTGACTCTTTTTACCTCCTCCTTAGCTGCAAAAACTGTAGTTGATACGTGGGAATTAGTATCTGATGAAGACGATGTTGCCTCGTACATAAAACCAAATAGCGAAGGTGGCCTAGTTTCTATTCGTGGAATTGGGACTGTATCAGCAACAACGCAGCAAACTTTAAAAGTGCTTCAGAATCTCGAAGAAACGCCGCAATGGAGTCCCTATCTTAGCGAAATCAGGGTGCTCGAAGATCGAGGTAACGCCGGGCTTGTGACCTATATCCGCATGGCAGCGCCGTGGCCTGTGAGCGATCGATATTTCATCACAATTAGGACCGTAGAGCAGCTCGCTGATGGTGGTTTTCTGCTGCGTCAAAAGTCTGTGGAACATCCGAGGGCTCATTGGCTCCATGATGACCAAATACTTGGAACCATGAATTATTCCTCGATTCAGGTTAATCCTTCGTCGGATGGTCAAGGCAGTAAAATTGTGATGGAGTCGTCATCTGATCCAAAGGGAGATATTCCTCAGGCGATTATTAACCGCTCCCAACGATCTGCTGCATTGGATTTTTTTCGTGGTCTAAGGCAGCAAATCCGAAAAAAGATCGCTCAAGGCTCGCTCTGACACTGTTCAACGATCGAGCAATTTTCGAAGGGTTAACGTTGCGAGTTTTATAAGTACCGGGAGCCTTGGGATAAAGATTGACTGGAGCGTGGACAGGGTGAAAGGAAGTGACGAATTTTTACTAGCGGCCCGTATCTGCCCGGTAAGGCAAGTTAAAACAGACTTCCCAAAGGTTCAAAGTAGATCGAGCAGCGCTCCGTTACTTTGTAGTCGGCAAAATGATGGGTGTATTAAGCGCTAGCCGCTTTGCGGTGACACTACGGAGTGAAGTTTAGGTCTAGGTCTGATGTTGGCTGCATTCTTGCATCGTTCACAGCAATACCAATATCTGTAGGTCCGCTTGGAGGTGTCCGTGAAATGGCGCCAGAGAAAAATCATAAACTCAATCAGATTTATCATGGTGCTTCTTGTTACCGCTGCTAGGTCAAGCTTCACTTACGCGGATAGTGGACAAATGAAGCCAGAGTCAGACGGTGAGGAATCTACTTCGTTTCAATCGGGTGGCTATGTCGAGTGGCGAGGCCTTACTGCACCAAACAATGCCACAAACGTGCGTGGAATGCTGCTCACTCACGAATTTAATGGCAAAATCGATCTGGAATATAAGACAGATGACTGGAGATGGAGGAGCGTGTCCTTACTCCAAATAGATGGGTCCTATGTCGATAAGGATTGGGCTCAGGGGTATCGTTATTGTTCGGATAATCGTCGCTTTCTCAATTTAACGGTCTGCGGAGAGCATTATGAACTCAGTTTTCCTGAATTATATTTGGAGCATGATGTAGCTGGGATAAAAGTTAGAGCTGGAAATCAATTGATTAAATGGGGAACCGCTAACTTTGTAAGTCCGACTTCTTATTTCGGGCCGAAACAGATGCGTAATGGCTTCGATCTCAACCCTGATGCGACTCAGGGTGTCCCGGTATTAAACCTTGAGAAAAGGTATGTTGGATGGAAGTGGAACGTGGTTGTTGCTCCCTTCCATGTCCCTGGCAATGTTCCCCAGCGCGGGGAATTTTGGTATCCAGAAACTGCGAGCGCGACGATGACCCCGGTTCTTGAGCAACCAGCGACGTTGGCAACTTCGATCGCTAATGTAGGAAAAGGGCTGAGATTGACGTCCTTTTGGAATGATACGGACATCTCAGTGAGTGCCTATAACGGACCAGATCGCGACGCAGTATTTCAACCTATGAGAGCGATCTTGGTCCCGTCAGCTCCGCTCCTCATTGAAATCACGCCGTCCTATCATAACGTAACCTATTACGGTACCGACTTTTCTCGTCCAATCGGTGACCTGACTCTCAACTTGGAAGCAGCCTATTCTCCGAATAAGACCTCGCTGAGGCCGCTCGGGGCTGGATCGGATTTCAGTAATTATAATTTTCCAGGTGATACCGCGAGTGTCCCGTTTGTTGCTTACACATTGGGGTTCTCCTATTTGCTTCCAGTGAAAGGACTCTGGGCTGCATTCAGTGGGAAAACAGCGTTGGTTGTCGAGTGGTATGACGCGAAATATCTCAGCAGGAGCTACTCTGACCCGCAGCAGTCGGGAATGTTTACTTGGGTAATAAACAATACGTGGCGTGACGGTGCAATCAACCTGAATTTGATTGGGGTGATCGATACTAAGCATGCCGATAGCCAAATGGATCAACTGATGGCGACATATCAATTTGATGAGGGGTTAGAGTTGGAAGCGGCGGTCTCGTTAATTCAAGCGCCGCAGCAAGACGCCACTGAGATTACTAAACAAGAGTCTATCTTTAGTGTCTTTAGGGATAAGGATTTCGCGCGATTTGGAGTCAAATTTCACTTTTAGCGCTTGAGGGATTTATGCAAAGAAAAGTCAAAGCTCCTATGCTCAAGGGCATCTGGATTCAACTTTTAGTGTTATGGGTAGTGGGTATCGTACCGACTGCCTGCACAATCTTCAAGAAGCCTGAGCAGACGGTTTCAATTAGTGGCAAGATTTCGATCGATATGCCAGGACGAACACCCGAGATGCCAATTTTTATTACCGTGCTTCGCGAGCAGGATTTGGCGGCCATACAAAATCTTGATGATCATAATATAAAGCCTTTGGCGTTCATTAGTGTCGATCCCAAGACCCTTGAATATCAGTATAGTTTTCCCGCCGGGACTGTGGGGCAACAGGAATCAGTGAGTTTTGTTGCGTTTGTGAAGAATAAATTTAGTGCTGCAATTGTCCCTAAGCCTAGTGCTGGAGATTATATCGGCTTCTATTTGGATCAAAATTCCTACTCGTCGTCTCGGCGTTTATTACCCGGAGCTAATAAGGGAATCGATATTAGTATTAACAAAAGGATGTTTGATTTTAAAAAAAAGGTTTCAGGAGTTGTTAGGGGTGATTATCACGGCCCAGTATTGATAGCTGCCACTAATGCGGACCTGACTTCGTCAAAGCTAACAAATCTCGATCCAAGTAAAATCGTAGGTTTCACAAAGATTGACAAGCGCGCCGCCGAGGAACCGTTTGTTATCAATATTCTTCCATTCGGGCAGAATCTTCCGATTCATGGTGTTGCATTCGTTGCAATCTACGATGCTAATGGCAACGGGAAAGCCGATCCTGGTGAGGTTGTCGGATCTTATTGCGAGAAGGGGGATGGTAAGCCAACCTTTCTAACCGTCGCTGCTGATACAGATCTTTCGCATCTTGTCATTGAACCAATTCAGACC
>OMIY01000171.1 GCA_900299215.1 bacterium | reverse complement strand
TGTGCGCCCATGTTTTCGAACTTGTCTTCGAGTTCGATTTCTTTAGCAACCGAAACGCCGTCTTTGGTGATGGTTGGCGAGCCGAAGCTTTTTTCGATCACAACGTTGCGGCCTTTTGGGCCAAGGGTCACTTTAACGGCGTCAGCGAGTACGTTGACACCGGTAAGAATTTTACGACGAGAGTCTTCGCCGAAGTTAATCATCTTAGCGCTCATGTTCCACCTTTCGTAAAACAGTTAGATACTAAACAAAAAATTAAACCGATAAATCTCGACTACGAGATCTTAGACGAGAACGCCTAGGAGGTCGTCTTCGCGCAAGATCAGGTGCTCGTGACCGTCGATCTTAACTTCGGAGCCAGCATATTTGCTGAACAGTACGCGGTCGCCAACTTTAACGTCAGGCTTGCGCACTTTGCCGTCGTCGAGGATCTTGCCGGAGCCGACAGCGATCACTTCTGCCTCTTGCGGCTTTTCTTTAGCGTTGTCGGGGATGATGATGCCGCTAGCGGTTTTCTCTTCGCTCTGCAGCCTTTTAACCAGGATCCGGTCCTGAAGGGGCCTGATTTTCATCGCGAATACCTCCTAATGGTGATGAAAACATTCCAACTCAAACGTAAAAAAGACACTCAGTTAGCTCCGCATCTGCCTCAGAAACCAAGCGGCTTGACCGCGCGCATCAGTAATCACTGATAGATTTCAAGCAGATACTGTCACTAATTAAGAACAGAGCGAATGTAATGCGCCCCCCCGAATTGTCAAGGCCGAGCGCTCAAAAAAAAATGCCGCAACTGGACCTCAGCCCAATTGCCTTCAGAAGCTAGCCACCTTGGCGGCACCAAGTTTGAGCGCCTCGCGCTTTAAATACTCGGGTTCGCAATGAAATCTCGCGATATCCTGGAGCAAATAGGTCCTGGCCCTGATGGCCGTTGACCCGAGCGTCAAGTCGATTTCCACCACTTTGCTCGATGGGTTTTTTGGCACCAGAATCAAGGACAGCTTCGGACCCTTAGGCCTCAGTGTTTGAACCAGCGCCACCCGACTGAGGTCAGCCCAATTAAATGAATGAAGCTTAAGACGCGTCCCCACCGTGATCCCAGTTGGGGAAACCGTCACATAGTGAATTGCCCGTATGTAAACGGCAATGATGGCAATCCACGGAGCTACAACCAACGCCGCAAAGGTCGACAACATAACCTCAGGTACCCCAAAGATGGGGTAAGCCACGGCCAGGCGAGTGGCTAGGAGGAAGCTGATACAACCGATCAGGCCCATTGCCGAAAGCTGAATAAGACTGCTAGGATAGGCGCCAAAACGGCGTCCGCCTCCTGGCACTTCATCGGTAAAATAAAAGTGCTCACGGTCCTCCACTTGCCGCCGCAAAAGATAAGCCACCGCGTCTGGATCCTCGCGGTCGATACTCGCAATGCGGTCCCACACTCGACTTTCTTCGCGGAAACGACCTGCGTATTCGTGGAGTCTTGCCTGCAGCTTAAGAGCTGAGGTGTTATTTGGTCCGAGTGCCAAAAGTTGCTCCAAAGCCTCGTGAGCTTCGTCGGTAGCACCGGCGTCGATTATTTCCGTGATTTGTTTGACGTGCATCATACGGACTTCGCATCGGTCGAAACTCCGTTGCACTTGAGGCTGAGAAGCAAAAAAGCTACGATTACCTAATGACCAAAAACACAGCGTACCCCCAAAGCAACTGTAGTGTTTCCCTGGTGCGAGATCTTTGCCGTAAGGCGGAAGAGCACCACAACGCCGGCCGCTTTACCGAGGCCCTTGTTGCCGCCGAAAAGGCGGTAAGCGCATGCGCCAAGAGTCCAGGCCGAGCCCATTATGCCTATCCTTTGGCCTTATGCACCCTGGGCTGGCTGCGCCACAGTATTGGCGAAGCAGCTGCGGCAGTATTTGCCGAAGCGGTGGCTTTGGCTCGGACTTTGGCAGAAGAGGACTTTGAGCACGCCGTTGTGGTGATTGCTCAGGCTGCGGACTTCGCACGTGAGACCGCGCATGAGCAGCGATACGGCGAGCTGGGTAGCGAACTTGTTGACTTACATCAGCGTCACCTTGGGCCGGATCACCCGCGCACACACCAACTCGAAGCTAAACTGTTCCGTCTAAGTGCTCGCGTCTAGTCAGCAGGGCTTTCAGGCGTTGCGGGTACTCGCGGTTTCGCCAACCAAGTGCCGCTGCAAAGCCTAGGTTCAGAAGAGCGGTCAGAAGTAGTAGATCGACAGTTGTGTAACCAGCCTTGAACGTGGCCATCGCCAGAAGGGCCGAGCTGACCATAAAGACTGAGTTGTAGACATTATTGATGGCGACGATTCGGGAGCGCAACGTTGGGTCGCTGCGGTGCTGCATCAAAGCGTAGAGTGGGACGATAAAGAAAGCACTGCTCACGCCAGTTAGGAAAAGATCCACGACTGCGCGGATAAAGGAAGAAGCTGCTGGCCCGGTCGCAAGAACCAAAGGTGAACTCAGGGCCTCATTAGGAGCGAGCTCGGGAGCTGAGTGCATGAAAAAAAGATCGGCCGTAAACAGGCTCATGCCTATGGCGCCAATCAGAACTAAGCCCGTCTCTATTTTGCCTCGCGATATTTTTGCGCAAATACCTGCGCCAATACTTATCGCTATAGCAAAGTTAGTAAGCAAAAGAATAACTACCTGCTCGTTGCCATGGAGTGCATGTCGTGTGTAGTTTGGCAACTGTGCAAGGACCGTAGAGCCGACGTACCAAAACCACGAAATACCCATCACAGCGCTGGTGACGCCTTTCTGGGAGCGGAGGAGTCTCGTCATCTCAGCCATTTGGGTAAACGGATTCCAGTCTATCTTGAGCGTCGGTGCTGCTGCAGGTGCCATCGGTATCGTACGCGAGGCTAAAAACCCTAATACAGCGACGGTGACGACCACACTGCCGGTGACGAGAGCCGTCCTATGTTCTGCCAAGGTCCCACCGATGATTGTGCCTAGAAGGATTGCAATAAAGGTCCCCATACTTACTAGGGCATTGCCACTGACCAGCTCCTCCTCTTGCAGATGCTGGGGCAAAATACTGTATTTGATGGGGCCAAAAAAGGTTGAGTGAATACCCATAAGTAACAAAGTTGCTAGTAGAACTGGTAGGCTATCGATCATGAATCCGACGGTGCCCAAAACCATGAAACCAATTTCACTCGCTTTGACGATGCGAATGATCCAAGCTTTTTCAAACTTATCGGCAATCTGCCCAGCCATTGGCGATAGCAGAAAAAAAGGTAAAATAAAAAGTCCTGCCGCTAGATTGATCAGGAGACCGGAGGTTTCCTCGCTAGAGAACTTGTAGGCGATCATGATCATCAGCACGTTTTTGAAAATGTTGTCGTTCATGGCACCGAGAAACTGAGTGACGAAAAATCCAGCAAAACGTCTGGTGCCTAAAAGTGTGAACGTACCCATTGACATCTCCTAGCTCGGTCTCATGATCTTTAAATGTGAGAGCCCCTAGATTAGTTGTAATTTGGTGGTGATCGCAAAAGCTCTTTCCATTTAGCTGTGAACTATTTAACAATATGAGAGATACAGCCTCATCGTTGATTGAGTCTTAACTACCTCACATTAAGAGGGAATTTGCAATGAGTTACGACGCAGCGACAGACAACCTTGAACACGAAGCCCGCACCTATGCAGCCGTTGCCGAGAAGGCGATGGCCGAGATTGGACGACGCATTGTCGGCCAACGCGACGTAGTGCAGAGACTGCTCATGGCGATCATCGCCGAGGGCCACGTACTACTCGAAGGTCTCCCTGGCCTGGCGAAAACGACGACCATCAAGACTCTGGCGGAAGCCGCTAGTCTTAATTTCGGGAGGATTCAGTTCACCCCAGATCTACTGCCGGCGGATGTTATTGGGACCCAGATCTACGACCCACGCAGCGGTGACTTCAAGGTGCGAAAAGGTCCGGTGTTTGCCAATTTGGTCCTCGCTGACGAAATTAACCGGGCCCCAGCAAAGGTTCAGTCCGCGCTACTTGAAGCTATGCAAGAGCGCCAGGTCACCATCGGTGATCAGTCGTACCAGCTAGCGCGTCCCTTTCTGGTCCTTGCGACACAGAACCCGATCGAACAAGAAGGCACCTATCCGCTCCCCGAAGCACAGATGGACCGCTTTCTGTTCAAAATCAAGGTCGGCTACGGCACGCCAGAGGATGAGTTCGAGGTCATCAGTCGCTCGGTTTCGTTCAAGGACACTCCAGTCACCAAAGTGCTGGACGGCGACACGCTGATCAAGATGCGGGATTTAACAAGCAAGCTCCACGTAGCGGACAAAGTCAGGCGCTATATCGTCCAGCTTGTATTCGCAACGCGCGATCCTGCGAGCGTTGGTCTGAAAGACTTGGCGACTCTGGTGCATGTCGGAGCGTCGCCACGTGCCTCCATCAGCATGGAGCGAGCCGCTCGCGTGAATGCCATGTTGCAAGGGCGCACCTTCGTCACTCCCCAGGACATCAAGGATGTCGGCTTAGATGTTCTTCGCCATCGGATCATGCCCACCTACGAGGCTGAGGCCGAAGGTGTGACCACAGACGATATTGTGCACCGGATATTTGCTCGCGTGGACGTACCCTAATATGCTTTCATCCGAGGTCATAAAGCAGATCAAAGCCATTCAGCTCAAGGCCGGCCATCTGGTAACGACGGCCTTGGCTGGGAACTATTTGAGTGCGTTCAAAGGTCGTGGGATGGAGTTTGACGAGGTGCGGGAATACGTCCCTGGTGACGATGTCCGCCTCATCGACTGGAACGTGACGGCACGCATGCGTCAGCCCTACGTTAAAATCTTGCGCGAAGAGCGTGAGCTTACCTTAATGCTGATGGTCGATGTGAGCCCATCACAAGCCTATGGTTCCGCCGGTCGGCGCAAGCAAGAGGTGGCAGCTGAGCTAGCGGCTGTACTTGCCTACCTGGCGATCCGCAACAATGACAAGGTCGGGCTCATCGTTTTCTCGGATCACGTTGAGCAGTATATCCCACCGCAAAAAGGTCGAGGGCACGTTTGGAACATTATCCGTGCGGTTTTGACTCACAAGGGAAGTGGTAAACGTACTGACATCAGTGGTGCCTTGGATGCTCTGCTTCGCCACACTAGCCGACGCAGTATGTGTTTCCTGATCTCAGATTTTTGGGCGAACAGTTTTGAAAAGGAACTTCGGCTCGCCGCTCGCCGTCATGACCTGGTGGCGGTGCGGGTCAGTGATCCTCGCGAGAGGGAATTGCCCGCCGTAGGCATGATGTCATTGCAGGATAGTGAGAC
>OMIY01000170.1 GCA_900299215.1 bacterium | reverse complement strand
GCATGGCCTCCGCGCAGGCCGCGAGGGCGCACTACGCAGGGCTAGAGAAGGGCGGCTATCTCCTGCACCACAAGCGGAGTTGGTACGCTACCGTTCCCGCCGACAAACCCACCGAACCCTAGTTCCGCAGCGACCTCCTTGGTCCCCGACCTTCTCATTCCAACCAAGGCCGGGTATTCTAGATGAAACTCATTCATCAAATACTGGTCATAAGGGGCACTTATGGAGATTTTTTCCAGTAAACTCAGACGCCAAGCTGCATTGGCCGGTATGGTGACCCTTTTGGGGGCCGCCAGCTTTATCGGCTGCAAAACAACTAACACCGCAGGCCAAAGCGGGGTAGCCTCTGCTAGCAATACTGATGAAACCGTTGCGGTCATTTTAGCTTCGCACGGCGACATCGACTCTATGAGCGAGCTTGAGTCCTACATCAAGGTTTCGTTCCAAAAGAACGTGGGGATTCCCCTACCCTACTGGGTGCGCCCAGCAATCACAGATCCGGCTTACAAGCTTTCTGTAGGGGAAGTGCGCTCTCAATATGAGATCATCGGCGCGACCAAGTACCGAGAAAATACCCAGAAGCAGATAGACGCCTTAGACGCAGCACTCAAAGAAGTCGGCCTTAAAGCCAAAGCTTACTACGGCTTTAACTTCACCACGCCCTTTATTGCTGACACCATGGAGCAGATTAAAAAAGACGGCATTAAAAAAGTCGTTATTTTCAATCAGGGTGCGCAGTGTTCATGGGCCTCACAGGGCGAAAACATGAACGACGCTCGTGAATACCTGATTGAACATCCAGAGTTCGATGCCGAAGTTATCGGATATCGCGAGTACTCAAATGACACTCGCTTTCGTGACCTTCTTTATGACGTCGTTATGCGCGATGTTAAAGACAAATTTGGGGACAAAACAGCAGGCTTCACCTGTGTGTTGATGGCATCGCATGGTTTACCTACGCGGATGACCAACGACGGTGATCCAGCTATCAGGCAAATGAATGAAGCGTTTGATTATGTGGCTGCCAAAGCCAAACCGTTTAAGTTCTACCACGGATTTTTAAACGATGACTTTATCCCTGGAGCCACCTGGGCCCAGCCAGAATCATCAGAAGTTGCCAAAAAAATGCGTGCGGACGATTGCCGCAATATCTTGATGGACGCTCGTCTGTCTTTCACCGTCAATCATCGCGCCACCCTATTTGATCTAAACACAGAAGCACGCCAGATCCTTGAAGCCAAAGATCCAAAACAAAACTGGCAAGCATCCCTAACCTGGACCAAGCCAAAAGTAGAGTTGGCCAATCATTTCAATGGTGACGTTGGTTATGCAAAATTGATGGCCGAATTAACCAAAGAAGCACTCGCTCGCAAAGGTGATTTGGAAATCATTAAAGAGCTTGGCAAACCGGTAAATCCAGCCCCTCCGGTCAAAGAATGGTGCGTGTCGAAAAAACTCTGACGCACTGACAAAAAATTTAGCTTAAAAAGCGTAACAACGCGGTCATCTTACATGGCCGCGTTTTTTAGTTTTTACTAACTGCTAATACCGCCAGGTAAAAGACAACCTCGGTCACCTGCTGCACTGCGCCACAACAGTCGCCGGTATATCCACCGATCCACTTTTTAAAAAAGCGCCCCATCCACCAGGTGGTCACTCCCATAAGCGGCATTGCGAGTAAGTAAGCGAGTTGCGAAGCGCCTATTAGCGGCACCGAACCAAAAATAAGGGCTAACACCATCTGCCCAAATGTTTGATTATGAAAGCTTGGTTTTAGATCCACTCGCTCCGCATCCTCGCGAGCGTTGGTGAGAAAATACGACATAGCCACTGGCATCGCGCGACTAAGCGCGTGCGCTGCTATCATGGTCCAAGGCAGCAATTCGCGACTCAAATGACTTAGGGTACGGAACTTTAATCCGAAAATCACAACGACACCTACAGTGCCAAAGGCTCCAATACGCGAATCCTTCATGATCGTAAGAATCTTGTCCTTTGACCAGCCACCACCAAAGCCATCACAGACATCGGCAAAGCCGTCCTCGTGAAAGGCACCGGTGGCATAGATCGTCGCTGCCATACTCAGCATGACAGCCACATCGATTGGTAATACCAAAGCTGTCACCTTGAATACGATCGCAGCTATAGTGCCAATGAGGATGCCCACTAATGGAAAATACGGTGCTATTAGATTGAGGCTCGGATTTACATCAGTCAACCGGCGAGGCATTCTTAGGCGCGTGAGATACATGATTGCAGCAGCTAGATAAACGACTTGAGTGTGCAACCATTTAAACATCAAATTTGCTCGCCTTTTAATTTCTGTGCAATTTGCGCTTCGTCAAAGGTGGCCATGTCGCACATGATTGCAGCTGCCATCCGGAGCATCGGCAAGGCCATAGCGCAGCCAGTCCCCTCACCCAGGCGCATCGAAAAACGCAACAGGGCCTCAGCCTGCAAGTGTCGCAGCGCCGCTGCATGCCCAGGTTCCGCCGATTGATGGGAGTAGAAACAATAATCCTTTAAGTTAGGCTCCAGGGCGACGGCGACCAACAAGGCCGCGGTAGCACAAAAGCCGTCGACAAGCTGCGTCATGCCAAGCTCACCAGCTCGCAGCATCGCACCAGTCATCATGGCTAATTCGAAACCGCCAAAATAAGCCATGATCTCCTGCGCAGACTCCAAGCGCGGGGCCCGCGCCATAGCTAATTCGAGTTTAGCAATCTTGTGCCGCACCCCCTCGTCGCCCAGTCCCGTCCCTGGCCCGACACATGTGGTTAATGGCATATTGCACATAAGGCTCATCAACACTGCCGCCGATGAACTATTGCCAATACCCATTTCGCCAAAGCCAATCGTGTTACAGCCACGCTGCCAGATTTGATCGACTACGTCACGGCCACGAAGCATAGCAGTATCAAGCTGGTCTGTGCTCATCGCAGGACCATGTAGAAAGTTTTTGGTACCTGGTCCAACCGGAGTGTTGATAAGCTGCGGATGGTTGGACATCGCAGTCTTAACGCCAGCATTCACCACTACCAGATCGGCCTGACTTTGTCGGGCCAACACGTTAATAGCGGCACCTCCCCCCAAAAAATTTTGCACCATAGCGGCCGTGACACTCTGCGGGTATGCACTCACACCCTCTGCTGCGATGCCATGATCAGCTGCAAAGACCACGATCGTGGG
>OMIY01000169.1 GCA_900299215.1 bacterium | reverse complement strand
GTCAAATTAAGACAGGTTCAGCATCACGTACGGACCGGATCTGCAAGTACAACCAGCTCCTGCGCATTGAGGAAGAGCTTGGCGACACGGCGACCTATTTCTGGCGGGCGAAATAGCGAATTATTGGTCGGCTTAAGCCCACCGCTTCGCCTCGGTCGGTATCTGTTTTTTCCAATTATAGCCTTGGCATGTGCGACCAAGGTCCCTCCCCCACAAGCACCAGACCCCAAAGAGTCCGTGGCCATAAACGTGGCCCGGGCTTTTAAAGTCGACCGCCCTCGAGCTACTCGCGACTTAACGGAGCTAACCAGAGTTCCCCACGTATTTGGCACCGACCGTCAAAAAGAACTGGCGCAGTGGCTCACTAAATCACTGCAAGCTGACGGACTAAAGGCAGAGGTCGAAGAGTTCACCGCTGAAGTTCCTGCCAGCATAACAAATGCCGGAATCGGCGTAAGCCAACTGACTGAGAAGGTTACCGGACGCAATGTAGTTGCCACTTTGAAACCTGCGAATCAGGATAGTGGCCGGGCGCCAGCTTGCGTCATCGCGCTGGCCTCGCACTTTGACTCCAAAAAAATTAGCAACGGCGATTATGTCGGTGCCAACGACAGCGGTTCTTCCACCGCGTTGCTTTTACAGATCATGGCCTACCTTCAACGCTCGCAGGAATCCACGAAGCTCCCTTGTAGTTTTGTCGCTTTATTCTTCGACGGTGAGGAGGCGGTTCTGCCAAATTGGTTTGATGGTCAATATCAACACCCCGCTCGCATCATCGACCACACCTATGGCAGTAGATACAGCGCCAGTCGTCTTGACCGATGCTCCAGCAAGTCCCAGACTCAACTTTGTATGCCTTTGGATCCTCTTTGGGGTACAACCAAAGGTACTGGGCCACAATTAGAGGGGTTAGTGCTTCTCGACATGGTTGGCACTCCCGACCTAAAACTGACGCGTGAATCAGAGTCTACGCCAGCGCTGATGCAGGACGCCCTACGCGGCGCCACTTTGCTAGGTCAACCCAGTCTGTTTGACTCAGTGCCCAACAAAGTTGAGGACGATCATACTGCTTTTCTTGAGCGGGGGGTTAACGCCCTGGACATCATCGACTTTACCCACCTACAGCATTGGCACCAACCTAGCGACACTGCAGCTACTGTATCTTTGGACAGTCTAGAGTTAGCCGGAAGGGTGGCCATCTTTGCGGCCGCCAAAGCCAACTTAAGGCACTGAAACTATTAGACTTTAACCTTTCCAGCTCATTCCACTCTAAAGTTATCCCCGCGATATCCGAAAAGACAGCATGGGACTATCGGAATTACGGGAGTCGCTAGGCATGGTTACGAACACAGTGGATTTCGGCAATCTATCGATCGAGATCCAACAATCAGCTAACGAGGTTGTTTACCGCTTCATTGGTGAGGTCGACGAACATTTTCGTCAACGTGAAGTGCCGCGAATTGCAAAGGCGACGATTACTTTTGTTTTAGAGGACGTTGCTACCTTCAATTCTTGTGGCATCCGCGAGTGGATCTACCTCGTTCGCGAAATTAGTGATCTTGGTAGGCTTCGATTTACCCGATGCTCAGTAGCCATGATTGATCAGATCAACATGGTTCCCGACTCGCTGGGCAAAGGCGTCGTCGAATCTTTCTACGCACCTTACTACTGTGGCTGCGGAGGCGAGGTGAATCGGCTGATAAAAGTCGCGGACAACTTGAACCAGCTCGTGATGAAGCACGCGCCCGAATTTAAATGTGAAAACTGCGGTAACACCCTCGAGTTCGATGCGCTTGAGGAAAGCTATTTTCTCTTTACCGAGTCCGTGATGCCGAAGGCATCTTAATTGACAGTGGTTTAAATTCATAATGTCTCGCGAGGTTAAGCGATGAGCATGGATGCTCTGACAGCCACAGCCTTCTCGGCACTAGCCAAACGCGACTTGCCGGCATTGCACGGCAAATTAGTAGCATTGGCCAAATTGCCGCCACAAAAGCGAGCCAAAGATCCAGATCTAGCCACCTTGATTGACTCCGCTATGGCATCGCTCAGAGCGTTGAGTATGTGGGCAAAGGATGAAAACCCGTCCGCTCCAACGGTCAAGATCCCGTCAGAACCGGCTACCCCAGAACTTCCATCACGGGTGGAGGTTCCGACTACAGTACCGCAAGACATGGCACGAGACATTCGCACCCAAAGCGAGCAACAGTTAAATGAGCTATTCAGTCTTGTGGGTGATTTAATAATCGACCGGACAAAATTTACGGCCATCGCGGAGGACATAGATTCCTCCGAACTCAAGTCTCGTCTTGGCAGCAAAATGAGCGAGACCATCAAAGTTTTCGGGCGCCACATCAACGCTATCAGTGATACCGTTGCGAAGATCCGAATGGTCCCTCTAAGCAAGACGCTTTCAACCCTACCACAACTAGTAAATGAGCAAAGTCATAAACTCGGTAAAGAGTTACTGCTCGAACTAGACTTGGATCTAATCGAAATTGATACTGCTATTGCTGAAGCCATTGCTGATCCTATCCATCAAATTATTCGAAATGCCTGCGAGCATGGAATTGAATCCAAAGCCGAGAGACTGGCTTTGGCTAAGCCGGTAACTGGCCGCATAAGTATCAAAGCAAAAGTTGAGGGTAATCTAGTAGTCTTAAAGGTTAGCGATGACGGTCGAGGCCTGAACGTAGAATCACTGCGGCGAAAGGCGTTGGACCGGGGGCTAATCACATCGGATAATTTATTATCTAAGAAAGATTTATTTAACGTAATTTTTGAACGTGGGTTCTCTACTGCTTCGCTTGTGACAGAGCTGTCCGGACGTGGCGTCGGCTTGGATTTTATGCGGCGGCAAGTAGCCAAGCTAAATGGCATGATTGAGTTAGAGTCCGAAGTCGCCAAGGGATTGACAGTATCCATTCGGATACCTCGCACGTCATCAGTGTTTAATGGCATTATTATCGAATCTCAAAACCAGACCTTTGCTCTGCCTTTAACGACTGTTATTGAATCAAAGCGAATCGCTCCTGAAGATATCCAAGGTAGCGGCGATCAGGATTTCATTAAATGGCAAGATCGGCTGATTCCATTGCTGCACCTTCACAAATTCTTGGGCCTTGAAAGGCGTGAAAAAATCTCGTGGTATTCGCAAGGATCTGATGGAGAGTCGCAAGACCAGCTACAGACTATTCGCATGGCTCGGCGACAGGACCGATTTTATGTATTGATCATCGGATCTGGCGAAAAACGCTTTGGCTTAGTGTGCGACAAAGTACTTAATCAACAGGAATTGGTGGTCAAAGCACTCGGGCCAATGCTGCAAAATGTTCCCTACGTTGCGGGAGGCGCAGTATTTGCAAGAGGTGAGGTTGTTCTAGTTCTCGACATTCCAGAGGTAGCCGGAGCATTTCTAAGTACACCAAAGAGGATGTCAGCGTGAACTCATATAGCCTACCTGCCGAATTACCCGGCAGCCCAAACAATGACAGTAGCAATCTCCCTCGCCAGGGGGATCTAAGTAACGCCCCTAGCCAATCGAAAAACCACGAACATCACAAACAGTACCTCGGTATCCATCTTGGTGTTGAGGAATTCTACTTACCGATTAGCACAGTACGAGAGGTAGCACTGGTACCGAGCATCGCTTATGTTCCAAATGCGAACCCTTATATTGATGGGATCGCAAGCCTGAGGGGGCACCTAATACCAGTCATTAACATCAAGAAGCTAATGGGTTTCAGCCTGAGACAACGCACATCGAAAGAGCGACTCATGGTGCTGGAGCATGGCTCCGCATACTTTGCTCTGATCGTTGATAGCATTTCTAACGTGTTCACCATCAAAGCTGATGAGATTGACACCCATCTACCCCCCCTGGGAAGCTCAGTATCTATCGTCACCAGAATCAGTATCAGAGGTGATAAAAACCTAGGAATCCTTGATACCGCAAGGATCCTGACCCTAATCCAGGGCAAAACCTCTTCAAATTAAACCGCGGATCATTGTCTATTAAATTTCCATGGTTTAAATGAGGTAGCGGCTGTGGCATAATTTCCCAGAAAACAATTCAGTTTTGTTGGGGACTAGTCATGAAACGAGCCATTTTCAACCAAAAAGGTGGAGTCGGCAAAACTTCAATAACTTGTAATCTAGCGGCAGCATTCGCCAAGTCCGGCCGCAAGGTACTAGTCATCGACTTAGACTCACAATGCAACACTACCCAATACCTCCTTGGCGAAGCCGCTGCCAATGTTAGTCACACCGTTGGCGACTTTTTCGAGTCCACGCTGAGCTTCAAGCTCTTCGGCGACAGTCTAAAAAAAGCCCTATACAAAACTGACTTTGATAATCTTTGGCTCATCCCAGCCGAGCGAGAGCTAGCTGAACTTCAGCCTAAGCTCGAGGCAAGATATAAGGTATTTAAACTTCGCGACGCAGTCGATGACCTGGTAAAGGACTTAGGATTTGACGATGTATTCTTTGATACTCCGCCAGCCCACAATTTCTACAGTATGAGTGCTTTAATGGCCTCGGATCGCGTCCTAATCCCCTTTGACTGCGATAGCTTTAGCGCCCATGCACTTTTTAAAGTCATTGAATTAATAGACGAAGTTGCCTCTGATCACCAACCAAACTTGCATGCTGAAGGAATCGTCATCAATCACTTTCAGGCCCAAGCTAAACTCCCCACTGAGGCGATTGACAAACTTCGTGGCCAGGGCATGAAGGTTTTGGAGCCCTACCTGTCAACTTCAATCGTCATGCGCGAAAGTCATGCGGCTCATGTGCCACTAGTCCATTTTCGCCCCAAACATAAGCTTTCGGAAGAATTTAAAAACCTAGCCGACACTTTGATGCAAAAGTGACTCTTAAACCTTTAGCTTCGTAACAAATTCGATGAGTGATCGAGCATAAGCGGAGCGTTGATAAATCTCGCTGTGCTTATGACTGTTGGCGGTCAACAGGTCCTTGTCGAGAAGCGCTTCGAAGAATCCAATCACATCTAAGGTTTCGGCTAATTGCATGCGATAAATGTGAGTGCGCATCGAATCCCAAAGCTGGACAACCAGGTCTTCGTTTGGCATCCCAGTTTTCTCATGCAACGACCGAATTGCGCGCATGTCTACGTCTTTTAGATATTTACCAATTCCACCTGCTCCCGCTATCTGAAGCTTGAGTCGCGACAAACCTTGCTTGCTCAGGAACTCGTGTAGTGCGACCAAGATCGGCATGACATCGCGCTTGGGATCCAAAGTCAAAGGTATAAAATAGTTGATTTGAACTGACCACATCAATGTAATGACACGATGAAACAGATGGCTCGGCGGCATCTTACTGTAGTGCTTCATATCAATATAAAGAGCGCGTCGACTTCCCTCAAAAAAGAGCTCACCGCCTAAGCCGGGAAGGTCATAAACTGTACATTTATTGAGTTTAAGTCGTTCAGTGTAAAGGCTCAAACCAACTTCCACAAATCGACCTTTACTCCAATCAAGTTGTTTACGTCGTTGCTCTAAAGTCGAATCATCGACTTTCAACTTCTGTTTTAAATAATCGATGGCAAAGCGTTCGTTGTGCGCTCTCACCAAAATCACGGCAGACGCAAGGATCAACTTGTGCAGACTGGTGTTTAACCCAGGAGTCCTCAATCGACTTGGGAATCGCTCCTTACCGGACAGAGGGTAACCGTATTCGTCAGCTTTGCGCCAAACACGCCAATGCCAATTCGACAAACGCTCACAGTTACCTGCAACAAGTGCGACACATTGGATCGCTAAGTGCTTTTCTAGTTCACTAGCAAATGCCTGTTGCAGAAGGCGACTCGTCAAATCGGCGTTAAAATCACCTTTGATGACCGATGCTCGCCAGTCAGCTGCATCATCTGACTGGTCGATTCCCACTGTATACCCATCTGCAATCGCACTCTGAGTACCCTCAACACCCTCGATAGCACTTGTTTCGGACAATTCTGCAAACTGAGTCGAGGTTCCTTTGTTAGTCGGTTCACCAATTCGACTCATGTCGGTGGTTAGAGAGGCTGTGATCGACGCTTCATTTAAATTCAAATTCACCGGAATCGGTGGCGGCGAAATCTTGCCTTGGTCACCAATATTCAACTTGAACACACCTTCTTGATCTACCTCAGGTGTTGCGATTTCGACCACTAAATCAGCATTTTGCTGACTCAAATCCTCAAGTGAATAGTTCGTAGAAGGCACCTGGGGTGCATCACTCATATTTTGTTGCGGCGCCGCGATCTCATCTGAACCACCGACGGGTACAAAGCCCAACGACTCGCCAGAGTCCAGCCCCACTTCTTCTTGCTGCTCCTGGTCATCAGCATCAGCGTCATCAGCGTCAGCGTCAGCGTCATCAGCGTCATCAGCATCATCAAAATTGACGGTTTGCAAACTAAGCAAACTAGCGGGATTGGCTGAATCTTCGGCAACATCATCATCCGAAATCGGAGTCATGTTGGCTGGTTCAAGATCGATTTTAAACAAATTCTCGCCGCCAGCTTGATCGGGTCCTGAGTTTTCAGAACCAGAGCTTTCATGAGGCATTATGAAGTCGAGAGTGGGCGGAGCCGGTAAATCGACCGGACGAAGACTCTGCTCTTTCTTGCGTGAACCTTGACTACTTTGCGAAGCAGATGCAACAAAATCTCCCGCTGCGACGGGCATCGGTTCCGCTCCAAGCGCCGCAACTTCCTGATTCTGGAATCCAAGATCAAGTACTTCCGGAGCGATGTCCAGTTCGCTAGGCATTGAACCTCGTGGCTGAAGAGCTTCAACTTTCGGTGCCTCTATGGGTTTATCGCTTTGTCTAGTAATATTTCGTGTCTGACTCCCACCTGGTGTCAGGACTTCCTTCTCCAAATTACGTAGTTCTAACTGCAAGGATTCGATTGTGAGAGGAAATGATTTAAGCGGCCGTTGATCGATTTTGAGCTTTGGAAGAATTTCACGCAGATGCGAAAGTCTCTCCGTGGCTGTACCCATCTCCAAAAGCAGGAAGTAAAGTGGTAACCATGTGCGATAATCGTTTGGATCGGCGGCGTATGCCTCTGAATATATCGCCAAAGCCCTGTGCCTGAGGCTATCATTGTCAAACAACATACCGGCATATACCAGCATGAGTTCCTGCTTACTTGTAGGTCCGATACGGTCGCCAACATTATGATCTAATGCGGCCTTATAACAGTCGAGCAGTAGGTGGCGAAGATCGCCTCGCTCGATCATGACTGTAGTCTCTGATAGATAGGACTTCATTTTGGACTTGTTCGCTACACAAGCTAATCCACGCCACCAACATTCCACGATCTGATCGACATTTTTCTCTATTATTGCTGACTTTAGCTGAACCTTATACAGATCGCTGGTAACTATACCGACATCGATAAGAACGCCGGCCAAGGCCTTTGCCTGATGCCAACGTCCTTTGGTGAAGGCTTTGTCGACGTGCTTTTGCAGAAACTTTTGGACCGTACTAGGTTCCTCGCCGATCCGAATGAGTCGCTCAGCATTTTTTGTCAGTAGCTCGATATCGGTGGTGGAAGCCACATCGGATAAGTACTCACCCAAATGCTGCTTCTCTAAATCGACATCGCCGACGTCCGCGGCTACTTTGGCGAGGATATGATGAATTTTGTGCGGCTCATCAGTAAATCGCGCAGATGCGCTAAACGCCAATCGTGCTCGGGCGTGGTCCTTTATTTTGTGCCAGAAAACATGACCCAATTGATCCAAAAGCTTAAATTTATTGTGCCGGTCATCTTCAAACTCAGCTTGCTTTTGCAATGCTTTAGCAAGCAATTTCCAGTGCCCCGTCTTTTCCACTAAAGTGCGAAGATCAGTCAATTCATCGGGTGTTGAAGCAACTAACGTGCAGACCCTGGCGACCATCTTCTCTGTCGCTGTTTCCTGTCCCAGGCGCTTACTATAGAGAGCCGCAGCCGTGCGGGCATGGCTGACGGCAACTGGAACTGTGGTTGCTTTAAAAGACATCAACTCATGATAAACAGCCAACTCCTGATCCATGCCCCGGAGTAACTTGATGATGTCTCTTTCTGCCAACTCAGGTGTCAGGCCGCGGCGCAGCAGCTCCCTGACAAAGAACAACATTTGTCTAGGTTCTGGTGATTCCTTGAGAGTGGCAATGGCCTCATTCAGTACAAAAGTCTGATCGTCTACCAAAGGTAGCATCTGCTCAAAGATTTGGGCCATGAGACTGAAACGACGATCATCGCTCAGATCAACCAAGGACTGTAAAGCTTCTCGCATCCACTGTTGACGCTGGACTGAAGTAAGTTTGCGAATGTCAAGTATACTGCGAAGTAACCGAGCAATCGCATCAACCTGATTGGCCTGCTGATAAGATAGAAATCTCTTTTTGACAACCGCTTCTGAGTTTGAGTCAAATGCGTAAACACGCAGAGCCAGAGTGTCTCTCTGCATGTCACTTAACTCAGCTGGTATTGCTAACATCTCTATAATGAGATTTTGCTGCTCGGCAGGAGACAACTGTTGAATTCGCAGCTCATAGGCTTGAACCAATGACCTGTAATCACGCTGGCTCCCAAAGTAATCGACCAGGAACCTAAAGCCACCTGGATCGATCCACCCCTCCTGGTTGGCAGCTTTAAGGTGCCTGATTGCACCCACCGTATCGCCAAGACGATCACGAAAGATCTCGGCCAATCGACAAAGGAATTCAGCACGCCGTTTACCAGATTGAACAGCGGGAAGTTTGGTTAAAAGCCGAGAACTTAAATCTGCCCAATCGATATCAATATCATTCCAGCTAAATAGAAGTTCTAGATCCTGTGTAGCCGTCGCGCTAGCTGCCAGCAACCTAAGATAGATATCCAGAGCCTTCTGGGGTGAGCGGACCGGACCCCTGTAAAGCGACACAAGATCATCAAAGAGTGATTTCAATCTTTCACTGTTGACGGCTTGCTCGAAAACACTAAATTGTGCCTCAAGTATACGCGCAAGTGCTGCATGAGATGCATTGCGCCGATAGATTTGCTCCAGCTCTGAAAGCGAGTCTAGATCAGCAATATCGTACTTAATTGCCATTTCATAGCGATTTGCTGCTAAATCAGGCCTATGTAGATGATGGTTCCAAATACGACCGATCGTAGCTTCAAGATCATGCCTTGCTGCTGGTGAAAGATTTAAATGACGGTCTTTAAGTAGACTATCCAATGCCTGAATAGCCTCCTCAAAACGCTCGCGCTCAACCAATATATCTGCTGTAAGAAGTGCTGCAGGGACTAAACTTCGATCGAGTTTAAGCGCCTTTTGAGCCAAATTAATGGCTTCGTCTCCACTAATCTTTTGCGCCCGTCTCAATTCTGCTAGCCGCAGATTGATGCGCGCAAGTTCGAGTCGACGACGCTCTGCCTTTCCCAGCCGATGAAGCAAACTTATTTCGTTATCGATAGCGCCGCTTTGCCGCGCCAAGGCGATAAGTTTCTGCAGAACTCGCGGAACCTCTCCCCTCTTCTCTAAAATTCGGTGATAACAATCTGCTGCTCGATCAATATTTTCTGAAGTCCATGCATCACCAAGCAGCTCTGGTAAAACCGCATCAAAAACCGAAAGATTATCTGCGCTCCGAACTTCTTTCATGATCTGACCACCGATCCTCGACAAGTGGTCTAGGACAAGCGTGTTGCTGCCGGTTGTCAAAGCACGTTGAACAGCATAGGAATGAAACAGTTTCTGGTCCGGCTCTAAT
The DNA here is from genome assembly GCA_900299215.1 of bacterium. Classification (GTDB taxonomy): domain Bacteria; phylum Bdellovibrionota_B; class Oligoflexia; order Oligoflexales; family CAIYRB01; genus CAIYRB01. The sequence continues at coordinate 9,190 of OMIY01000169.1, read as the reverse complement.
TCCAAGGCTCGGCCAACCGGCAAAACCTCTGCATTTTCACCACATCCTACAATCCCAAGCATCGCCATACGGCGCCAAAGGTAAAGTGGATCAACTTCAGATCTGCCTCGCTCAATCGCCAGTTCAAGCGCCTGGTTCAGCTTGCCGCTGATCATAAGCTTATCAACCGCACGGCACTCCTCTAGGCGCTCGCGCGCCTCAAGGGCCTCTATCGGCACATAAGTGACATCAACCTGACCTATTGGAGCTTCGGTTTCCTCGGTAGCTAAACTGACGTAAATACCATCGTCGCCACATCTGACCGATGGGCTATATAAACCCTTTGCCTCAGAGCAAGATGTTTCGATTAGACGTAAAGATGCCGGTGCGGCACCAGTTTCAGCCAATGTCACTAAGGTTGGTGCTAACAGAGGGAACTTCAATTCAAACACGGTGGTCGGGGCGCTATCTTTACGGCTGATCTCCCCCCATGTCCGAAGTCCCAAGGACTCAGCTAAAAAGCGCAATGGCACCGTGACGAAAACAAAAGGAATGAAACCAAAGCCGAAGATGTCAGAGACAATGACCTGGCCTTCCAAACCGTCAGCTAAAATTCGGACTTTGAAGCCCCCGACGCCACCGCCAGCAGTAGTGATCCCTCCGGCCGGTTCTTGGGATTGCACCGCGTCTCGACGGGTCGCACGACTGAATTCGAATAGACACCAGAAGGATCCATCCCTCATGAAGACAAAGTCACCTGAGGTTCTCGCTCCGAAGTACTTCTTAGTCAAATTTTGGAAGTTTTTAAGTAATGCCTCTTTATCCAATTTAAGCTGCAGATTATGGACTGAAATACTGCCTTTGCGGGCCGCAAATTCGCAGTCCTTTGTCAGCCAGGGACTACCTACTTTACTCGAATTACTTTTCGAAACTGGTTTTTCTGGTGGTTTTTGTGGATTTGACAAAAGCTTCGGAGGCAACCGCCAAAGCATCCAAGTCTGACGCGACTCGGACTCAAATCCGAGCTCGCCCAGCAGGGCTTCGACTCCTTTTTTGCTCTCCTTACGCACCCATTTTGCTCCCAGCCAACGCTATTTTGTCTTTTAGTTTTGTTTACTTACGATCAATCGTTGAGCCGCGTTCTCTGTCTAGCTCGAAAGCCGCAGAGATCCATTTGAGGTATCGGCGCATTGGACCCTCCGCTTAAACTTGAGGCTGGGAAGTCTGCCCGACCATCGATGCTTGCTATAATCAAGACAATAAGACGGAACTATCAGTGAAGATGGCTGACCTGAACGCGGGGGGACTACACCAATGACACTAGCAAAACTTTGCTATCGATTGGCTTTTCTCAAAAGCCCACGACTAGAAGATAAGACCGAGGCTTTGGCCATTGGTGTGAGCAGTGCTGTCGCTCCCCTGACGGAAAGTGGTCTGATACCGCAAGGAACTGCCGACGCCATTTCGGAAGAACTCCTCTACGGCCTTATGCGCCATCGAAGCTGGCTAGGGTGTCAGCTATTAATCCCAGTCCTGATTGACCATGTCGCAAGTTACTTTGGCCTACCTGAGCAAATTGCATCAGCCTGTGTTTGCGGTGCTCACAGCGCTGCAAAACAAATTCTGCCAATGAGCAAACATTCCGAAGCTGACTTCTTAAAATACATCTGTGTGTCTACAGCCATCTCAAAAAATGAAATAGAGCTCGAGATTGACCTAGGCCTCGGCAAAAACCTAATAAATAGGATCAAGCAAGCTTTAGGGCTGATTGCTGAGAATCACACCAGTGTGCGATACCTAGCTGAGCTGGATCAACAGATCACTGCGGCCGTCAGTGCTTTGGCTGATGATTTAGCGAGATCACCTTGCGCTTTGGAGCGGGCTAGACTTCATTATTTACTGCTGGACGCAGAGGCTCCGTGGGATCAGGTCATCGATGAGATGGGCAGTGAATGGATCTTTGATTTCCTGTCGTCTCTAGTAGAAAAGCACTCGATGACTCTCAAGGAAATTAGCGTGCTACTCGACCACACCATCCCAACGGAATTTGCGCGGCGGAACAACTTATCTGCACCAGAATTCTGTCGCCTGCTTACAGAGCGCGGCCTTATTGCCGCCGATGGACCAAGGAAATGGCGCAATTTACCGCTTGCGAGTCAGATAACTGCTCCTGCAGTTGCGCCTGCTTTGTATCCGTCGCTGGTCAATGGACAACGCCATCTTAGCCGATATGACCGCGATATTCAGATTGCTGTAGTTACAAGTCAAGAGCTTAGCTGTGATGATTTGCTCGCTTTAGTAAGACAAGAACCCGCCCTGAATCCGGTGGCCCTGAGGACCGCCCTTCACAGAATCGCCGCAGACTTAGGACCTGCTCAAGCCGCCCAGCTACTAAGGGTACTAGCTGCTCGAGAACTGCCTAGTTTCGCCCAAGCAGTCGTCAGCGAAATGTTACTCAGTATCAGCGGCAATCATGGACAGGAAAGCCTTAGCGTGGCAGACTCCGAATATGAAAACCGATCAGGACAATTTAATAGACCAGTTGCGAAACCTTGGGCTTCGACCTGAGGATATTAATCGCCATGCGACTCAGCTAAAAAGAGCCGTCAACGGTGAGGTTGAACGAACTTTCCCTATGGTTGACACCTGCCGTCCCGACAACGGCAGTATGCTGGGTCTCCCACAACAAGTGAGAGCCTCAGCAGGGCACGGCTATTTGGGATTCGTGCTCGCCGCAGGAGCAGCTAGCCGGTACTCACAGCCACTGCACCACCTTAGCGAGGCTATCGAGGGCGAGAGCGACGCATCCATCGAATCATGCTTGCGTGACCTTGCTAGAGAGGGGGCCTTAAGCTGGCCCTTACCAGAAAGCCTGGCGCGTCTAGTAGCAAGACCTGAGGCTTCCCGAGGGCTGACGCAGGATGAATTAGGGCAGTTGAAAGAGGCCATTCAGCTTCCCAAGGCCCTAATGCCCTGTGTCAAGGAAGGCACAACTTTTCTATCTTTGAAGCATTGGGAGCACGCAGCCTTGGGCAGCCTGAGCGGCGAGGTTTATGTCGCACCGGCCGGACGAACTGCGGACTTTTTGGCCGAGATCGCCAAGGCCAAGGGCTCGCAGTACGGTAACCCGGAGCTCAAGTCAGTGGTACTCGAGCAGGGGCCTGACCTTTCTACGATCCGCTTCCGCAAGGACCTGTCGCCGTATATTGATAGCCAAGGGCAAGCCAGTTTGGTACCGGCAGGACACGGAGCTATCACCAAGCTGTTTCCAGCCGCAAAAGCTCTGATCCCAGAGGCAGACTCTCTCTTCATCCGCAACATCGATAACATCATGGGTAGTGGTCGACAGGCCACTTCGGCGAGTTTGCAGTTTCTGACCTTGCATAGACTACTACTCGCTGCAGTCAAGAAGATCCGTGAAAAGCTAGCTTTACAGCAGATCGACGAAGCCGAAGCGGCGGCTAGGGACCTCATGCGGCAAATTTTGCCCGGCTTAGAAATTCGCCTAGAAAATCGCAAAATGTCGTCACAATCTGTCCCATTCGACGCATTGAAACAGCTCCAGCAATATATTTTCCATACGATAGTGTCCGATCAACCAAGCCTAGGTGAACTCCAAGCTCTTTATGCACGCCCAGTCAACCTTATGGGTCAAGTACCGAATACCGGCCGAGATGTCGGTGGTACCCCGTGTTTTATCGAGCGCAAGGTGGGTTCTCCGCGAATCAAGGTCAGCCTCGAGCTGCCGCATATCTCCGCCTCTGATCGTCATAAGTTTTTAGCTGATGCCGCGATCGCTACGCACTTCAACCCAGGTTTCTGCGCCGTCGAGATTCCGCCTGATCCTAGTTACTACACAGAAAGAAACGAGGATTTTTGGATTATGGCGGAAAAGACCTATCGCGGTGAGTCGGTCATCTACTTCGAGACAGTCATTTACGAACTTGTCGGCAACAGCAGCTTTGCCAATATGGCCTTCGTCGAGGTGCCGCGATTGGTGTTCAATCCGCACAAGGCCCTAAAAGATGCGATGAATCAAAGTCTAGCCAATTGGACTTAAAATAGTCAGATTTAGCCCCCTAGCAAGGCAGCTTTCGCACGGCTGCAATACCCTGCGCTGCAAAGATTTCCCGTTGTTTCAGCGCAAGCAAAGCGGCTAAACTTATAAAGTCAGATCTCACCTCGACAGCAATCACTTCCAACCTATCCCACCTACCAATTCGCCTGGAGGTTTCAATGCCCACGCAGGTCAGTAAAGAAGCGTTCGCGCAAGCTTTGTACGAGCTCGGTCACGATCCAGAGCAGTACCGTGGACAGCGTCTGGCACTGGCAGGGATGTGTGAACTTTATAGCTTGGAATTGGACTCTGTCCTTGAGGCGATTGAACACCGACTCGTGGCGGCACACTACGATTATTTAAACGACACGATCTGGATTGATGCTCTTGATGCAGCGCATTTTTATTTTTGCGTCAGGCATACACAGGACCTTTTTGCAGACTAATTTGGCGCTAGGTCCGTGCATAAAAAAAGAGTTCCTGGTTACCGGCACGGCCAGGCAAGCGACAATCGATGGTCCTGCCCTGGCTGAGCCCTACGGCGGCAAACGCGTCAATCACCTGCTGAGCAGCCACCTGACGCAAATGGGGATCGATAACGACTCCACCATCAGGGACCGATTCTCTAGGAAGTTCAAACTGGGGCTTAACCAGTAACAAGAAATGAACATTTTCTCCAGGAGCCGCGGCGACAACAGCTGTTGCAAGTCTGGCTAGTGAATTAAAACTGACATCTGCCACCACGAAGTCGACTTTAGGGTGCTGCGTCGGCACAAATTGCCTGATGTCAGTCTGCTCAAGTACAGTGACCCTTTTGTCTGTGCGCAGTTCCCAAGCAAGTTGATTGCTACCGACATCTAGGGCGATCACATGAGCCGCTCCAAGCTTCAAGCAGCAGTCGGTGAAGCCCCCCGTTGACGCCCCTATATCCAGCACCGTCAGTCCAGCGATGGTGTCAGTCAGCTGTAAGTCATCTAGGGCTGCTGCCAGCTTCTCACCACCACGGCTGACAAAACGACTTGCTTCTTTGACACGGACAGCTGCATCAGTCGCGACGAGTTCTCCAGCTTTGTCTCGGCGCTGGTCGTTAACCAAAACTTTTCCAGCCATAATCAGAGCTCTTGACGCGTCCAGGCTATCAGCCAAGCCTCGTTCCACCAGGACCAGATCCAGCCTCTTTTTCTCTCTACGCCCACCAGGCATACTTTGGCCTGCCTCCAAACTATCAAAAATAATCAAATGATTATGGTTTATTACAAGAATTTTTGCAATTTGTCCTAAATCTATTTGCCGATTTTCCGAAGCGACTTTGAGTGCGGCATGCACTGGAAGGAGTCGGAAAATGAGCGAGACACAATTCATTCGCATGATCTTGGTCGACGATAAAGCCGTAACTACTGATTTAGACCGTGCAGGCTACCGCAAGATGGGCGTGTTTGTCCGAGCTGCCGTCAACTACGAGGAAACCTCGAAAGCCATGGCCAAGGAGAAGATTGACCTTATCGTGATCAATCTGGACTTCGCAGGGGTCGATGGCACAGCTCTGACGCGGCATCTGAAGTCACAACCGGAGTTTTCGGCTGTGCCAATCGTTCTGACTAGTGTGCGCACTTCGGCCCGAGTCAGGACGGCTGCTCTAGAAGCCGGAGCGGACTTGTTCGTTGAACAACCGCTGCCTCGACAGTATTTCATTGAAAAGCTGAAGCAGCTCCTCGAACAGAAAACCCGCAACAACGACCGCATAGAAGGCGCAGGTGACGTTAAGTGCGAATTCAACGGTACCGAAATGACTTGCCCTATCAGCGACTTGTCGCAATCGGGAATCCTCGTCGCTGCCACTGCCGCCATACCAGAAGGCACCGATATCGTTGTCGAGTTTGATCTACCCGGTGGCAAGAAACCGGTCCGCATCAAAGGCCTAGTCGTACGAAATTTGCGAAACGGCAATCAAATCACTGGAGTGGGAATCAGGTTTGTCCAATTTATTGGCGATGCCGAAAAACGGCTCGAAAAACACATTGCGAAGACCGCACAAGGGGACAACAAATTACAGTATTACCTATAATCTAACTAATTAAAATTATTGAATTAAAAAATTAAACTCAAGACATTTACCAAACTCTCCGAAGGATCGTATATCCGACGGGGAGTTTGTCATGAGAGGACCTCTCAAAATCGCTCTAGGCCTCGGGCTTGTGACAGCCTGTATCGATGTAGCTGAATCGGGCTCTGGCGACGATACTGGTACTAAGCTGGCAAGCGTCGTCCAGGACGTCGGTGGAGTAGTCTCAGCAGAGATTCAGGCCGACAGCAGTAACCCACAGCAAATCAATGCCAGTGCGGGGAGCGGTATTGTCGGCGCCGCAGTGCTGTTTCCACCGGGATCCCTTAAATCAAAGACCACGGTCAAACTTGAACAAGGGGAATCGCTACTACACCCGGACTTGCCGAGCCAGTTAGGGTTGGCATTAGAGCAGAACATGTCCGAAGCGACACGGGCAATCGTCGTGACTGCCGACAACGACAGTGCCACTGCGGATGCTTTTGCCATGGCTTTACCCTTGATTGACAACGGTAGCTCAGCCTTAGCCGAACCAGACCTAGGTCGAATCGCGATAGTCTATTTGGCGTCGGATCCTGCACGACAACGTCGTGTTATTGGCATCATTCCACCAAAAGAGGTGACTGTAATTGGGCGACGTCTGCATTTCATGACTAAACTATTCGGTCTTTACCAGGGTACCCTCACTAGCCAAGTTGTTGCCGATCGTAGCGAGCTTAGTTCAACGCGTAAAATTCTGACGTCGCAAATGGCCTCAACATTGCCTGGGGTCACTTGGAGCCCAATCGCCATCTCGATACAGGGTCGTAATCTTCAAGTGTCCGGAGTTCCGTCTGGGCTTCTGGGTGAGATCTCATGTGCAGCCACTTTAGTCTCAATGGATAGCGGCAAAATACTTATTGCGGCTAAAATTGAGGTTGGTAGTGGCAAACTAGTTTTGGGGGACAAACATACTGGCGAGGCACGACTGCGGGTAACCTGCACCGAAGAAAACGGTCGCACCTCCACCTCGCCCTGGTCGGATCCGATTGAACTTCCAGCACCGGAATCTACCTAACTAACTAAGTACTCGGGCGCTCAACGAAGGTGATTCCGACTTTTTATTCAAGGCTACAAGCTGCCCACACGCGGCAGCGATATCCTGACCTTTGCTGTACCGCACCATCACACGCACACCATGGCGGTGCAAGTGATCCCTAAAGGCCTGAATCCTTTCAGGAACAGGCGCAGCAAGACGCGACGTCGCAACATCATTCAACGGAATCAAATTGATCTTGGCATTTAAACCAGAAGTAAGCTCTAACAGCGCTTGTGCATCGTCATGACTATCGTTCACGCCAGCAATCATCGTGTACTGAAACATTACTGGGGGGCCATCGGCACCCAAGTGCTCACGCAACCAAGCCACAACCTCAGCGAGTGGCCACCTTCGATTGATGGGCATGATTCGCGAGCGTTTCTGATCAAAAGCACTATGTACACTCAGAGCCAATCTTGCTTTTGGATGATTAGCGTATAACTGCTTGATACCATCCAGATGACCTGCCGTTGATACAGAAATGTGTGCAAGACCCAGCGCTAGCCCGTAGGGATCGGTCATTATGCTGACGGCTTCACTGACGGCTTCGACATTATCGAGAGGCTCACCCATTCCCATAAAGACTACGTTGCTGATCCGTGCATTAGGAGGCAATCGCACGGCCTCAGTCCAATCGGGGTTTGCCAACAACCAATGCTCAGCTAAGAGCAATTGCCCGACGATTTCTGCGACACTAAGGTTGCGAATAAGCCCCATGCGCCCAGTATGGCAAAATACACAGCCCTGAGCACACCCAACCTGTGATGATAAGCAAAGGGTGAGCCTCGCCTTTTCGGGCATGAGCACGGCCTCAATTTCGCTACCGTCGTGCAGCTCACACAGGAACTTTATGCTCTGGTCGTATCCCGACCTTAGTGCTTTTTTGATCTTCGGTAGTTCCATGCGCCCATGCGAGCGCCAATAATCAGCTAAATTGCGCGGCAAAGTTGGATCGGACCAAGGTTCCGCGGCAAGGTCCTTGTACATCCGGCGGAAAATAGTACGCGCATGAATTCCAGCTATCCCAAGACCTGCCAAAGTCTGGGCTAGATGCTTGCTGGTCACTCCCACCAAATTGGTTTCGATGTCGCCAGGTTTGTAAATTTCTCTCGTGCGCTGCGCCATGGGCTCGCCAAATGGTCGATTTGACAATATATACTTGGGTGAGTCTGATTCACCATAAAAGCCGCGAGGGTGATAGCACATGGCTGGGCGCTTTAGCATTGAAAATTTAGGTGAGGCTAGCAATCCATCCCCGATTGAACGGGTCGACGGTTTTCGCTTCACCAGCGACGCCGAGCGCATTGCCCTCAACCCAATCTTCGCCACCGCTAATAATGGCTCTAAACCACTGGAACAAGAGGGGTTTGAACTGGCGGGCCCGCGGGCTCGCATCTACTTTGACCCTAGTCGCGCCCGCACAGCCATCGTCACCTGCGGTGGTCTTTGCCCAGGCATCAATGCCGTCGTCCGTGGACTGGTCCTGCAGCTGTGGTTTCGCTACAGCTGCCGTGACATCCTCGGGATTCGTTACGGATTTGGGGGCTTAGGTCAAAAAGCCGAGCCCCCCGTTAAACTGACGCCTGAATCTGTGGCCGACATTCATATGCAAGGCGGCACTGTACTCGGCACCAGCCGCGGTACACCTCCTGCTGAGGAAATCGTGGACCATTTGGTTGCCAATGGCATTAACATCCTGTTCACGATCGGTGGCGACGGTACTATGCGTGGTGCCACCGCCATCTGGAATGAAATCAAACGACGCAACCTGAAAATTGCCGTAGTCGGTCTGCCTAAGACCATCGACAACGACATTCCCTTTGTCCGTCGTGCTTTTGGTTTCGAAACCGCTGTATCAATCGCTACTCAGTCGGTGCATTCGGCGCACGTGGAGGCCACCGGAGCACCTTACGGCGTAGGCCTCGTTAAGCTTATGGGACGCCATGCAGGATATATAGCTGCTACCACCTGTTTAGCAGCAGGTCAGGCTAATATTTGCCTAATCCCTGAGGTG
>OMIY01000168.1 GCA_900299215.1 bacterium | reverse complement strand
GTTTGGGCTAGTATGGCCGCTGCCGGAACGCAGGCTGTTATGATGGGAATAGCGTTCTTGCTAACGGGCATTCCCGCATCCGCTTTAGCGGCGGCTGCCACCTTTATTTTTGCTTGGATTCCGCTTCTTGGCAGTGTTCCGGTGTGGCTGGCTGGGTGTGTTTATCTTTATGCTCAAGGTCATATCGGAAGCTTGATTGGCTTGGTGATCCTCGGTGGTTTTACGGGAGTGGTTGATAACGTGGTCAGGCCATTGGTACTTAGGGGTCGGGGAGAGATGCATCCACTAGTCAGTTTAGTCGCGATTTTTGGTGGAATTAAGATGTTTGGCATCATGGGGGTCTTTTTCGGGCCGATACTCGTAGCATGTCTTTTGACACTCTTGCATGTTTGGCCGACTGTAGCGAGATCTGAAGGGCTAGACATTTAGGCGAGGCATTTGGTGTACAAGCTTAGACCGTACCAGACTGAGGCTGTTAAATCTGCGGTTGATCATTTTCGTAAGCAGCGCGGACCGGCCGTGATTGTTCTGCCTACTGGAGCTGGCAAGAGTTTAGTCATCGCTGAGTTGGCACGGATTGCCAAGGGCCGGGTCTTAGTGCTGGCTCATGTCAAAGAGCTTGTAGAGCAGAATTATGCCAAGTACGTCAGCTATGGACTTAGAGCTGGGATCTATTCGGCTGGACTAGATCGTAAAGATAGTTCTGAAAAAGTTATCTTTGGCAGTATTCAGTCCGTAGCTAGAGCTAAGAAGGAATTTTTCGCTGAATTTTCACTGCTTATTATAGATGAGTGTCATCGAGTATCGCTTTCTGAAGATACGCAATATGCACAAGTAATCAGAAGCCTTCGTACCGATAATACACAGCTTTGCATTTTGGGACTTACCGCTACTCCTTACCGGTTGGGACTTGGTTGGATATATCAGTATCATCATCGAGGTGTGATCAAGACAGACCGTGAGCGTTTTTTTAAAAAATGTGTTTTTGAGCTTTCGCTACAGAACATGATCAATAATGGTTATCTCACTCAGCCTATTAAGATAGATGCTCCAGTGGCATGCTACGACTTCTCACAATTGAAGCTATCTAGCACTCAGGGTAGTTTTGCATTGGCAGAGGTGGAAAAAGTACTCAAAGATCAGTCCCGCATCACACCTGTGATTGTCGAGAACATCATCGAGATGGCACACGATAGACAGGGTGTCATGATATTTACCAGTTCCGTGAGGCATGCAGAGGAAATATTTAAACTACTGCCGCAGGAGCTATCCGCCATTGTTGTGGGTGAGACTGAGGGAGCTGAGCGTGACGACATTATTCGACGATTCAAACAGCGTGAGCTGAAATTTCTCGTCAATGTCTCAGTTTTGACTACTGGTTTTGACGCCCCACATGTGGATGTGATTGCGATACTTAGACCCACCGAGTCTGTCAGTCTATATCAGCAAATTATTGGTCGTGGGTTGCGCCTTAGCCCAGGTAAAGAGGATTGTCTGATTCTTGATTATACGGGTCAGGGTCACGATTTGTTTCGCCCTGAAATCGAGGACTCTAGGCCTTGTCACGAAGCACAGGTGGTGCAAATTAACTGTCCCATGTGCGGCCACGATAACGAGTTTTGGGGGATAGTTGATGACGATGGTGATGTTGTCGAACATTTTGGGCGTAAATGTAAAGGTGCGGCGGAGTGTCCTGATACACTGAAGATTGAACGATGTAGCTATTTCTTTAGGTCCAAGCTTTGCCCTAGGTGTGACACGGAAAACGACATTGCAGCCCGGGTTTGTTATGGATGTAAGGAGGTTCTGGTCGATCCAGATAAATCCTTGCGTGAAGCAATGAGCTTAAAGGACGCTCATGTCATGCGTCCTGACTTCATGGAGCTACATCCTCGCTGTGATCGCAGGCAGCAGGAATTTCTCGAAATCCGATACTACGACTGCGATGGCAATCATCTAAAGGAATTTCATTATTTAAATGGCCGCGCAAGTCTTAGGGCATTTAACTACGGATTTTTGCGCATGCATCTTAGGCGTCCGGAGGCTGCACCAGAGATTACTAGTGTTGAGGACGTGGTGCGCCACCAAAACTTGCTTCGTCTGCCGATGTTTATAATAGCTCGGAAGAAGAAGCAGTTTTGGGAAATCCGCGAGAAGGTGTTTCTTTAACTGAAGAGGAAATCTAAGTCTTTAGCCGAAAGATCGGCTAGTACGTTTCCATCTTCAGCAATAATGCCTTCTACTAATTGACGCTTAGCTGCCTGCAAGGACAAGATCTTTTCCTCGACCGTGCCACGTGCAATCAACCTGTAGGCGAACACGTGATTGACCTGCCCGATCCTGTGAGCCCTGTCGATGGCTTGGGCTTCGCTAGCCGGGTTCCACCATGGGTCGAGAATGAAGCAGTAGTCTGCCGCAGTGAGGTTTAGACCCACCCCACCAGCTTTTAGGCTGATCAGGAATACGCGCACATTTGGATCGTTTTGGAACCGCTCTACACGTTCTTTGCGGTCAGTGGTCGAACCGTCGAGGTATTCGTAGACTATACCTTTGGCATCAAGCCTAGCTTTCACAATCGCCAGCATCGAAGTGAACTGACTAAACACTAAAGCCTTGCGACCGGAATCCATTACTTCTTGCAGTTCGTCCTCGAGGAGGTCTAGCTTGGCGCTGGACTCCATGGCACGAGCTGAGTCTATAAGGCCGGGGTGGCACGCCAGCTGACGCAGACGCAGCAACGCTTCCAAGACGTGCATCCTCGACTTGCCAAGGCCCGCTGATTTGATCTTCTTCTTAAGCGAATCACGGTAGTGAGCTGCGAGCTCGTCGTATTCCCTTTGCTGATCAGGCTCCAGTACGCAGTAAACCGTGCTTTCCGTTTTGCCAGGTAGTTCAGGAAGCACCTGCTCTTTGGTGCGGCGCAAAATAAATGGCCTTAAAACTCTTGCGAGTGTTTCCAGTTTGCCGCCCGTCAGTTTGCCGCTACCGCTGAAAAGCTCGCCGAAGACAGCAGCACTGTCTAGCATCCCAGGATTCAAGAAACGAAAGATAGATCCAAGCTCCGCAATGCGATTCTCAACGGGAGTACCGGACATCGCTAGACGACGCTGAGCTTTGAGAACTCGAGCAGCCTTAGCTGATTGCGTAGACTCGTTTTTGATCGCCTGGGCTTCATCAAGGATGACGTAATCAAAGGATACAGATTGAAGGAGTTCAACATCACTTCGTAGAGTCCCGTATGAAGTCACAATGACTTCATATTTGCGAAGTGTGCGAGCGTCCTTGGACCGCGAAGCACCTACGTGAGCCAGTACTTTAAGATCTGGTGTAAAACGCTTGGCTTCGTCCTGCCAGTTGTAGATCAAACTGGTCGGTGCCACTATCAGCGTGGGTAAACTATCCTCGTCGCGCTCTTTGGCGGCGAGCCTACGCTTGTGGAGATATGCTAGGACCTGGACTGTTTTACCAAGACCCATGTCATCAGCTAAACACCCACCGAGCCGAATTCGTCGAGGAACTCTAGCCAGCCTAATCCTTGCTTCTGATACGGACGCAGCTCACCGATGAACGAAGCCGCTGGCTCCTTAGCAGAGATACCAGAGAACGCGGCAAGCTTTTGTCTGTAGGCAGCAAAAGATTGATCTAGATTTGCCTCAGCGGCTTCCGATACCAGTACATCCAAAAAAGCAGCGTGGCTGGTGCGATAGCGAAGTTCATCGCCCTGTCCGTCTTCGCCCATACGAAGGATAGGGTCTAATTTCTTTAGCCAGGATTCTGGCAGCAGTCCAACCGTACCGTCACCAAGCTGGACGCGGTTGTCACCGCGACGCAGTGCCTCTAGAAGGCGGGGCAATTCTACAGTCGTCCCACCGAAGTCAAAACTG
>OMIY01000167.1 GCA_900299215.1 bacterium | reverse complement strand
GTCTGGGACCCACTTTGACAGCGGCGAATCAGGAATCCCGGAACATTATAGTAGCCAGTGGCGCAGTTCAAAAAGCACACCAACACTGCGAGATTCGTTTGCATTAGAGTTCGTAGGGGACTGAAGTCACGCATTTACAACCCTGTTATCCATGAAATATAGCAATGCGTCGCACTACTTTCTGTAGTTTTGATGATTGAGTAAATAGTTCGCGTGTTAACTGTCGTTGGTCCGTTCGAATACAGCCAATGAGAATTGGTACAGTTACTGAAGGTATAGGTTCTCGAGGTTGGATCCGAGACTATCAGCGTGTAAGCACCGCCATCTTGCATATTATTAAGCGTGATCGCAGTGCCTCCTACCGATTCAAGAACTTGAATATTACCGTTAGCGAAATCTGCCGTCGCTCCACTTGCAACTACCGTCTGATTCGAAACAATCTGTCCGGAAACATGGAGTTTTGCCGTTGGGCTTGTAATTCCGACGCCAAGATTACCAGCAGAATCAACCACCATTCTTGTTCCATCGATGCCGCCAAAGCTAAATCCAGTGGAACTAGTTTGATTGCCATAAAATTTAAGAAATCCAGTAGTGCTGTCGCGACCGATATCATAATTTTGGTTTGCTTGCGTATTTCCCAAGCGCAGTTGATAGGCATCGGCAGATTGGATATCTACCGCCCTAGCGGGCGATGCGCTACCAACACCAACTCGACCGCTAGCAATGACTAGTTGATTAGTCCCTACAATCAGACCGTTACTCGGAAGACTCAGAACACCAGTCATGGTATCACCGGCTAAACTAACCTTGGTGGCTGGATCGGCCGTAGCTGCTAGGGTGATTGTGCCACTACCGTTTGTCACGGTTAGCCCTGTACCGGCATTTATGGTTGATAACGAATATCCCGCACCGTTACCGACCATTAGCTGACCGTTCGAAGGAGTGGTACCAAGGCCCGTTCCACCCTGACTAACTGCGAGTTGACCCGAGGTTATGAGACTGGCGTTGTGCGCAGGTAGGTCGCTTGATGCAATCGAATTCCATTGGGGGGGATTTGCGGCAGAACCCGACCCAGTACTAGAAAGGAAGCGCCTGACCGTGGTCGTGTTACCACCAAGTCTGGTTGCCGCTCCTGCGGTGCCACCGTATATGATGTCACCACCAGTGGTCATTGGAGATAGAGCGTTAAAACCTGCGTTTGCTGTACTAGCACCAGTGCCGCCGTTGGCGATCGCGACTTCGCCTATACTTACTAAACTTGCCGGCAACGGAGGCAAATCCGCAGCAATCAACGTAGCTCCCACCAGCGCTCTGCCCTTGGTATCGACGACCATTTTCGTAAAGGTGCCAGCGCTGACGCCAGTTGCAGCCAACTGAGGGTTAGGAAAAGATCCAGTTAGATCGCCGCTAGCTGCTCCAACAGGTGGCATGCCTGCTGTCCAACCCAAATTTCCTGATCCATCTGTGTTCAGTACATATCCGGATCCTCCGTCTGCAGCTGGCAAGGTCCAGATGGTAGATCCTACTAAAGTGTCGGGAGCTTTAAGTGAGATGGCGTTGACTACGCCTTTGTCGTTTAATGTGAGCTTGTTGCTGGAAGTTCCGTTGCCGCGAATTCGGGCTTCTCCGTCGACGGTGATGGCCCCAGATTTTAAAGTTCCGGTAGTGTCAACAACACTTGCCCCACCAATCGTTGAGTTACCATTTATAAGCGCCGTAGTCAGAGTCTTGCCGGTAAGGGTTTCGACAGCATCCCTAATCACCACGGTACCTAATGTAGGATAAACTGCTGACCCGTTCACGCCCGTGCCACCATGCGATGTTGGCAAGACGCCTGAAACTGCGGCTGAAGATCCTAGGTTTATGGCCCCAAACTCGGGACCACTTGCACCAACAATCAGCACGCTGTTTGTGCTTCCTGCCGCAGTTGACGAAAGCATCCCACTTGAACCAACAACTACACCACCGTTATTAAAACTACTGACCCCTGTACCGCCCTGCGCCACACTCAACTGACCACTTGTGATTTTGGCAGCTGAAATTGGTGGTAAGTCTGCCGGAATTAAGGTCGTAGCGCTCACGACTTGACCGCTGACGTTTGTGATCACCTTGCTGTAGGTACCCGCGGTTCCGACTGGCACTAAACCAACCACTGCTGTCCCTGCTGAGTTACTAACCGAAATGCCAGCACTTGAACCAACGGCATCAGGTTTCCCACTAAACGCAGAGTATTCCGCGTGAGAAATAAGACCAGCAGTTGCACCGCTGACAGATGCCATTGGTATATTAAGCGTGTGAACATTTGCGTTTGATGTCATAGCGGGCGAAGTCCCAGAAGTGACGACGGCAAAGCTCTGCCCACTACCCGTCTGACCATTCAAGGTCTGCACTCCTGCCCCAGATACTCCGAGAGCTTTTGCTTCAGTTCCATCCCAAAATTTGATCTGGTTCGTCGAAACATTGAACCAGACCCGACCTTTGTCGGTAGAATTCGCCCCCGATGCGTCCAGCAATTGGGTCATTGCTGGCTCTGTCGTGTTGTCAAATACACCTAGCCCAAGCGTTTTTGCGGCCGCAAATTTAAGGTTGCCAGCGTCTTGGAGATCATTGGATCCAAAATTCATTATCCCTGAGACAGTATCGCCAGATTTGTTTAGAGGCGTATAACCAAGAGCACCAATGACATCTGTGCTGGCAATACTTCCTACGGTTAATGCGGCTCCTGCTGTCGTTTGTTTTAGGTATTTACCCGTACCTCCAGTTAACGATAAATCAGCTCCCGTGCCTCCTCGAGATATCGGTAATACTCCAGTCACTGCCATAGCCTGACTTAGATTCAGAGCACCAAAAGTTGGAGCTCCGCTGCTACTGACAGTAAGCACTTGGTGCTGCGATCCTGCCGCTGTGGCTGACAAGGCCATTGAACCGCTTCCGATCAGTACACCATTGTTTGTAAATGTCGTGACCCCGGTACCGCCGCCGGCAACGCCCAGGGTTCCACTGCTGTTGGCAAGGTTGAGAGCCGAGGGACGCCAATCGGTACCACTATAGGTCATGACTTGGCCTGATGTAGGCACGGTTGTGGAAAGCGTCTGGCCGGCTAGGTTAGTGAGAGGAGGGGCTTCCCAGGCTAATTTACCGGCGCCATCGACTGCAAGAAAATGGCCCACACTTGGCCGTGTTCCAACATTAAGTGACAGCAACCCTACTGAGTTAAACGCCACTGTTTTATCGTCCACTGGAACTCGCAACGACATTGGTACATAAGTGTAGCGTTGCCTTGGAAAGGTCTTTTCTGCAGTGCTGATCTCGACGTAAACATTGTTGGTGCCATTACCAAAAACTGCTTCGATCTCATCAGCACTAAGATTAGGCAGCACTGTGAATACGCCGTTTGACAGACTTACGCCGCTAAACTCAAGCGTAGGACCCAATTGATTGCCATCGGTGACAGCTGACCAAAACCGCAGCCTTATATCAACTGGCCCACTAAGCGGTGCTCCACTTTCTGCCGTAATGCGCCCAGAGTAACTGAGGGTATAAGAAGCTGAGTATCCCTCACTGGAACTAAAAGCAAAAAGGATTCCCAGCGATAGCACCAGTGCCACCGCAAAATGGAATCGAATTTCAATCGATTGACGCATACCGACCCTGCACCAGGGGGAGCAAGTCTAGATCAGTGGGTAAGCACCCTCCCCCATTGATCTTTGTCGGAAAAACAGGAGGAAAATTTACGGTTTTACTGGCAAGCTCGGCGCAGAGTTAATTTTACTAATTATTACAATAACTTAAAATCAAACCTTGCAGGCTAACACCCGCTTTTTATCCCCTTCCAAAGAGCCTCGAGTCCGGAAAGACCTTTTTCCTGATAGGCCTGCAGGGAAGCCGAGCCGATCACAGCAAGATCAGCGATTCCCTTAAGCTGTCGCACGTCCTCGCCTCCTCTCACCCCAAAACCAACCGCGATCGGTACATCTGTATGAGCCCTAATGCGGTTCACAAAAGATCCTACCGGGGTAAAGTCCGAATGAGCTCCCGTCACGCCCGCGCGAGCTACGGCATAAATAAGGCCACGAGCCCCCCGCCCAATTTCAGCCAGTCGATCATTGGTAATATTTGGCGGGATCACTCTCACGTTAGCAAAACCAAACGGTTCGCCCGCTCGCTCCAAGCTCTCTGCATACTCCACCGGCAAATCGGGCACAATGACACCAGTGGCGCCGTGATTAACGGCATCTGCTACAAACTCCTGATAACCACGTTGATAAATGACGTTTAGGTACGTCATGAAGATAAATCGTACTGAGGGATATGCAGTAGTAACCTCGCGCATCAAATTAAGCGAAGCTTTGTAGTCCACACCTTGCGCTATGGCTTGATGATTTGCCGCTAGAAACAAGGCACCATCAGCCATCGGTTCAGAGAACGGAATTTGGATCTCGATTACCTTACATCCGGCATTGACCATAGCTGCTATCATGCTGCGGGCCACTGCGGGCGACGGAAAATCTGCAATGACATGACCCATTAGTCCAATTGAAGTGCCGCCAGTGCGTAAATTCCATTCAAATTTAGGCATGGTCCTTCTCCATCATACTGTCTGCTTTATGCTTGAGAAATCTTGCCCAAGAGGCATCGCCTAAGGCCGAGGCTACAGTGAAAATATCCTTGTCGCCGCGTCCAGAGAGATTCACCAAAATTGAATCATCTCTGCTTAGATTTGGCGCCTCACGAATGGCAACAGCCAATCCGTGAGCTGATTCAAGTGCAGGAATTATACCCTCGTGACGCATGAGCAGACGGACCGCTTCAACCACTTCGGCATCAAGAGCCACAGCCATGGTGATACGATTCTGTTCAGCTAAATGAGCAACCAGGGGAGAGACTCCGACGTAGTCTAGGCCAGCTGCAACTGAATGCGTATCTAGCATCTGCCCTTCCCGCGTCTGTAAAAACAAAGTTTCGTAGCCCTGGGCTATACCACGTCGCCCCTGGCCTCCCGCTATGCGCGCCGCATGTTGGCCTTCGCCGCTACCTTTCCCACCTGCTTCTGCTCCCACCAAACTCACGCTGGGTTCATCGAGAAATCCCTGAAAAATGCCGAGTGCATTGGATCCCCCACCAACACAGGCATAAACACGACGAGGCAACTTTCCTGTCAGCTGCAGCATTTGCGCACGCGCCTCGATGCCTGCAACGCTTTGCAGCCAGGCAACAAGTGCCGGAAAAGGATGAGGACCACAGGCAGTTCCGAGCAAATAATGAGTCGTGGAAAAATTAGATGACCAATCGCGCAAAGCCTCATTGATGGCATCTTTGAGAGTGCGGGCTCCAGCTTCGACAGCGACGACTTTAGCGCCCATCCGCTCCATCCAAAATACATTGGGGCGCTGCCGCTCGACGTCTTCCGCACCCATGTAGATCACGGCTTCAAGCCCAAAACGGGCCGCCATGGTGGCAGTAGCGACTCCATGCTGCCCTGCTCCCGTCTCAGCTATGACCCTTTTTTTGCCCAGACGACGTGTGATGAGTCCTTGCCCAATGACGTTGTTGACTTTGTGGGCTCCAGTTTGCCCGAGATCCTCACGCTTGAGGAAAATCTGGGCTCCACCTAACTTCCGACTTAGATTGGGCAGCGGCGTGACCGGCGTGGGGCGTCCACTAAAAGTCGCTAATTCGTGCCAATATTCGGCCCAAAAGGCCGGATCTTGCCTGACAGCTTCGAAGACATCTGCCAACTGTTTAAGATTTGGCCGTAATATTTCTGGCACATATGCCCCGCCAAAGTTACCGAAATATCCTCTAGCGTCCGGCAACAAGGGGTGCTTCGGTGGCTGCGGCGGCGCCACAGTCGTGAGTAGATCAGTCGACGCAGTCATCAGCCACCTCCCTTTGAGTTAGTACTCCGGCAAAACACTCGAACTCGCGCCGTGTGTCGGTGCGACTGGAGCGGGGGTCCCGACATGCCCGCGAGTTGTGTCGTCAGGAAAACTCGAGGTGAATGAATAATTGCCAACAGTACCATCTGGATTCCAGTAGAACTTAAGTTCCTTCTGGTGACTCGCTCCAACTAGGCGATATTTGTAATAGCCATAAGTCCAGGTTGGCTTGCCACTTGAATTACCAACGGAATATGGATCCCGGAGCAGCAATTTAACATCTTGCATACTTGTTTTATTCGGCTGAATCCAACTGATGTCGGAACGAAAATCGCGTCCCTCGGTCACACAGCCCGATAGGCAACCAAGTAAACCTGCAGCCATAGCTAAACGGAACTTAACCATAAATTTCTCCTATCAATTCTTGCAAATCATAGCGCACTGATGCCTGCCGACAACACTGAATTCGCCGCACTAAACTAAATCCGCAACCCCAGAAAAATCAGTTAAGGCATTGAAATAATAGTACTATTAGAGGAATTCCAAGGCCTACAATCTCACCGATTGGCATAAGGTCCGCTACCAAGGTCAGTCGTTGCCTCGAGACTCGGAACTGGGCCTCACTCCAATCCTCGAGTAATCGACGCTTTTCGACCAATAAGCTCACTCCCCGGCTAAACTCATGAGACGCTAGATCGCTTAGAGAGTTAGCCCATTCTAATTGTGGGGATGTTTCGCCATTAATATGCGCAGCAAGCCAAACAGCCACATTTTCATCTTTGGTTTCTGATAAAGCCACCCAAGGGATTGACGTCGAAGACTTGATGAGCAAGCTACCGGCAAGGAAAACGCCCACAGCTAGAACACCGCTCATAAATTCTTGCCTAATATCAGTCACTGCTGCTTGGTCCCCCTGATGCAAATATCCGACACCGAAGGCGACCAAGCCGACGAGGGCGCTGCGACTCCAATAAAGGCGCCTCAGCTCAAATTGTTCACTGGCAAGCCTGATCGCAAGGCTCAGCTGATGCTCCAAACTAGCTAAGCTGTCTAATACTGATTTACCTTCAAGCCACGCAGCCTCTATGACATCGCCGACGGCAGGGGGAAGATCGTGATCGGTGTCAGCTGGACGCCAATCAAAGCTGCCGGATCGAATTCGCACTCTTATCTGTCCTAGCGTACAAGCCAATTTTTCGATGTCGATGCGCCTGTTGTTATCCTTTTGAGGACGACCAAACCAGCAGCCAACAAGATAAATGAAAGCCGCCACCATGTAACCTCCCCCTTAAATGCGAATGCGACTGAGACTTAGCAGACAGGATGACTCAATACCAACGACATGAGACCTCTTTGAAAACTTGATTGCCGAGAACCACCAGATTAATCTAATGATAGAGGTCGTTTGCCGACTTGAGGGCTTGGTCTATTCGTAAGCTGCTAGCCATTCTCGTTGTAATTTTGACCAGCGTCAGTTTGACGGTGGTGTCTCAAACTAGTGCAAGTTACGATTGCTCTTTTAGCCTAGAGGACCAATTAGACGGCGAAGACGTTGCCAAGGAATCAGCTGGTCTAATCGCATTCTGTATCGCCTCAGTTTGTCCACCGAATGACCTCATAAAGCAAGCTGAGCAGTACCTATTTGCTACTGATCACTGCCTAACCCGCGAAAAGCAACTTATAAGATCTCGCAGTCAGTCCCTAGCCTTACACTTGTTCGGAACATCGCCGCCCAGCGCCTAGCGCAAAAATGACTCATTAGGGCTTACACCGCCAATCCACGTTTATGAGCAAAGTAAGTTGATTGGGGTGGAATCGATTTTACGTGCGCTTTTCAACAGGGAAAACCAATGCGCGTTCTATTATTGCAATTGGCTCCACAGGCCAATCTTCAAATTAATAAGGCTCTGCAAGCTATAGGCTACGAATGCCTGCCTTGCGATGATATCGCCGACGCCGTAGTAACCTTAGCTGATCACGAATGTGATCTGATGATTATCCACCATTTACCGCGCAAGGAGACTGATTTTAGGTTCATTGAAATACTTCGAGGCGCAGCCGGATCCATACCTATATTGGTCATGGCATCGACTCCGACTTCGTCTTACAAGGTCGGTCTCCTTAACTCAGGCGCTGATGACGTCATCGACACCTCGGTCTTTTTTGAGGAGCTTTGCGCTCGCATCCACGCCCTCCTACGTCGACGCGATTGGTCGCAGTCTGCTTTACTTTTCTGCCACGATTTGCAGCTTGACCTCTACAAGCAACAAGTCCGGCGCGGTAATCGCCTAATTCGCCTAACGCGGAGGGAGTTTTCGCTTTTGGAGTTCATGCTGAGACAGAGAGGCAGGGTTCTTTCTCGCGCCACAATCTTTGAACATGTATGGGCTAGCCAAAGTGAATGTCAGAGTAATGTAGTGGATGCCTACATTAGACTACTTCGCAAAAAAATTGATGCCGCTGGAGAAGAACCCATTATTCACACAGTCATTGGAATGGGCTACACACTCAGACCACCTGCTGATTTGGGACCAGTTTTCGACCAAAGCATTCCTGGGCAAAAATTTGCATAAGCGTAAAGCCGTTAATCACGAGCGTAACTATGCTGATCGCCGTGAGAATCGGCATCCGCAGCCATAACTCACCTAGCAGCATTTCCTCGCCCCAACATGCTTGGGTCACGGGGAATGCTGATAGGGCCAACGTCACAAGTAAAAGCGCCAATACTCTGTTTGGAAATAGGACTCCATCATCGCGCAAGCCCTTAGCAACTGCGCTCTGCAACCTATCCACCATGATAGCTCCGATTATTGCGGCAGGCACAATCCCGCTGAGAAAATATAGCCCAGCAGTTTGTTTCGTTGGGTGGACAAGTACAATCGTTAAAATTCCAAAGCTCACCTGACTTGCGGATACTAAAACCCATCGGAGCGTACTAGTGAAGCTTAATTGACGTGCAGCCAGCGCCCCAAGAAGAAGAACTAAGGTTAAAAAGGAAGCCTCCACTCGGTCAATCACCGCGGCGTCATAGAGACTCTCGTAAATGACTGTCAAAATTCCTACGCCCACTCCTACGGCAAGTAAAGAGCGCCACAGCAAGCCAAGAGAATTCCACCACCTACGTGGACCTATGTACCTTGGATTGTAATCAAGAAATCCCTCATTGAGTGCAAAAGCATAAAGCGAAAGAGCAAGCCTCTTGGGTAGCCATGACTCAACCGACCATCGATGTCCAGCAGCGGCCCGTGACGTCTGCATTTGCAACAAATGAGCAACTACTGAAGGTGACGCCAGTAGTTGATAAGTTCTAAGTGTTGCGTTTGCCACCACGTGTAACAAGACAATCATGCGCGGCCAACCGAGGGCGAGTTCAACCAACATGATTCCAACTTGAGTCATCGAAGCATACGCGATTTGGCCCTTGATGTTGGCTTGAGTTCGTCCCACTCCTGTTGCCACCAACGCAGAAATTAGCCCCAATCCCCCCATGACCCATCGCACTTCATCATGTGCAAGCCAAAGTGACCTTGTACGCAGAAGCAACAAAATCCCTGCATGTATCGAAAGCGCCCCATAAAAGATGGCACTTGATGGCGTAGGCCCTTCCATGGCCCGCGGCAACCAGGATGAAAACGGCCATTGCGCACCCTTGCCTGCAGCTGCAATCAACAAAAGGAGGCCAATACTGATACTACTAAAAAGATTGAGTCCCACAAGGGGATCACCAGCCAAACTACTACCTAGTATGCTAAGGGTTAACTCAGCATGAGAGCTTTCCTCGACCGAATGTAACCAGACCGCAGCCAATAGCAACGCAGCATCGGTAATCCGATAAATTGCAAATGCCCGCATAGCATGACGGACCGGAAGCTCACGCTGATAATAAAATGAAATCAAAAGGAACGAAGACAGCCCTATAACCTCCCAGCCAATCAGAAAGTCTTGTAGCGACTTTGATAGCGAGAGATAATTCATGCCAAATATAAACAGAAAGACGATTGAGAAAAATCGGGAATAACCAGCCTCCCGATGCAAATAATAACGACTAAACTTCATCGTCACAGTCAAAGCATAGGACGTCAAAAGCAAGAATCCTATTGTGACGGAATCGACCTCACTCACAGATCCATGAATCAGCACATGTTCTGTCTTTCCTTGCATTAGCCATAGAGATGCCAATGCAGTTGAACAAATGACAAGTGTCCAAGCAGTCAGGTAACTGAAGCTCGAAATTTGGTTTTCTGCCTTGAGATTATGCTTACGCCCTAAGATCAAAATGACAAAGAATGCAACAACAGGGACGATCAGAAGCGCGTTACATAAATTTTCTGCAATAGTTAAGATCACCGGTATGTGTTCCTCAAGACTGGAAATTTAAACTTATCGGATCAAATTTCAAAAATCCGTCTTTATGCCAAAGTGAACATTCCTTAGATTCCGGATCAATCGTCACAAACTTGATCCACTCATTGTGAACCCACTCGAAAATAGCTGGATTCTTTTTGATCGCATAGGTTGCAATTTCACGAGACTGCTCGACGATGACTAACAATCTAACCGGATCGTGGATCTCCACCATTTGACTTGGCAGTCCGGTTAGAAGGTCACCAGCAACACCAGCAGCAACACCCAATAGGCCGATCACGTTGTGCGGCAATTTAGATCCGGCACCGTAAACTTCATTATCAATTCGTGAGAATAGGTATTCCAAATTAATCCCACCACAAACCGGGACTACAGCGCCTAAAATCCCAGCTAGAATGTCGCCGGACTGATCAATCGTCGGGTCGTAGGACTGAAGAAACACCCGACGCTCTAGGTTTAGGTCTCGCGTCAGATTCCGACGGCCAACGATGGCGGCGGCATTACCCGCATGATTCCACTCAGGTCTAGGCTCAAACAGAGAAGCTGACCGATGCCGAACATGGGCTCGCGCCAAGTCCTCATTATTTGGGGCCAAATCAAATTTACGCACCCGTTCGCGCGCGTTAAGTTCAAGTGCCTGTTCCATTTTAAGCTTAAATTCAGCCACGGCTGCTTGATGGGTCGCCGGTATCTGACTTTCATCATAGTAGGCAATATCATCACTAGTAGTATCATGCATGGCAGCGAGAAAATAAGTACCGTCCGGAATGTCGAGCCCGCGTTCACGCAAAACTCCTCTAACATCAGCTCTGTTTGCCATCGTGGCAAAGGCACGGGCATTAGGCCACCCGTGTTTACCCGCACAAGCACCACAATCGTAGGCAGCAAAATGGGGGTTATTGGTACTGTTTGCCCCGTGCGCCACCATCACTATGAGCTTGGAAAAACTCTTAGTCAGGCCGCAGTTACGCAGAATGTTACCAACGCGGTCGGCCATCTCAGGAAGCGAATATCCGATGAGCCGCCCGTGAGCATCTAAAGTCTCACTTTGACGCAAGACCGGCAGCGGCTTTTGTTTGCGATTCGGCTTTGCGGGACGCCTAGACTTACCCCATAGCACCTGTAAAGACAGACGAATCATCGCCCAAATACCAAATACCGGGGTCGCGACCCAGCCACGTACACCTGTGTTTGCTATGTCTAACACATGAAATCCGGCGAGTAACTTCTTGTTTCTTTGATTGCGCCCACCAACCTCTTTAATCACATGCTTGGGAGTCAGAATTACTGGACAATGCTGTGAGGGAATCGCTTGATCTGCGGCCTGAAACATAAAATCGACGCCAAAGAATCCAGGAGCCCCAAAGGTGTGGGTGGTCGGAGATAAAGCCTCTAAGTGACGACGCAGTGAACCCTCACGGTCATCGATACAGAAAAAAGCCTGAGTCTCAGGAGCGCCTGGCTCCGCGCTCTTCCTGCTAGTTAAAAGCTTTAGCAAACCGCTATAGTAAGACCACTCCAGCGCCTCATGGATCACGCGATCCTTGGCAGCTAGTTCACTTTCACGATTTGGCTGTTGAGTCATTACGGGCTGAGTCGAATGTTCAGTCGTCTTGATTCTGGATTTCCAACCGTGGCGGAGTACAAGTTCGAGCGCGATAAAATCCATTAATGATATTTGACGGGGATGACTTAAAAGTTCTGGACGCTTCTCAATCATCCGCACCATTCCCGACCAACCGGGGTGATTGAGACATAGCTTTCTTATGAATGAGTACCATTCT
>OMIY01000166.1 GCA_900299215.1 bacterium | reverse complement strand
TATCTGATAGGCGGGGGTGGTTGTGAGGTCGATCGGAAAGATCTGCGACTGATTACCAATTTTTGCATAATCTATCTGAGGAAGTACTTTTTTATCGAGCGTGTACAGCGCGTCACCTTTGAAAACCCATTCGTTAATAGCTCGGCTGTAAGTTGCCCCAAAAGCAGTTTTTTCCGGTGTCACCTGTTGAATATCAATAATCAGTGGCTGATTGTTTTCGACTCTAGTACCAATGGCTTTGCCGACGAAGTCATAATCGGCCCCGCGGTAGTAGAGTAGGGATAGGTCTCCGCTGCTCACATTGATATCGTATTTGACCGCAAAGTTGTTGGCAGTTTGTATCTGGGTGTTTCGCACATAATTGATCGTGAAAGACGTAAAATTGTCCGGACTGACGAACCAGTTCTGGCCTCGTGCAGGCTGTAAGGTCGCTGCCCGCCAGGGACTGTAAATAAAGTTGAGGGTAGATCCCTCACCGAGGAGGGCAAGGCGCGCAGAGGGAATCGGTGCCGATTGAAAATCCTTATCACCCGAGAGACCAAGGCGGATGTCCTGCGGATTGAAAACGGAAAGTGGACTGATCGTGTCAGCGCTGCCCCAAGAGTGATTGATCACGCCGGCCTGGAGCAGAAAGTTATCACTAGACTTCTGGAGATAAGCTTCCTGAACCAAAAATTGGTAGCCTTTATTTAGGATCGAGCCGTTAGGCAAATTCATCGGCTCCGTTACATATGGATCGTCAATCATGACGTCTTTGCGCATGACGTTTCGATTGACCTGCATGCGTAGGTTCCAATTTAGGCTGTAAGAGCCGTAAATTAGTTTTGATTTGTTAGTAAGTCGCAACTCCCTCGTGGGATTGAATCGACCTCCTGTGGCTGAGCTGCCTTGTGTTGCCAATACCCCAACTGAGGTGTTCCGCTGTAATACGGCTTCGTCTCCGTCTTCGGCGATGGCGAGGCTTGATGCTAAAAGGTTGGTTAGAGCAACGGCCGCTATGCAGCGACGGAAAGCAGCCATGAGAGCGCCTCCTGAGGAACTGTAAGATTCCAAAAATACTGTTAAATCGGATTGTGCCCCCTCATTCTGGCATGACTTTTAAGGAATCTCAATCTCACCGTATCTGTCCGAGACGAATAAATTTTTAACTGCTGTTAAAGATAAGTTTGAAACTATCCGATAAGTCAGATCGAGAGGTGCGATTATGACTGACTCAGTACGTCAACTGTTGCTTTGTCGTGGCTTGATTAAGTCCCTCGTGCTCGCCCTGAGCGTGCCCTTTCTCCTCTGCCTCAGTGGGTGCACTTTCTGGGGAGCCGAACCAGCGAAAATTACGGTTCGCGGCAAGATTAGTCTGCCCCCAGGGGTGACGTCCGGCACTCTGCTCATCGGTGCTTCGGCGAAGTCTGTCGAGGAAACAAGTGCAGACCCGGCAGGTAATACATTAAAAGTTGTAGCGACGAAGGACCTCAGTGGTTATGAACTCACCTTGTCAGAGGCGCAATTAAAAGGCCTGTCTAAACTTCAGATCTTCGGCCTTCTCGTCAAAAACTATCAGTCGACCGAGATTCCGAAGATGAAGAAAGGTGACTTGATCGGTTTTTACCGGAATCAAACCAGCGTGGGACTTTCCCTGGCCGAGCGCGGAAGCCGCACTTATACCGCAGATCTGGTCGTTAACAGAGAGTTCAAAGACAAGCGCGTTGCGATACCTATCGAAGTCGCTGGTAGCGATACTGCTACCATGGTTGGCGTCTACTGTGGCGAGATTCGCGGCTTTAGCGCGAGCGCTCTCGATGTCGACAGTGTGATCTTTGCCACGGAACTACCGAAGGCTAGTGGTCTGCAAAGTGGAGTCCTTGATTTTCCCTTGCTACAGGCAAAACCAGTCGATCTCTGTTATCTCTTCGCTTTTTCTGATAGCAACGGCAACCAGACTATAGACCCAGGTGAACGGTTTGGATTCTATGAGAAGGTGCAATCCAACGCTCCGGCTGAGTTCAACATATCCCAGACCCAGTCCACGCCACTTCGCATCGAATTAAAGAGAATAGCTCCGACTCCGAGTGCTCAGCCTATACTCGTGCGGGGATCAGTAGCGATAGATCCAAATTTTGCAGCGTCTATGAAGCGATTTTTCGTTGTTGCAGTGAAACAGCAGGACATGGCGTTCACGCCAGAGCAGATCGCCGATGGTGTCCTAGCCTTTGCTCCCGTCGATCCCAACAGTAGGGATTTCGAATTAGACCTAAGTGCGTCCGGTGTGGCACCCGGCACTCGAGTCACTTGCTTTGCCATCGGTGATTCTCGTGATTACGGTCTGCCAGCATTAAACGACGGGGACGCACTGGGAATTGCGATTCAAGACAACGTCCTGATCAATAAGGCAGTCCAATTTGGTGTTAACCCCGGTTTCGATATCAAAGTGAATCGTCGATACCACGACGGTAACGCGAAAATTAAGGTCGCTATCGAGAACGATTATCGCGGGCCGATGATGCTTTTCGCTTATGCAGGCCCTATGAGTCTCGACGCTACTGGAATCGATTCCACTAAGGTAGTTGGATTTGCTACTTTGAGAAAGACAGACAGCAGGACCCAGGCTGAGCTGCCGGTTTACAGCATCGGGCAAAACTGGCCCATGAAACTGTATGTGCTTGGCCTACTCGATAGTAACAACAACCAAAAACCTGATCCTGGGGAATCGATTCTGCTTCCACTTAATGAATCCGGTGTACCAGTGCAGGTAGACGTGGACCGTGGTTCTGAAGTGTCCAGTACGCTCAACTACGCCTATCAACTTCAAATACCTTCTAATCAGACTATTTCGCTCAGTGGTAGATTCGCTTTCACCTCGCAGGTGTCCGCCAAGTTTGTCCATATTGTTGTGGCACAGGGGGAAAACCTGGATGAAGTCATCGAAGACCCAATCCGTTACGTGAAGGCTTCCTTGAAAGTGCCGCGTTCTGCTGGACGATATCAAGTGAGCTTGCAGAACACTTCATTGAAAGTTGGTGACAACGTCTTTGTGATGGGTCTTACGGGAGACTCAGCCAGTGATTTCCCCCGCATTACTGCCGACACGCTTATTGGAATCTATACGGCTGGTACAGGTGTCGGGTACCAGCTCAAGACTGGTGACAACTCAGGGCTCGATCTCGTCATTGATCGCCTTCAGTACCGCGACAAAGTATCTCTAGTCGGTAATATCGCGAGTCCCTATCGAGGCAAAGTGTTGGCGATGCTATATGCTGGAAGTCCTATGGACCTCGTCAATCAGACGTTCACACCGGATGGTATTGTTGCTGTTTCGCAGGCGAATAAGGAGACTGAGCGCTTCTCTTTTAAGTTTCAGACTTTAGTGAGTGGTCTGACTCTACCACTTAACTGCATGCCATTTATGCTCGAAGATGCTAATGGAAACGGCCAGCCAGATGCAGGTGAAAGAGCATGGTACGGCTTTGATGCCGAAAAGGGCGCTCCCTTGTCGCTGCGAGTCGAGCTTGGCACAGTTCGGGTCTTCGACTTCAACGAGTCCAGGCTGCTGCCTGAACCTAGTCCCGTTGGTATTTCGATAAGCGGTAACGTAGTAGTGAATGCGGCGAATGCTAAGGGCCGCACTTTTGTAGTGTTGCTTGATGACGATTTGCCATCGCTCAATCCGACGGAGATCGCGCGCCATATCGTGGCTGTTAAAGAGATTCCGGCCAAGGGTGGTTCTTACTCAATCGACCTCAGCCGGTCGGGTCTCAAAGTTGGTGACAGGGTGTTAATGCTTGGTCTCTTCGACCGCGACGGCACGGGCCAAGGTTTCCCTCAGCTTACACCGAACGACCTGATTGGTATACGCACGGGGACCGACAGCTTTGCGAGTGCTTTGAAGGCAGGAGAAAATTCCGGCTTCGATCTTGTGATCGATCGCCAAGTTTACGACGGACAAACGACTGTATCAGGCCGTATCCTGGGCAGGGTGGACTCGCCCAGCGTGCTAGTTGCGGCTTATGCTGGTGACTTCGATGGCTTGACGGACTTTGAGCTCGACTATAGCAAGGTGCTTGGTTTCACAGAGGTTGTTGGTGGCGTAGATCCGCGCTTCGAGCTACCGATCAGCGCCATTGGTGTGCCGTTTCCTGTGAAAACTTATATCGTCGCAGTTGGAGATCAGAACGGTAATCAAAAGTTGGACCCTGGCGAAAAGGTCTATTTCCATAGCGGCCGCAACGACAAAGTACCAGAGAAAGTCGAACTGACCTCTGGCAACGGGCTCACCTTTGATCTGAATCTTAATTTTGCGACGCAGATTCCTCGTGGCTACGCCATGCCGCTGTCCGGTGTGATCGAGTGGCAGGGTGCGGACGCGCGGGGTAATGAGCCAGCTTTCCTTTTCGTGGCTAAGGGTGAATCCATTGACGACATTACCCAAAGTCCGCTTACTGCGATTAAATATCTGAAACGTCTTTCCGGGCGGCCGGCCAGCTTCGACATCACCCTAGAAGAAACCGACCTTGTCCCCGGGGATAAGGTGATGCTTGGTGTGTTTCTAGACAAAGACTCGTCTCTGTCACTCTCTCCAGGCGACAGGTTAGGTATCGCCGATATCGGTCTCTCGGGCTTTACCAAGACCCTAAGCTCTGGTGGTTTAGGTGGTCTTAACGTCAAAGTAAACTTCACCATCTACGGCACGCAGAAAACTGTCGATGCTGTGGTTACCGAACCCAGTCTGAGCAATTATCAAGGGCGGATCATAACTGCGATCTTGTCAGGAGCTATGACGTCGTTTGATATGGAATCGATCGACGTCACCAAGGTTATTGGTTACGCAGCCATTGACCAAACCGCCGGTAAATCTTCGCTCGCGATACCCATACTACCAGTGGCTCAACTGCCGGTGAGCGAAGCAACTCTCGTAGCAATATTTGATAAAAACGGCAACGGCTTGCCGGATCCCGGTGAGGATATTGGATTAGTGGCGAGCAAAGCCGGTGGACTGCCAGAGCCTGTGGCGATCACGGCACAATCAGCAGACACCCTGTTCATAAATTCCAAGTACACCATACCTGTTCCGTCAGGCGTTAACATGACCGTCGCAGTTGCGGTCGAGAGTTCATTCGGCGTAAAAGCTGATGAAAACCCCGTGAATGTTGCTGTCTTACTTGAAGCCCCGATGGGTGATTTGGCTCGTCAACCGCTACGCTACGTCAAAGGATTCAAATCCTTGACTGACTTAAGCGAGCCATCAGCTTTTGATCTGAAAGCCACCGATCTCAAACCAGGTGATCGTATCACGATGTTGGCATTCAACCGTGAACCCGGATCGAACAAAGCTCCGGGGCGCTTAGTTGAGGGGGCTCAGGTTGGCGTTTTGTTCAACTCTGCGAACTTTGAAACAGCCTATAGCCTCAAAGAAGGCGCCAACGACCTAGGAGCGGCTGGCTTCAAGCTCAATCTAGACCGCATCTTTTATGAACACTCAGGATCGATCCAATTTAAAATCGACGGGAGCACACAGTTGCGTACGGGTGACACCATCAGTATTGCCGCATATGCTGTGGACCAAAATACTGCGAACAACTTCGTGAGTCTGGCCGCCCAGCTGTCAAATATTGACTACGCCAAAGTTATTGCCGTCGGTAAGTATGTCTATAACGGTGTGAGTAGCTTGAACATCCCTATACTGCCGGCCCTGGGTCCAGGTGTTGTCGACGCCACGACACGTAAAGTGAGTAATGTCGTGATTGCTGGCTTCCGCGATGATAACGGCAACGGTAAGTTTGATAACAATGAGCCGGCCGCATTTTATACCGAATCGGGCAGTTTGGTCCCATCGCTGAAAACGATCAGTCTGACCTCCAATAACCTCCCCGGTTCACTGACCTTCAATGGTACTGCTAACAATGTGGGAACCATTCTGCAGAACTTGCCATTTGGAATAGGCCACTGACCCGAGGGTCAGCTACGGTTACAAAATGATACCACCATAACTTTTTGATACTGGGCTGGTTAGCCGTTGGCTGGCTGGCCTTAAATTCTTCAAACCCTTGTGGCTCAGTCGTTTGAGGTGAATCCTATGCTTTTGGCACGCTACTTGCTTTGATGCCATTATCAGCGTTCAACACCTAAAAGCAGAGGATTTGAAGATGCGTAATTTTTTTAAAATATCCTTTCTAGTGCTCCTGTCCAGTCATGCTTCAGCAGCTTCTTTTCCACGCGGTGAAGTTAGCTACCCCGATCACGCCACTTTGGGTGTGGTTGCCATGAATCTTCAAGCTAGCGTCGCACGGTTGAACGATGTCGTGCTTAGAGCAAGTGGCATGGGTGGCGGCATGGGTGGCGAACAACCGCCAGTATGGCGATTTCAAGAATCACAAGCGGCTGCTCTTAGTGATGAGGGTGGCGATGTTCTGGAGCGAGATGTCCTAGCAGGTCCTTATATTAAAACTAATGTAACCCCTCAGATTGCTAGCGGTGCAAATTTCGCGTTTCAAGCTTCGCAAGCTGCTCAAATTGGTGATTTCGCTACGGCTAACAATTTACGATTCGCAGCCTGCAGCGCCATACAGCAGGGTATTTACTATGCAGAGCAAGCTAAAGGCACAGTTGCACTGATTCCTGTTGGAGTGATCACGCCTGATTTCTTGTTCAACGAAATTCAAGTTTATAACGATTCCCGTTTGGGTCTTGGTTGCTAATAAAAAAACTTATGTAATTTAAAACTTTAAGGAGGTCTGTCATGAGATTCAATGCACGTTTGTCCGGTCTAGCTATGTTGTTCGCGGTTTCAGTTGCTGGCGTTACTCCCGCTTATGGCGCATCCATCAATAGTGGTAACATCGGCCTGATCAGTTCACGTGTCCGTATGATGCAGCAAAACATCAATGCTGCCTTACATCATGGTTTCGGATTTACAGTTAATGAGTTCACTTCAGCAGAAGACGCCTTTGCTGGTGTTGAGAAAGACGTGCTTGAAACAACAGGTACAGAGATTGCGATTCAGAATGCTCTGTCCACAGCGGCTATGCGCGTTGCTAATTCCGTCACGCGAGTGGATCAAATGCAGTCGCTCATCAACATCGGTGCTGATTCAGCTAGTGTGAACGCACAGGCGGTAATGCTTTGCACCGAAGTTGCGGGAGCACGAGCACTAGTTGCTGGATCCAAGTTGCGTGCTACCACATCGTTTGATGCTGGTATCTATGCCCAGGGTACGGCGCTGTATTTCTCCATGAGCAGTGCGATTGATGATGCAGTTTTCGTCACTCAAACTGCACAGTGTGGATTCTGATTCAAGTTGTGACCAGGTCGTCTGGCCAAGTAGACGATCTGGTCTTATGTTTTTAGTCACAATAACTACCATTTAATCTCATATTTATTGACGGGACGTTGACGATGAAAAAGATGACTGCACTTGCTAGATTACTTGTGTTCCTTGGATTCACCTCATTTTCTTATGCATCGCCACTATGGGCGGCTGAATTGGGTGGTATCACTCAGGCGCGTCAATATATCGCGCATGCAATTCAACAAGTCGATACTTTACTCAGTCGTGTCTACGGCGGCAC
>OMIY01000165.1 GCA_900299215.1 bacterium | reverse complement strand
CGCATCCTAGCGAGCCTAAATCACCTATGGATCCGCACTATAAAAGTGAGGGTCCTTGGTTTGAAGGGTGGTACACACGGATCGTCGACGACAAGGCACAAGTCGATGTTGCTGCCATTGTGGGTTCATTTGTCAGGCGAGGCGTCAAGTTTGAGGAGAGCGCCAAAGAAGGCTACGCCGCCTTAGTCATTAGCGACCGTGCAAAAGGAACTTCGGTGACTTACGAGTCATTCCCAGCTAAGACCATGCTGGAAGCGGGAGGAGAACCGGTACGCGGTAATCCCGACGAAAAAGCTCCAGCAGACTTCGCCTGGCGCGCCGACGGCATCGGCTATATGACCGAGTCGGCCTTGGACTTGAAACTATCGAGCACTGTCCATATCAAGGCTGAGTTTGGTAAGCCCGAGCCACTCTTTCCAGGTCGACCATGGATTGGACCCGAAGGCGCTGCGGCTAATCTGCCGTTTATTTGGAGCCACTGGTTTGTCTACAGCACAGGCAGCGAAACCAAATATCAACTAACAACTGATAGTGGTTCGAGATCCGGATCCGGTGTCTCCCATATGGAAAAAAATTACGGCTCCGCTTTTCCCGTTGGCTGGGTATGGCTACACGCGATGACAGAGGGCGGGGACAATCGCCTAAGCGTCGCTGGGGGACCAGCGCCAGTGCCTGTGATTCAACCTGAAGTTTGGAGCGTCAGCTTCAAAACAAAAATTCTCGACTGGGTCTTTTTACCTGGAGTCAAGGACATCACCGTTAAACGGGAGAGTGATCCCTGCAACGGGAAATTTACATTCACCATCGATAACCCAGGCCGCCGCCTGACCGTCAACGCTAAGGCCAAGCCTGAGGGCTTTGTGGGCATCGCGACGGCGTCATCGACGGGTTGGGTGAAAGCCTTTGCGCACGAAAACTACCAGGCCTCGATCGACGTCAACGCGTTCGAGACTAATCTAATTGGTGGCCAAAAGCTGGTGCAGCATGTGCGCGACGACCGCGGTGTCCTAGAATTTGGTGGCGACCATCGCTGTCCGACCTTGCAGCTCTAGACGACGCTCTCGCTGGAGCTACAGCGGTACTTTGGCTTTAAACTTAGCGAGAATCTTTTCGGGCTTCAGAAGTCTTTTGATCACGCCGTCTTTGACGCCAAGCCCCCTTAGGATAAATACAACAGTACGCTCGGTCATTTGATCTGCACTCAGCTCAGCGCCAATAATGGGCGTCTCGTTCATAAAGCGAACACAGTGAGCCATGACGACTAACTGATGCGACAGCATAAGCTCTAAGCTAGCAGGGTCCTCTACGTCTAGGAGAGGCATATTTAAATGCCCCGACTCGACTGCTGCAGCTACGGAGTTCTTTAGCAAGTCTCCGATCAGACTCCACCGCCTTTTGACATGAGTCCTCAGTAGATGACCGTCACTGAGTAGACTCTCGAGTAAAAGGCGCGGCAACTTGCTATCACGCGCATGCACCTCGGGGCTCAGGGCCAGGTAGGTCACCAGATAGAGGTACTCGATCAGCACACGGCTCGACGGCTCCACATCGGCAAAGTATTCGTGAAGCGACGGCGACCGCGCATTGATGATGACGGAAACCTCACGGAAGAGCTCATCCTTGGTGGGAAAGTGCTGAAAAAGCAAGGCTTCTGATACCGCCGCCTCCTTAGCTATGAGCCTCGTAGTCACCCTGCTTTCGCCCTTAGTCTTAACCAAGGCTGTGGCCTTGCTGAGGATGTCGTGACGACGCTCGTCACCCCTAAGGCGCGGTTTACGCGAACTTTTACGCTCCTTCGGCGGTGCTTTTGCCATCGTCCTTGCCTCCATCCAAGTCACTCATAAAATAAACAATTAGTTTTTATTTTATGAGTGCAAAATAAGGTCCATATTGCACGTTTTCTTGCAAATTGTCTCGATTAATCCTAGCTCTAAAGTAGTTGGACTAGGAGGATCACGCGTGAAATTAGACCATGTGATTTCGCAATACGACGATGCCGCGTTTCGCAAACGGCGCCTCGGTCAGTGGCGTAGCCGCTACCGGTACAAAAAGTTTGGTGGCATCCCCCTGAACGCGGATCCATCGATCTTGGATACGGTGATGGACCTTGCTTGGGACGGCGTCATCGTCGGGTCAATTTTTAAAACTAGATCCAATATCGAAAAAGTACTCGAAAGAACCGGCTGGCGCTTTAGCAATGCGATACCCGCATTGGCCACCCGTGACTTTGCCAATTACTTGATTCACAAAGATATGCCCAAGCTTACGGAATATTTTATTCCTCCACTAGGCTTTGCCCTTGATGGTGGGCGACCGCACCACATCGACGACTATCGCAAGGTATTCGCCACACACGAAGTACCTGCCATTGCCGATAGGTATTTGAGCGACGAGTCCTTCGCCAATGGCTTTGTGGCGGGTGCCAATCCGCTGCTGCTTAAACGCCTCGATCAAGCGCAGGATAACTTTCCGATCACTCAAGCACACCTGAGCAAACTCGCGGACTTTACCGATGATGATCTCGCGACAGCCATGGCGGAAGGGCGCATCTACCTAGCCGACTTTAAGTCTTTGAATAAACTTAGGGACGGGCGCCACTATCATCAGCCTAAATATATTTACAAGCCGCTATGCGCCTTTGCAGTACCGCGCAAGGGTGGTCTGATGCAGCCCTTTGCCATTCAGCTTGGTCAAGAAAGCGAAGGACGTGACATATACACGCCGGGTGATGGTTGGTCCTGGCAAATAGCCAAAGGCATGGTGATGGTGGCCTATGCTAACCATCACGAGGTTATTGCTCACTTGGCCGAGACTCATCTGATCCTTGAGCCCATTGTGATTGCAACCTACCGCCAACTCAGCCACCGCCATCCACTCTACGCACT
>OMIY01000164.1 GCA_900299215.1 bacterium | reverse complement strand
GCGGCTTTGTTCCAGGTGGCGGAAGCCTTCACAACTGTATGTCACCCCATGGACCTGAGGCTGCTGCATTTGCTGCTGCGAGCAAAGCCGATTTGAAGCCTGTCTATCAGGGTGACACGATGGCCTTCATGTTTGAAACGTCGCTGATTTATAAACCCTCAGCTTGGGCTCTAAATACGCCACTGCTGCAAAAAGATTATCTTGATTGCTGGCAGGGACTTGAGGCGCACCATCATTTCGGTAAGTAGAGAAGGTAGTGCCCTCAAGAAATCAACTTTCGATATTCCGATCTGTTGCCACAAATGTCAGCAGAGCGGAATATCGAGCCTAAGCAAAATACGCTAATCATCGCGGTTAACGCCATTTTAGTTATCTTTTGCAGTCTGCAATTCCTCAATTCTCCGCGCCACCTCAGTTGTCCCTGGCTGCTGTGGATCAAGTTTGCGAGCAAGATCTAGTTCGCCTGCTGCGGCACCTAAGTCACCAGCCTCAGCGAGGCAGGTTGCTAGTGCCAAATGCACCGACGCGAGCCTAGGGCTAGCTGCTGCTGCGCGCCTTAGCCAAACGAGAGCGTCATTGAGACGTGCTTGGGTCATGTAGACAAATCCGAGATTGGCCATAGCCAAGCCATGATTTGGATCCAACGCAAGTGCAGAGGTAAGTGCCTTAATTGCATCATCAGGGCGTCTAGCTTCGCGCAGGAGCTGACCAAGATCGCTGTAAAAATCGACTCTAGGAGCAAGGGCTATCGCTCTTTGATAAGACTCGATAGCAGCGTCTGTTTGCCGCAGCCTATGCAGAGTGTAGCCAAGATTCTTGTGATAGCTTGCGTCTTCGGGTGCGAGTTCGGTGGCGCGGCGCAGGTGTTCGGCGGCTTTGCCAAACTCGCCGCTTCGCGTCAGGGCTACCCCAAGGTTAGATCTGGCCGCAGCAAACTGCGGCCACACGGCGACCGTGCGCTCTAGTATCGTGATTGCCTCTGACAGATTGTTTTGTTCGATATAAACTGCACCGAGATTATTCATGGCATCGCGAAAATCAGGTTTGACGGCGAGGGCTGCCTTGTAGTGGGAGATCGCTTCCGCATGGTTGCCTTGAGCCATAAGGACCTTCCCAAGGTTGTTGTGAGCCAGCCAGGAATCCGGATTATGCACCAGCGTCTGGTGCCAAATGGATTCTTCGTCACTAAAGTGACGGGCTTCCGTGTGAGTCGTCAGGGCCAGCGTAAGTGTCGTCACTAAAATGGCAGTAACTTTTAGGTACTCATGTACTCTAATCTTAGACACTGCATTTACTGAAAGAGCTAATGGCGCGATCAGCGCCATGTATTGCCAGTGATCAGCAACGTCAGCAAAACGCATAAAATAGATGCCGTAAAACCCGAGTGCGGGTGCGAGTGCAAGGCCGTAATATAAGATTGCCGCGAATGGTCCCAAGCCGAAACGATGACGCAAAGAAAACGCAAAAGCAGGCAGCATCACAGCCACTATTGTCGGTACATAATTTACGAATTCGCCAGGCAATAATTTGACCTTGGGATAGATGAAGGCGATTGTGGTCGGCCATAGAGCTTGCCTGACGTAGAACCAAAAATTCCAACCGAGTCGTGCAATTCGTTCGCTGAAAGGACCCAAATCTAGGTGTTCTCCGGGCGGCAGCGCATTGTCTGGTGCATACCAGGTTACTGCAATGTAGCCGCTTGCGACTGCCAACAACAGAAACGGTATATTAATTTTTATCGTTCTCTTCAGATCTCGTGTCACAAGAAATGTCAGAGCGCATTGTGCAATTGGTGCGAAGATCACAGAGGACTTGGTAAGTAGTGACGCTGC
This sequence comes from bacterium, assembly GCA_900299215.1. Taxonomy (GTDB): domain Bacteria; phylum Bdellovibrionota_B; class Oligoflexia; order Oligoflexales; family CAIYRB01; genus CAIYRB01. Next base: position 1,578 of record OMIY01000164.1, on the reverse strand, counting down.
GAATAATCCTAGAGAGCTTGAGTAAAGCATCCAAGAAGTCGACCTTGTTGACTGCTCAGAGCGGCGCAAAAATTTGAGAAATAGTAGCCATGACGTGAGGCAAAGTAGGGAACTAGCCAAAGTTTTAAACTGTACGATCCAGGCGACGGCCTCAGTGTTCGCTGGGTGCAGCGCGAACACAAGTGCGATCACCCAAGCATAAGAGACTCGAAGCATTTTCAGTAAACACGCCCATAGCATGGCATTGCCAATGTGCAGGACTATGTTGCTGATATGATAAGGAAGAGTATTGGCACCCCACCAACGATACGCTTGGAAAAACCACGAATAATGCAGGGGCCAAAAGTCTGGGGCTTGGTGACTAAACCAGATGCGCTTGTATGAGCTTAAGGGCGAGGCGATGAGGGGGTAGTTAAAAAGAGCCTCATTATCATCCCAGATGGGAAGCCCATTTAATGCTGGTGCATAGGTCCAAAAGACTAGCAAGCAAGCGAGACCTACGAAGACTGTGGCCTTTAGCTGCTGGCTTCTTGCGCTGAGCATAGAGCCTAGTCCTCGCAGTCGGGATTAAACTTGCTGCACTGCTACTTTGGGGAGCTCATAGTAAGTATGCTCTGGCTGAGGCAACCTTTTGCCCCAGCGACTATCGATACAGAACTGGATAATCTGAGACTTGTAGTTTGGCCATTCCGGAGGTTTGACGCCGGACCGTTCTAGATGCCGCAAAGTCTCAGCCGGATTAAAGCGGGTTTTAATCCCACGAAGATAGCGGTAATAGGGCATGGCCATTTCGGCCACGCTCCAAAACTCGTTTGGCAATAAACGCCTGAGAGGCGGGACCTTGCGAATAAAATCAAATAGCCACACAGGCATGATGGGTTTGCGTTTAACTTCAGCAAGGTCTAGAGCATCGTTAATGAACTGACGCACACGGACTTCTTTACCCAACCCACCACTTAGCAGGAAGGTACGACCAGCTGCCTCTGAATCTGGCAGTAAGGCGACGATGGCATCTGCCACGTAGTCCACGGGGACCACGTCTAGATAGGAGCGCGGGTTGCACACAAAGAACTGAGCCATGTTTCGCGCCATGATCATCAGCGGCCAATAGAGGACCTTAAAGTGCGGCGTGTACCCGTTATAGGATTGACCAACGACAATGGACGGTCGGTGTATGGTAACAGGATAATCACGCTTCCAAGCGTGGATCAATTTTTCGGCCTCGAACTTGCTCTGCTCATATGGGGACTGAAATCCCTGGCCGATGTCCAGATCGTTTTCCGTTACAACACGCCCTGCTGAACCAGCGACATAGGCGGTCGACACATAATCAACGCGCTTGAGCACTCCATCGCGGCGGAGCTCGTCAGCTACGGTCAGCACATGACGCGTCCCTTCGAGATTGATCACTCGAGCTTCGGCAAGGCTAGCACTAAAATCGGTGCTGGCACCGCAGTGAAGGATTTGCTGACACTCGGCCTTGAGCAGCGCCATATCGTCCGCGCCTAAGCCAAGCGCTGGAGACGTTAGGTCTCCGGCTACCCCAACTACACGTCCTGTGAGCTCTTTGGCGCGGTC
>OMIY01000163.1 GCA_900299215.1 bacterium | reverse complement strand
CGCTAGACATAGGCCTAGCTCTTTCAACTTCTGCATCATCAACCTCTCAATCACAGTGAAGATTTTTTGGCTAAAAGATCACGGATTTCAGTCAGGAGCTCTTGATCCTTAGTGGGACCAGCAGCCGCCTTAGTCGCAGCCTCTTCCGCCGTGCGCTTTCTCGCGACCCAGCCAAGAAACTTCACGACAAAAAGGAAGAGAGCTAGTGCCACAATGACGAAATTGACCACGTCCCCAATAAAGAGGCCGTAAGGGATTTCCTTGTTACCGACCGCCCACTTCCAACTCAGGTAACTCTGCTCAGTCGGGAAAAGTAAGCTTACTAGCGGCATAAAAATGTTTTTGACTAATGAATCCACGATCTTGGCAAATGCCGCACCGATGATTACACCAACTGCCAAATCAACGACGTTGCCTTTGAGGGCAAAGTCACGAAACTCTTTCATAAAAGAGCTAGCCTTTGAGACGCCGATACCACCGACGCTGCGTAGCTGCTCTGCTCCTAAATTGGTTGCCATAGGGTCCTCCATTCTAAAAACGGACTCTCCCATTAGCACCGCCCACTTGATTTTTCAACGCGCCAGCCACCAATTAAATAATGAAAAAGGGGCGCCAATCCTTGGCGCCCGCCGTTTCACTAGTGTGTGCAGGAAGTGCATCGGGCAAGTTTCACGGTAAGGGACAATACTGTGAAAGATGCGTGATTTTCTTCCATGAAAACCGAGCCAACCGATCCTTGGGGCTCATTTCTTCCAGTTTTTGCATCCACTTACTACATAGTATTGCAACGCCTATGCCAGCGAGAGCCACTTGAGCATTTGCTAATGAATTCGGGTAACAACGGTGACCATGTCGACTCAACCCAGAATAGGAACTGTTTATTTCCTAGTCGTTATTCCGGCCTCAACCCAGGTAATCGCTTTTTTTATCAAAAAAATTAGACAGTTAAACAAAATTGTCAAAAAAATACTCAATTTTATCGACCGCTTTTCCCGGTCACTCCTGTTTTTTCCTGTAATTACGAAGCCTTTTGCAGATCGTCCGACGGCAACGTATCAGGTGCACTAAGATTTAGATTCTCGCGAATGATCGACAAAAAGTTGAAGGCAAAAAAGCAAACCAACAGTTCCGGGGGAACGGTAAGGCCGTGCCGCAGGTCTTTTTCACCGATCTCCCGATAAATCTCGGTGATGGCGTGTCGCTTGGAATCGTATTGTTTAGATTTTTTCTGCATGAGAAATGGCGCAATGGCGGAACAAAAAGTTGCTTCGGTAATGTAAGCGGGATCGATGGCTCCGGCCTCTGTAAGCACCAAGTAAAGAGCCTTCTCGTCTCTCGACTTGATAGCTTTGACAATCCCCATGACGGTCACCGCAACTTGCGGCGAGATCTTGCTCATACTACCAAAATCCAGACAGACGACTTTGCCGTTTTGGTAGAGATAATTACCACCATGCGGATCAAATTGCAGAAGATTTAAATCCTGGATCGCATCACGCGTGATGTTGTCGACGACCTGAGAAAACTTTTGCCGTTCCTCTTGACTTGCATGAGGCACAAATTCGAAAAACTTGAGCCCAGACATAAATTCTGTCACTAGAACTGATTTAGTTGTGTATTGATGAAAAACCTTTGGGATAATGATGTTTCCCACACCATGAAATCTGTCATACATCAGTTGATGAGTCGCCGCTTCTTTGTGCATATCACACTCATCCAATATGATTCGCAAGATTAGATTTTGAATCGCCGGACCATCATGGCGGGGAAATTGATGCGAAATAATACGGCCAACTAATTTATAAATGCGCCCAAAAGCGTCGACGTTCTTTTCCAGATCAGGATAGTGAATTTTTATCGCAACCGGTGTGCCGTCCTGAAGCTTAGCTTTAAAAACCTGGCCCATACTACCCACACCAATGGGAGTAGGTTCGATATCGCTAAAGATTCGATCGATGGACTTGCCGCATTCGGCTTTGAACAAATCAAAGAAGACCTCTTTTTTCAGGTGACGAGTCGTTGCCAGTGCCTCTTGAATGCGAAGCCTTGCCGCCGGTGGGAGTGCCGACATACCAGCTAATAACTGCCCTACCTTTAAAACCGGTCCTTTGAAAGTGCCAAGCTCCTGCACAACGAGCTCGACGATCTCTGTGAGTAATCGCTGACTATCTTCTTCAGTCTGGCCTTTTCGTTTGAGATTCACACCATCTTTGATACGACGCACGCTGGCCTTCGCTGCTAGGCCCGAGAATTTCAAAATTAATTTAGTGCTGGTCAGCGGTAGTGCTGACAAAGTTTCCTGAGATCGTCGACGATCGATTAATTCACCCGTATCACCAAGATCAGCGTTGAACCCCCAAATGTCTTTTGATTGACCCTCTGATATCCGAAGACACAGACCTTGGTACTCGTTAACTAGGTAACCCAAAAACGGCTGCTGTTTTGAAATTTGCAGCCACCTTATGGCACCGGCGAAAAAGATGAGGGTATCTTCGATTAGCAACTGCTGACGGGCTAGTGCCAGAACTTCGCCTAGCTGCTTTAAACGCTGAGTCAGGTCCAGATCTTCGTTGTAACATTGCTCCAACGATTGCAAGCATTTGATAAGGTTGTATTCATAGGTGCCACGGTCGACGTTGTCGAAATGGGACCGCAACGTAGATGATTTTTTTACTTGCCGTTGATTTTTAGTGTTCTTGAATGCGTAGGCTAACAGTGATGTTGGTATTGCATACTGAGGTTTATGAAAAGGAGATCGGTTCTGCTGGCTCTCCAGCAAAGGTTCAATCGACTTGCTTCGAATTGCCTCGCAAAGATTTATTTGCCACTGAAAGTCTAGGAGCTCACTGGTTAACCCATTATTTTCCGCGACCGTGGTGGCTGCCAAAGACTCTGCCACATCAAGTTCACCGAGCAAGCGATAACAAATGACAAGCCCAAGCCTCGCTTCGCAACGTTCGTCTAAATCACGAGCATTGGCTTCAGCATGAGCGTAGGTGGCGGCTGCAGAAGCGATGTGACCCAAGCGTAGCGCGCGGTCTGCCGCGAATAAGGCTTCGATGACGGCGTTACTAACAGTCCCAGGGTTTGACAGCGTTTGTCCGAGGTTGGACTGCCACATAGCAGCCCAGGGATCGCCACTTTCTAACGTCCACTGACTATAACTCCGGTAGAGACGTCCGTAGAGACTACTGTGCGGAGACGAGACGGGTCTGATTTTGCACATGAGCAGCAGGGACTCACAGCTACGCACCAAATCTCGTACTGTTGAACCCGTCGCAAAATCGTGCAACTTGTGATTCTCCATAAACCACAGGCAGAGAAAGAATTTTGTCAGCAATGCCTCTGGCTGATCTGAAATCATATTGCCTTCGTCGACGCAGTAGGCAGCAGCCTGACGAAATTCACCGAGTTCCAACCAAGGCCTCAAGGCCTCGTAAGCAGCACTCTCTGCTTTACTAATTAATTCTCCGTTGACGACTGCCATGGTAAGGCACCCCAAAAGCTCGTTTAAAGCCAATAATTCTATCGGCAAAAAGCGTGGTGCACTTGAAAAAGGAGTCGCCGGCCGTTTCTAAAGCGTAGGTTTAGTAGGCGTTTCTATTAACAAAGCCCTTGAAAACAGTTAGGAAAATAATCTTTATATCCAGGGCCATGGACCAGTGTTGGATGTAGTAGAGGTCGCATTCAATGCGTTTTTCAATACTTGTATTGCCGCGCCATCCGTTGACCTGAGCCCAGCCAGTGATACCCGCCTTGGTCTTGTGCCGGAGGTAGTATCCCGGCACCTGCCGGCGGAACTGCTCAACAAAAACAGGTCTTTCTGGCCTTGGACCGACCAAGCTCATCTCGCCACGCAGTACATTTAAAAACTGCGGCAACTCATCTAAACTGGTGCGTCTGAGCCACTTACCTACAGGAGTGGTTCGATCGTCTCCTGGTTTGGCCCAAACCGCACCTGAGGCTTGTTCAGCATCAACGCGCATCGATCTAAACTTGAGCATATGAAAAGTCTTGCCATCGACTCCCATGCGTTCTTGTCTATACAGCACCGGCCCACGCGAACTCATTGCTACTATAAAACCAACGATCACCAGCACCGGACTGAAGATCACAAGAGCAAATAAAGATCCCACCACATCGACAGCCCGCTTGATCAAGCTGCCAGCACCGGCCAAAGGACTTTCATTGATCGTCACTACAGGGGTGCCATTAACTATATCCACACCAGTTGAAAAGCGACTAAAACGAGCTAAATCGGGCAGCAATCTTATATCTGGCACCTGATCGGCGATCTGCTCCAAAACTTGATCAAGAAATCCATAGGCACTGTGCGGCAATGCGAAAACAACCGTCGCCGTTGGCTCTACCGAGAAAAAATCTGTCCAGCTTGTTGGTTGAGGTAGTGTTCTCAAACCATTCCGCCGGCAGGAGGACTCACTGGCAGCGATTGTTTCTGAGGAACCCACCAAGACAACTCCGGTGATCTCACTGCGGATCAGATCGCCAGTACCCATCATCTCCAAAGCTTGTTCGAGTACATCTCCGCTACCGATCAACAGAGTGCGCCTCGGCGCCGCACGCCGCTTATAAAGACGAAGCGATTTACGGATGGCACTGCGTCCGGCAATGATTAGCCAAGGATGAAGCACCGCAAAAATACCCATAACAACTCTAGAGTAGCGATACTCCTCATAAACGTAGGTGAAGGCGATAAACGACATCGTAGCAAGGAAACAACTTTGCAAGACGTCGAGGGCCTCTAAAAAAGCTGAACGCTGGCGCCTAGTGCGGCGGTAAAACCCGGCCAAGGTGAAAGCCAAAAACCAAATAACGGCTACGAACGGTAACAGCTTCATGTAGAGGCTGGCTTCAGGAACACCTTTGGTAATTGGAAAGAGGCCTGAAAATCTCAGTACATAGGCCAATGTCCACGCTAGCAGCACCATCCCGAGGTCTGACACGACACGCAACATCAACAGTAAATCTTGGTCCCGACGATTCATCGCTTGCTACCCCCCGAACATCAGGGATTCAATCTCGCTGCGCATCCGCTGTAGAAACTGCCCCTGACTGTAGCCAGCTGCATACTCCACCAGCGTGGCGGCTGTAAACTGATCACGGTTAAAGCCCCTGATCGCCTGAGCCAAAGCTTCGGCAGTGGCCTCGCCAAAAAATAGGCCGGTTCGACCGGGGACTATGAAATCACGCGCCCCACCGGCACCGTAGGCGATCACCGGCGTTCCTGCCGCCATGGCTTCGACCGCGATCATGCCAAAGTCTTCGATACCGGGAAAAAGCAACGCTTCTGCCTCCGCCATCAATCGCGCCAGTTCAGCATCTGATGGACTAATGACAAATTCAGCGTCGCCCCCTGCCTGCGCTCTAAGGGCCCTTTCCATAGGACCCGAACCAGCGATGATCAGTCGCTTACCCGCCATCTGGCAGGCAGCTATGGCTAAATCAAAGCGTTTGTAGGAGACCAAGGCACCGGCAGCCAAAAAGTAGCCCCCTCGACTGCCCGATGGCCTGAATCGGTCCACAGCAATTGGAGGGTGGACGACCGCTGCATCGCGACTGTAGAGCCTTTGCACGCGCTCACGGACGAACGAGGAATTTGCCACAAAACGGTCGACGCGGCTGGCGCTGCTCACATCCCAATTTCGAAGCCTTGGCGTGAGAGCCCGAATAGCCCTGGCAGCGCCGGGAATATGGGCAACGCCTGCTAGGTACTCATCCTGCTGATCCCAAATGTAACGCATGGGAGAGTGGATATAACAAAGATGACGCGCATTCCGCCCCTTTATCGCTCCCTTGGCTACACACGACGATGTACTTATTATGAGATCAAAATTCTCAAGTCGCAGTGACTCAATGGCTCGCGGCAAGACGGGAAGCAGCATCTTTCTCAAAGGTCGCAATGAATTTAGAAGGGGCGGAACGATCACAGTCCTTGCCGTTATGTGAGCAGGCATCGCTGAGGCGTCATAAAACAATGTAAAGATTGGCGCTTCTGGGTAAAGTTCGAGCAGTGCCGCAAGGACCTTCTCGCCGCCTCGATAAGTCACCAACCAGTCATGTACAAATGCAACTCGCACCCTTTGCCTTTATCCCTCTAAGAAATTTAATGCCCTCATTAAATCTCAGCCAGGCTCCCGCCGGCAAAGTATTTTTCACTGGTTTTAGCACTTTATCCTCTCCTTCTGGGAGAGATAAATCCAGGCAAGATTTGCGCGGCAATTCCTCCCTTTGGTAAGATAAGAGTACACGGTACTTCGTTAGAGCAAATCCTCGCTGGCCTAGGCGCTGGCAATCCCCTCTTTACTCCTTAATTGCAAACTTTCCACCTGACCGACAGACCCGACCGGAGGACGCCCTATCCATGCGCACACTAGGTTCGACTGGCTTTGGCAGCAATCGCCCGACCGAGCAGTCCCTCCTGCTGGAAGACCACCCCTCCGGCATAGCCGACCACTGGCGACAGTATTTCCCAGAGGTCATTGGGCATAGCCACGTGATGATGAAGGTTCTTGAAACCGTCGCCAAAGTGGCTAGGTCTGATAGTTCCGTTCTGATCTTAGGCGAGAGCGGCACCGGTAAGGAGCTTATCGCTGCAGCCTTACATCGCCTTTCCCATCGCTCGGCCAAGCCCTATGTGCCCCTAAATTGCAGCGCGATTCCTGATAATTTGTTGGAAAGTGAACTTTTCGGTCACGAAAAAGGGGCTTTCACCGGTGCTGACAAAAGGGTCATGGGTAAATTTCAATTCGCCGAGGGAGGTACGATATTCCTCGACGAGATTGGCGATATGCCGGCTTTGCTTCAGGCAAAGCTTCTGCGAGTGCTGCAAGACAAGAAATTTGCCCCTTTAGGTAGTAATCAACTGCTCGAAGTCAACGTACGGGTTGTCGCAGCCACCAACATGAATCTCGAACACGCGATGAAGACGGGATCATTTCGTCACGATCTTTACTACCGTCTCAACGTGCTTCCCATACATCTACCAGCGCTTAGAGACCGGATCGACGATGTTCCGCATTTACTCGCACATTTTATCGACGCAGCTAACCGCATCAATGGTGTCGGCACCCCGGCATATCTGAGTGATGGTGTGATCCGAGCGCTGTGCGCCTATGATTGGCCAGGCAACATACGCCAGTTGCAAAATCTAGTGGACCGACTCGTCATCATGAAAGGTGGCGGAGTTATTGAACTAGATGATCTACCTCAAGAAATAATTTACGCGACTGATAACTCCACCGCGAAGGTAGAAACTGCACAAAAATTCGAAGCACGCCCTACTCACCTAAACCCTGATCAAATCCGCGCCCAGTTAGCTAAGCATCCGGTTGACAATAGCGGCTTAAGTGGCCGGTCACACGCCGTCTATCCTGTTGATTACGGCCGCCTGCCAGAGAGTGGCTTGGATCTAGCCGGATTTATTGAGAGCCTCGAAAATGATTTAATTCGCCAAGCACTTGAGCGCACCGGTAACAATCGTAACCAAGCGGCAAAATTGCTGGGACTAAACAGAACTACCCTGGTCGAACGCATCAAAAAGCGTCAGTTGGCTGCCCTTAACGAGCCCTCAAAGGAGCTCTAAGGACTTAATCCGAGCCGATCAAGTGACTGTGGCTCTTTACCTATGACGCGATCTGCGGCTCCCTTCAATTCACTCTCGCTCACAATCGAATCAGAGCTCAACAGCACCGTTAAGTCAGGCCTCATTTTCTTGATTATCCTGCCAATTTCTAATCCATTTTGGGCTGATCCATCGATGTACATGTCGACAATCAAGCACTTTAGGCCGTGCAAAAATTCTGGCTGAGAGTTCACTTGATGCATGAGAGAATCGAAATCAGACAGAAGGTGCAAGTTGACCTGCGGTGAGAGATGAGCCGCCCATGCCTCCAGGACAAATGGGCTGTCGTCCACAACCACGACCGTCGGAACCGGCCGCGAATATGAGGCAGAATTCAAATCGTCTTTGTCTAAAGAGTCTGCCTTTTTAGCCACCCCCTCTGAGGCCTGAAGTGCAAGACGAAGTAATTGCCCTCGAGACATCGGCTTAGGTAAGTAGGAGTCGGCACCAACTTGCACGGCTAGCTTGTGATCCGCTTGCACAATGCGGTTCGAATGCAGGCAAAACATCGCAGACGGGCACAAAGACTTCATCTTTTTCACAATCTCAAATCCGCTAAGTGAACCAAATCCTAGCTCGATATCGCAGATGACGAGATCAAATTCTAACTTTTCAATCAGTCTAAAGGCACTATCGGAACTGTCTGCATCGCTGATTGAAAGTATACTTTTTAGTTTGCTTGGTTGTTCAAGATAACTTCTGAGTGCCAAACGATAACTAACGTCGTCATCTATGATCAGTATTCTCAGTGATCTTTGAATCAACCGAGTAGCTTGCGAAAGCTGAGTCTCGAGATAACCTCGGCGCGGATCGACTTCGTCACGACTATCGTGCTCAGCTTTAACGCTTGAGATCTCAGAGTAGACGCCAGCACTTGAGTTAGGCAGCTTGCGACCAAGTATTTCTGGATGACCGATAGCAACTGGAAGCGTGAGATAAAACTCAACCTTTCCATTTGGAAATTCTTCTGACTTCAGCGAATCGCAGCAAATTTGGCCACCACATTCCGTCACGATCTTACGAGCGACAGCTAGTCCTAGGCCAGTACCGTTCCGCTTACCAGTGGTGAAAAAGGCATCAAAAATTCGTGTTAGATTAGACTCAGGAATGTACGAACCTGAATTACCAATACACAACTGAACGAAAGGAGTGCCATCGATCATGACATCCTGACTCTTAAACCAGGTATTTCCACTATTACCAATAGCTTGAATAGCGTTAATGTAGATGTTTGAAAAAACCCGTAATATCTTGTCTCTATCTACATATAGCATCGTCGAGTGGCGCAGATCGTAATCTATGGCAATTGTGGCTCGAGGGAACAGTAAAAATGCCTGTGCCAAGGTGTCTTTAATAAGCGGTTCAATTGCATTGGGAGCCCTACCACTGTTACTGGTGTCTGCACCCATATCCATCACATCACGAATTAACGCGTCGACCGTTCCAGAGGCTGCTTCAACTTCTGGTTGCAACTTACTTAGATATTGTCGAACCTCATCAAAATTGCGCGAGCGAGAGATTAAATCGAGGCCAATACGTACTATTGAAAAAGGCTTTCGCACATCATGCGCAAGCATTTGCGCCACTCTAATCGTTGCTTCTTGCTCTTTCGACAAGATTTTTTGTTGCTCGATTAAGGCTGCATTTCTCTCTCTGATTGAATCTGCTTCTTTAAGTTGTTTTTGCCTAACATAGGCCATCCGGTCAGCTAATGACATCGACGTCATAATCATAGCTAGGGCCGCTGCTAATTGATGGGGTTGATTTTCAAGAAATATTTCGTAACCGATGCCAAACTGCGCCAAAGTCCGCATTAAAGTTGAAACACCGTACGGGGCAAATGCAAGAGCCATAAGCACTGCCGGTCTGAAACCACGACTCCATGATCTAATGGCAATCACCGGAACAATCACCATGACAATGACGTTGCCTATCAGTGTAATATTGATAGCCACGCCCTTTGTATTCGGTATGAAATGCGCCAGAGAAATTGGTAGAAATATCAGCCCAATACTGATCCAGTTACCAAGAGTTGCCAGTTGGCGATCGAATCGCGGCAAGGGTTGATCGACCGAAACCAATAATGTCTTCAGACTAAAAAACACATAAAAACCTGCAAAAAAATGCAGCAAGTCACGATTCCATCCGGCGGCTGTAGGCCAAAGGACATCAACGCCGACACCGTTTATCGTCGAAAACAGCATCGTCACACCGAATAATGCACCGATAAAATACAGGTAGCTACGATCACGAAAGTTCAGGTAATTATAGAGGTTATAGATAATTAAACAGATCAAGATGCCAAAAAATATGCCGTTCAAATTATGACTGCGAAAAGCGTGATTCAGATACGGCTCCGATGAAAAAATCCGCGTCTGTAGGTCAACTGGACCATCGGTCTCTGCGTAAAAAAGAAGCCTAACTGAAGCCTCCTCTGGCACTCTAACAGTAAACATGCTTTCGGTCGTATGGACAAGCTCAGCACTTTTATCAACTTCAAGACCTGTGACTGCAACCTGCTTGATATCGTGATCAGCCAGTAAAAAAAGCCTCGCAATCCAGAAATACTGACGCGGCATCTCAATAAAAATTCGACGGTCGGAACTATCATTGTTTTTTAAAACATAGCTAAACCAAATAGCACTATCCTTAGCACCTAGGTCGAGTTTTTCAGGGAGAGGCTTGAACTCAGCAATGCGATCCACCATTGATTGGGCGACCGCAATGAGATTGGCTTCCGAGGGAATTTTGTCACTCTGCAAATAGACCATTTCAGATGTCACATCAATGCCATCAAATTCTTCAACCGGCACAGTCACGTCAGCTCTCGCTGAAGATGCTGGTAATGCGGCCTGTACCAAAATCGCAAGACTTATGAATTGGATGGTTACCCAAAATCGCGCGCAGATGCTTATGCTGATGGGTCTCATAACTAAGCCAACTTTCTGGCGTCACTAGATGGCGCGAAATGAGCACCTTGTCTGTGGAGAGGCACTATTAGAGTGGCAAGTGTCCCACCTCCCAATCGAGGCGTCAGACTAATATGAAAATGGTTCTCCTTGGCCTCGTGCCGCATACCCAATGTGCCAATTCCGATTCGCTTACCACTTGATGATGGGACCACCTCCCCAGTGTCAAAGGCTGCTCTTGCTTCATCGCTAAGTCCAATCCCGTTGTCTTCAATAGCAAACTGAACAGCCTCTCCAAGAGTTGAAATCGTCACATTTATGATGCCGGAAAAGGTCGGACCAGGATAAAGGTGCCTTGCTTCGGTGATCGCGTTAATAGCATTGCGCGTGATATCAAAAAGCAACACTGAAACTGCGCCAGGTACAGAATAAATCTCGAGTTGATCTAGACTATTCGTTGCGAAATAATTGATCGTGATGCCGTTTTTTTTGCCATCATACTCTAAAATCGGCAGAATCGACGCCACTTCACTTGCGATGGTGACAATTTGTTTATTTGTCGACCTAAACTTCACTTTTCCTAAAAATGCTTCGATTCGTTTACGGATGAGTTCGTTTGAATTTTTAATGTTCGCGAGCAAATCATCCGCTTCAGGGCGGGTCTTACCTGGCTGCTCCACCATCAAATCAAGAGAAAAAATAATGTTCTTCATTTCATGCAGAAACAGCCCGAGGTGGTGCGCCAGGTAGGCATTACGGTCAGATTCGGCAAGTCGCGACTCGATAGCTACGATCTTCTGGTCAAGTTTGGCGCGCTCGTGTCGCATTACATTTTTGTTGGCGATAAAAAGGCTAACTTTTTGGTCGGTTTGAACAAAAACTGTCAAAGTTGAAACAGCTATCGTGTTCGTCACGACAAAATATTGGAACGTCATCTCGCTCAAAGTGAAATCTGAAAACCACTGCCAAATTAGTGCGGAACCGAGAATCGAACCGAGCCCGTACATAAAGAACTCAGATGGCAGCCATGGGAAAAGCGAGGCAGTGCTTAGGATCAGCATGACCTCAGTGCAGGTCTCCAGAGCCACGAAATCTTTCGGGACTTTGGTCACCATGTACGAGGTGGCAATCACACACGGCACAGTCAGTAAGAGTTTACTGTGGACACCAAATGGCAACCGCCCGCGGTAAAGGGCCCACAAATACGCCGAGGTCCCGAACACTAGGGAGAATCTCAATAGCGTAAATTTATTGAATAGGTCAGGCAAACAGATGAAATCAAACACCACAAAAGACGCGTAAGCTAGAATACCAATGACCATCATAACTGGCACTGATTCGATGGAGCGCGTCAAACTATCGCCGATAAACTCGGCACGATCCTCCGGCGCCAACGATTTCATTGATGTAAATATGTTTTTCATCAAACGGTTCCAAAAGACAGCGCTTGTAATCAGCTGACGGGTCTTTCGGAATGTCGCGGGTATAAATTGAGGAAATATTTACAAAACACCTATAACTTGGCGAATGTACCAAGAAATCTCAGGCCCCCCAACCGCACACTTCCTCTAGCTCGGCGCCAAGCATGAGGAGCAAATCCTCGCGGGCAGGAGCTGCTACAATTTGAACGCCAATTGGGAGTCCGGACGGGGCCGTGTAGGTGGGCAGTGATATTGCTGGCTGCCCAGTGACATTACACCAGCCTGTGAATGGCACCATCTCGGTACAACGCCAGAGTAAGTCTTCAACGTCTTTGAGTCCGCTGGCATAGAGCCAACCAATAGGTGGCGGCTCAATCGCAAGAGTTGGCGATAACAGGAGGTCAAAGTTCTCACCCCAAGTCGCCAAAATTTTGCGCGCAAAAACCTGCAATCTAAGGACTGCTTGAATGTAATCATAGCTACTCTGGCTATGACACATTTCTTTAAGGGCCTGATTTAGAGGCTCAACCTCGGACCAATCTTGGACCTGCTGATAGGCTGCGCCGGTGCACCACACCGAAATAAAGTCACGCGATAAAGGCTTATCAACTTGAGGCCAATCGACTTTGACGGGACGTACATCGTGACCAAGTTCGCTCAAAATGGTGGCAGTACGAGTCACTGCGTCAATGCAGCTCTGGTCAAGGCTTACTCCGGTATACGGCCCCTCAACACTAAAACCAATGCGTAGTCGAGGTAACTTTTCATTTAGACACGAGAGATATGACTGATTAGGAGTGGGAAGTGTCATCCACGCAGCAGGATCATAAGTCGTAAGGGCATCCAAGACAGCTGCTGTATCAGCGACACCGCGCGACACACAACCGTCAGTAGTGAACCCATGCATGACCTCACTGACCAAAGGCCCTTTGGCAATCCTTCCTCTACTGGGCTTAAGACCAACTAGACCGCAGCAGGATGCAGGTATCCGTATCGATCCTCCACCATCACTAGCATGAGCGATTGGTGCCATACCTGCTGCAACGGCCGCTGCTGCACCACCACTAGATCCACCAGGAGTTCGAGTCACATCATGGGGATTACGAGTGGCACCATGCAGTATGTTCTCGGTCACAGGCAAGGTACCAAACTCAGGAGAGTTGGTCCGGCCCATAAAGATAAAACCGGCCTTACGGAGCAGCGCAACCGCCGCTGTATCGATACGGCCAACCTTGTTCTTTGCAGCTCTGGAACCGTGCGTGACTTGGTGTCCGACGGCCTCGGCTAAGTCCTTAAGCGGAATCGGCACGCCATGGAAAAGCGGTAGCTCATCACCGCGCATAACGGCTTCTTCAGCAGCTTTGGCCTCTTCTAAAAGGGCCTCATCCCGCCGCCAGACAAATGCATTTATCTCCGGATTGAGACGGTCGACCTGCTCCAGAAAATGTCTTGCGACCTCTACCGGACTAATCTTGCGGGCCTTGATCGCGGCCGCGATTGCTAATGCCGATCCGTCTATCATACTCGGTCCACCCGGATGAATTAGACTTTCATGACCTCTTGCTCTTTTTTAGCAAGTCGCTCGTCGATCTGCTTGATGAATGCGTCTGTGTGCTTTTGCACATCTCCCTCAAGGCGCTTGCCATCGTCTTCACTGATGACCTTGTCTTTAAGTTGCTTTTTGACTTCGTCATTGGAATCGCGACGAATATTGCGGATCGCGACTTTAGCCTCTTCCGCCATTTTCTTGAGATTCTTGACAATGTCTTTGCGACGCTCTTCGGTTAGTGCCGGAATAGGAATACGTACAACGTTACCATCGTTCGTCGGCTGAACTCCAAGATCAGCCTTCATGATGGCCTTTTCAATATCCTGGATTAGCTTCTTCTCATATGGCGCAACTGTGATGGTCCGCGCATCTGGAGTCGTCAATGTAGCGACCTGATTGAGAGGCGTCGGTGTACCGTAGTAATCAACTTTTACCCCATCGAGCAAGGAGATCGATGCGCGCCCTGTCCGAACCTTCAATAGGTCGGCATCAAAGCCTTTGATTCGCTTCTCCATATTCTGCTTGCAGGAATCAACTACATTAACAGCCATTGTTTTGCCTCTCTGCTACTACATCAATTAACAGTGGTACCAACGCCATCTTTGACTAAGGCTCGACGCACTGAGCCTGGCTCTGCCAATTTAAATACCATAATTGGAAGGTTGGCTTCCATACACATGGTGATGGCAGTCGCATCCATGACGTCGAGCTTGCGCGAAATGACATCTAAATAGGTTAGATGAGCATACTTTTTGGCGCTTGGATTTTTCATTGGGTCGGAGTCGTAAATCCCGTCAACCTTGGTGGCCTTCAAGATAATGTCAGCACCAACTTCGCGCGCCCTAAGGCTTGCTGCCGTATCGGTGGTAAAGAGGGGGTTGCCGGTACCACCCGCAAAGATGACTACACGCCCCTCGTCAAGGTGCTTGATGGCCTTGCGACGAATGTATGGCTCAGCCAACGAAGGCATGCTGATCGACGTCATCACCCGGGTGTGCAGGTTGAACTTGTTTTCAAGTGTAGCCTGCAAGGCCAGACCATTGATGATCGTCGCCAGCATTCCCATATAATCGGCGGATGCCCGCTCGATACCCCATTTAGCTGCAGCCGAGCCACGGAAAATGTTGCCGCCGCCGATGACCACAGAAACTTTACAACCAAGTTTGTGAGCATCGGCGATCTCGCTAGCAATCATTAATAGAGCGTCACCTTCGATCCCATAGCCCTGCTGCCCCCCCAGCATCTCGCCCGAAAGTTTAAGCATGATATGGCGGTACTTGCATTGGCTCATGGGTCTAAAGTCTCTCTATGTGTTACTTCTTGAGTTGCGCAGCGACTTCAGCAGCGAAGTCTTCTTTCTTCTTCTCAATACCTTCGCCCAATTGGAAGCGAGCAAAGCTAGCAATCTTCAGACCCTTTTTCAGGCTGTCGACATGCTTCTGCACGGTTACATTGGGGTCTTTCACGTACGCCTGCTCGATTAAGCAGACTTCTTTGTAGAACTTCTTCATCTGACCGACCAAAATCTTTTCGATCAGTTCAGCAGGTTTGCCTTCTTCTTCAAGACGCTTGCGAGCAATCTCGCGCTCTTGATCTAACTCGGTGGCATTGACTTCAGTCTCAACCAAGTAGCGTGGCGAAGCTGCAGCAACGTGCATCGCCAAATCTTTGCCAAGATCGGTGACGTCTGCGCCTTTGGCGCCTTCGAGAACTACTAACGTGCCGATACGGCCGCCCATGTGAGAGTAACCAGCAACGACACCGTTACCGGTATGAACAACCTTCACGCGACGGACTTGCATGTTTTCACCGATCTTAGCAATCAGTTCAGTCAGCTTGTCCTTAACCGTCTGGGCACCAAGCTTGAGTCCAAGTAGTTCTTCGTGGTCTTTAGCTTTGTGCTGGAACGCCAACTTAGCGATGTCGTGAGCGAGGGCGCGGAATTCTTCGTTCTTGCTGACGAAGTCGGTTTCGCAGTTAAGCTCAACTAAGACACCAGCAGTTTGCTCAGGGTTGACAAAAACCTCAACCACACCCTCTGCAGCTACCCGGCCCTCTTTCTTTTGAGCGCGTGCCATGCCGTGTTCACGAAGCCAAACAATGGCTTTTTCCATATCGCCGGCAGTCTCAGTCAGTGCTTTCTTGCACTCCATCATGCCAACGCCAGTCTTCTCACGTAGATCCTTCACCATTCCAGCGGTGATAGTCATGTCCACACCTTTCTATTCAAAACAAATCTATGCAAAACAAATTATGGTTTATTTGACTTCATTTGCCATAAAACCATCGCGACCTTAATGGCAGCGATGGTTCTCTAGCTGAGACTCTTAGACTAAGTGAAACTTAGTTGAGGTCCTCGTCTTCGTCATCCAAACGACGCGCCTTCTCAACCGCAACGGTGTGACCTTCGCTATCGTGGAACTTACCAGATTCAACCGAGTCGTATTTCTTATCGTCAGAGTCACCAAAGTCGCGGGCTTTTTGCTTACCAGCGATGCAAGCTTCAGCGGCCGTGCGAACAAACAATTGGATCGACTTCAAGCTGTCATCGTTACCTGGGATCAGGTAGTCGATTCCGTGTGGATCGGCATTAGTATCAGCAATTGCCACCACTGGAATGCCAAGACGCTTAGCTTCTTTCAAAGCAATTGATTCTTTGTGTGCATCTACTACGAAAAGTGCACGTGGCAGCCCAGGCATATCTTTGATACCGCCAAGGTTGCGAATCAGCTTTTCATGCTCACGACGAAGGCCAAGAACCTCTTTTTTCAAGAGTTTGTCGAAGGTCCCGTCTTGCTCCATCTTCTCAATACGCTTGAGACGGTGAATCGACTGACGCAAGGTCACGAGGTTGGTCAATGTACCACCGAGCCAGCGGTGATTGATGTAAAACTGACCAGCGCGCGCTGCCTCTTCAGCTACTAAGTCGCGCGCCATACGCTTTGTGCCAACAAACAAAACATGACCGCCACGTTGAGTCGTGCGTTCAAGGAAGTCGCAAGCGCCTTTGAAAAGACGGACGGTCTTTTGCAGGTCGATGATGTGGACGCCGTTACGCTCGCCGAAGATATATGGCTTCATCTTCGGGTTCCAGCGGCGGGCCTGGTGACCGTAATGGGCCCCAGCTTCCAGCATGTCTTTCATGTTAATCGTAACGCTCATACTCTCAACTCCATGACGAAGGTTGTTCCTCGGTCGTCCAAAGTGCCGTAGCACACCTTCATTCCAGACGACCCGCCTATTAAATCCGCTCGGCACAATGCCTGCGGCCCCTAACCTACCCGTCTACTGCTTCAACTTCAAGCCTTTAAGCGCAGCAAATGGCGAAGCCGAACCAGCGTCTTCCGCCGTCCCGTAAACCCGTTCATCGGTGATCGAAACCTTACAAACGCGGCAATTTTCGCCCTTAGGATCGGCCAAGACAAAACGACTGGGCAACGCCGTTTGTACAGCGTCTGTGATGAGCTGCTCGAGATCGACTTCGTCGCCATCTAAAAAGTAGGCATCCAAGTCACCTGCGCTCAGGTTTTTCTCCCGCTCCAAATCGTTAGCCTGCTCGGGCAAAAAGCGGACATCAAGATCACAATCTATGGGCCATCCGATAGTTTTGTCACAGCGACTGCAACTAACCACTGGTGCGTAACTTAGGCGTCCAGTGACGTGTACGCTACCTGACTCTTCCACTCTAAGCCGCAGCGTCGCAGTCAGCAAACTGGACGTACCATCGGCTTCCGGTAAAGGGAAATCACGGTACAGCGCGTCAAGCCAGGGCTCTCGCCCCTGTATCTCAACCACCCTGGTGCCAATAATCTCTGCCACTGCTAGACGCATACTTAAGTACCTAAAATCTTACTGGATGTGGGCCTAGCCCGCGAATGTCCCAATTGGCTGGGTGTCTAGCCCTTTAACTCCGAATTAGCAAGCAGAATTCGCCAGTTTTTAGCCCCACCGAAAGTCCACGCAGCTTCCCTTTTAGACACTCAACCACTGAACTTCTCAAGTAATAGTCCGATAGCTAGGAAGGAGGCGAAGAGCCTGCAGCAGTACCGAAGACCTGAGGATTGAAGGATCAGAGGACCAAGTGAACGATAAGTGGCACATCTACAAAGGGAACAAAGAGCTCGGCGTTATGACGGCGGAAGAAATTCGCGCCGGCCTACGCGATGGCACTTTAGATCCTTTCGATATGGTCGCACGCGAAGGTTCACAAGTGCGCCGTGAAATATTCGAGGTCGACGAAATATTCTCTGTCACTCAGGCTGTTTATGACGAAATGTCATCGACAGCAATCAAGCGCAGCGCAGCCCCCAATAGGGCGTTTGACGATAGCGACACAGACCTTTCAGGCACTGGCCTGAGCAAACCAGGCCTAGCGGGAGACCGGCTAGCGATTGGTGGTGGTCAGCTGCACCTTGCCACCAGTGCGACTTCAACTGTTCGTGCCAAAAATTCGCAACAGCCTGGCGCCAAACGAGATCAGTCCCGTCGCCAACGCAATCCCAAACAGTACTACCTGACGGATCGCGATCAGAAATCGATGGGCCCCCTTAGTATCGATGAGATTCGCTCGCTCTTTTACCGCGGGGTTTTACCCAAAGACGTCAAAGTCATGCGGGAAGGTTCCACCGCTCAGGTATCAGTCTCTAAGTTTCTTTCTGTATACATGG
The DNA here is from genome assembly GCA_900299215.1 of bacterium. Taxonomy (GTDB): domain Bacteria; phylum Bdellovibrionota_B; class Oligoflexia; order Oligoflexales; family CAIYRB01; genus CAIYRB01. Next base: position 11,284 of record OMIY01000163.1, on the reverse strand, counting down.
ATGGACAACAGCGCCCGGTCGAGCTCGGGGGACACCCAAGGGCACCAAGGTACACCTCGCAAATATCACGGCGGAAGTTTGAGACTCAGTCCGTGTCCCCACTTGCGATTGTTGCCCTATTTACGGGGTTCCTGCTGCTTGGAGCTGCCGCAGTCTTGATTTGGGAGACCAAGTTCAGTCGAACCCCGAGTCCCACGGTCGTAAATTCAAGCCTCGCTGCCGCAAAGAAAACACCAAGGACTACGGCAAGAAACACTAATCCGCCGACAAAAGACGAGACCCTCATCGAAGAACCTTCTCGGCCATCCACAGAAACTCGACTTCCTATTCCAGCACCTCCTATGCTTGGAACAGCCACCGAAGTTGATGAGGCAGCAGAGGAGCCCGTAGTCACTCGCCCACTCGATCGGCCACCAACGCGCCCTGCTGTTGTCGCATCACGCCCAGTTAACAAACAGCCAAGCGTCCGACGTGACCCGAGGCAAATGCAGCCAAAACGCCGTCCATCTATCGTCACCGTGCTGCGACCACAAACTGCTATTCGGCAGAGAGCCACCCCAGCCGTTGCCATGCGTTTAAGCGCTCGTCCACCCTTGAAACCTATGACCGCTCCACGGCCTGGCGTAAGTAGCGGGGCCAGCATCGAAAGTCTGGCTGATGGCACGCAGGTGCAAAACCTCGGTCCCATGTCATTTGACCGGAATGCACTAACCCAGTGTGCTCCAGCCTGCACTCTAACCTTTAATGGGGCCACAGGAAGCGTTCGCGGTACCTTCTTCAAAAAGGTTTGGGGGCCAGCCTTAGAGCGCAGCAGTGGATCCGTCTATCTTAGCGGATCCGTACGCAAATCTGAGGGCGGCACAAAAATCATTCTAAATGGGGTTAAATAAATCCTATCTAGGCACTTGCCTTTCCTAAGCACTCAAGCTAAGAGGGAGCTTCGTTTTTTGTGCCTAAGTTTCTTTTTTTGGAGTCGGGCCATGGCAGTCCCAAAGTTTCGAATCTCTGCTTCCAAACGCGATATGCGCCGTGCACATCATGCTCTTAAGGCAACTAGCTTTGCCTACTGTTCGGCTTGCGGCGAAGCAAAATTAGCCCACACTGTTTGCAAAAACTGCGGCAACTACAAAGGTAAAGTAGTTGTGCAACCGAAGGTCAAGGGTGACCTCGGCGGTGAGGACTTTAACGTCGAAGGATAAGCACGGATGGCTTACAGCGGTCAGATGCTGGCAATGTTCCCGGGCCAAGGCTCTCAATTCGTGGGCATGGGCCGGCAGCTAATTTCTGAGTTTCCCGTTGTCAAATCTGTGTTTGAAGAGGCTGAGGATGCGGCCAAGCTTAGCATTCGTCGTCTGTGCCTTGACGGGCCAGAAGATGAGCTGAAGCTGACTGCCAATACTCAACCTTGTATTTTGACTGTCAGTGTTGCGACCTGGCGGGTTCTTCAAAGTGAAACCGGTGTAGTACCAAGTTTATTCGCCGGTCACAGCTTGGGGGAATACTCAGCTGTTGTCGCAGCCGGTAAGCTTGATTTTGCTCGCGCTGTCTACTTGGTTCGCCGTCGCGGTGAAGCCATGCAGGCAGCTGTACCTGCTGGCGTCGGAGCAATGGCAGCGGTAGTTAATGTAGCGGCTACCGACCTGCAAGCACGGTGCGCTGATGCCTCCGAAACCGGATCCGTCGTCGAGGTAGTTAATTTCAATTCGCCGCAGCAATTGGTGGTCGCTGGTCATAAAACTGCTGTGGATCGTTTGTGCGTCGGCCTTGAATCTAGCGGACTTCGCTTCGTCATGCTGCCAGTTAGCGCGCCGTTTCATTCCTCACTGATGCAACCTGCTCGTGTGGCGATGGAACCACTACTGACCGAGTCCAAGTTCCATAAGACACCGACCCGCATCATTCCCAACCTAACTGCTGAAATCAGCGACCAGTATTCCGCTGACCTCTTAGTTGCCCAGATCAATAGCCCTGTTAAGTGGACGCAAAGCCTAGAGAGCGCATACGCTGCTGGCTGTCGCGACTACGTTGAGATAGGCCCGGGCAAGGTGCTATTTGGCTTAGCTCGCAAGACGCTGCCACGAGACGTACAACTCCGTCACACGGATGACGTGCGCGAGACGATCACCGCCTTAAGTTAATTGCCTCGCTGCGGGAGACTACGATGGCAAAGCCTGGTGACACACCGCAAACCTCAAGTGGAGCGGTCGTGCCACCGATAGAGCTGAGCACTACGTTCAAACGCGAGGCTGATGGTAGTTTTAAGTCTGGTTATTTCTACACGCGCCATAGCAATCCCAATAGGTCCCAGTTAGAAGAGGCTCTTTGTGCGCTTGAGTATGGCGCCGAGGCATTCTCATTTGCATCAGGGATGGCAGCCTCTATGGCAGCACTACTGGCACTCCAGACTGGTGACCACATTGTGGTTCCAAAAGAGTGCTACCACGGGACCCTGAGTTTAATTCACGATATTTTTCCGCGTTGGGGACTGGCTTTCAGTCTGGTTGATATGACTCGGATCGACGAGGTCAAAGCCGCTCTGACGCCACGCACGAAACTAATATGGATCGAGTCACCCTCGAATCCATGTTTGCGCCTATCGGACCTTGCTGCAATCTCCGAGTTAGCACATCACCACGGTGCCCATGTTCTTTGCGACAATACGATGTCATCACCACTCAACCAAAATCCACTTTTGTTTGGTTGCGATATCGTACTTCATTCGACGACTAAATATATCAACGGTCATTCTGACGTACTTGGCGGAGTTCTCATCACACGCGAGCGCGGTCCTTTGGCAGAACGTCTGCGCCAGGTCCAGGTGTGCGGCGGTGGAGTACCAGCGCCATTTGACTGCTGGTTGACTAGCCGCAGCCTTGCTACTCTCGAGTTACGTGTACGGCAGCAAAATTCCAGCGCCTTGAGAGTTGCCGAATTTTTGGCTGAGCACGGAAAAATCAGACAAGTCTACTATCCGTGGCTACCGAGCCATCCGCATTATGCACTTGCGCAAAAGCAAATGCGAGGCGGCGGCGGCGTACTGTCGTTTCAAGTTGCTGGCGGTGAGAGCGCCGCGAAAAAACTCGTAGCAAACGTACTCCGTATTCACCGAGCGACCAGCCTCGGCGGCGTCGAAACACTGATCGAGCATCGCGCCTCGATGGAGCGCCCTGATACTGAAACGCCGCGTGACCTCGTACGGATGTCTTTAGGATTAGAACCAGTTCAAGACATCTTAGATGACCTCGCTGCAGCTCTCGCGGTTTAAGTAGCAACTCGATCTATATTTTAAAAAAGTTTTACAATTATCAGTACTGACAAGGCGGCATGAATCCTGCACAACATTGAGCGTATTTCTAATCGCGGTCGATTTGACTGCACATGCGGGAGAAGGCGCTATGGCTAAACATGTTTTATTACGAGCAATCAAGGCGGCAGGATTATCTTTGGTCGCTACTTTTGTGCTGGCAAACAGCAGCCAAGCAGCTGGCCACTCGATGTTCAATATCACGTCACAACCAATGCGCCTCTTTTTGGGACGTATTATCAATGTTGAGCCTGCTGAACTTAGCCCTGCAGGCGGACCTTTGAAGATCACCTATGCCAAGAGTTGTACCGAATATTTCGAGAATTTGGTCTTGTCGACGCTGCCACGTATAGACCCAGAGGCTCCAGCGGTTACAGCTGTAGGAGCCATTATGAGCGGAAGCCGCTGTGAGCAGTGTAGCTGTCCCGAGGAGGCGCTTGAGTTCAGCCTAGATTTTACACCTGATACCGTCAGTCGCCCCATCGTAGTCGTTGCTCCTAAGAAAGCCGATGAAGCTGAACTTTTCCCTGCCCGCATCTTAGACATCCACCATGAGTCGGTGAGCGATGACGAGGTTGAAGTTACCGTCACCTATCTTGAGACCTGTGACACCAACCTGATCAACGTGGTCCCAGTCGATGTTTCCCCATTTGGTGGCTATCATCGTCAAGTTGGAGTTCTGGCGTTGGCGCAGCACAACCCTACGCCGTGCACCATGCCGTCTCACCCTAAGAGTCAAAAATTCCGCTATCCAGCGAATAAGGGCGGATACCATTTCTTGCCAGTTGAAGCCGAGTAAACTGATCCACTTATCAGTTTTAAAAGCTTAGCCCAAATCCAATGATGGAAAGCATTGAGAAAGATCCCAGATCTAAAAGGCTAGATTCTGGCAATTCTGGGGTCTTCACAAAACTCACATTGATCAGCGATAATTTAAAATAATCGACAGTTACTGTCGCGAGAGAACATTCCAATAACGCGGCGCCACTAAGTTTATAGTTGCTTTCGGCCTGGTTATTTTTATCTGCCACAGTTAGGTCGAGACCAGGAATATATGAAAGGCGAAAATCAAGCCACCGGGTGAAATTTCGTCCGCCCTGGTTTTGCTCTATGTTCCATTGATTTATTAGCGCGTAATTTACGCCAACAGTTGGCCCACTGAAAGCAACGTTGTAGCCAGTAATCTGTGGCTCATAATAGTTGGCTACGAAGGCTCTATGGCAGGCAGTGTACTTCCCACTTAGATATCCAATATTAATACCAATATTATCTGTGAAATTCTTAGATATAAAGACTCGACCAGTGTCACCTTTTTCGGGAGTCTGACTATCCGAACAGTCCGAAAACGTATATTCGATGTTGGAAGATTTTCCGCGTGCCTTGATTTCGTTCATGGAACCGATCTCAACCATGACTGCATAGGATCGATAGCTTCTGCGTATCGCCTTTTCTGCGTCTGATTCCTTCGGCTTGAGTTTAGCTACGACAGACAACGTCTGGCTTTTAGTTACAGTAATTGTCTCTTCCCAGACTTCGTCATTAGTTGAAACACGAACTCGGCGAGATCCAGCCCTTACGTCGAAATTTCCGGGGGTTTTTCCGACGCTCACACCATCAATTTCAACTGTAGCTTTGACTGGTTCACCCATCGAATTTCGGGCCGAGACATCGACGCCACCAATTTTTGGCTTTAATCCACAGTTAACCGTGATGTTATCACCGACATTTACAGATATTTTTTGGTTGGATTTGAAGTATTCGGGGTGCTCGAACTCCAATATATAGGTGCCTGGCGCTAATTTCATCGCGGAATCAGATGTGTTGCCATACCGATTACCGTCAATCCGAATATCGGTACCAGACGGACAGTCTTTGAAATTTACGCGGCTGATATTTTCCTTAAGATCAAACGAGAAGGAATCATGACTTGTATCGACGCTAAAGGTACCAGAAACTCGACTATAATCCTGCTTCCAAAGCGAAATGGCATGGGATCCATGAAGAACTTCGAGTTTACAGGGTGTTTGGCAGGCATTCTCGACACCATCAAATGTGACGCTGGCGTTTTGTGGTCGCGAGTTGATTTCAATGATTTCTTTTTTGATTGAGTTTGAGCGCCAGACTTCCTGAACTTCTTTCTCTACAGGAATTAGTCGACTAGTATTCACACTGGCCAGTCGCTTCAAGTTGTCATTAACATCCTTGATCGACCAACGATAGAGGTTAGGGCTGTCAGCTTTCCTTAGACCTTGCCAGTCAAATATCGAGCTTGTCGCATCAAGCTTGGTCTCCTGATTAAATTCGATCTTTTGATTATCTTCGCGACTACTCGATTTCACTGTTATTTCTGCGAAAAAGCAGAGCAATGCTTTCTTTTTAGCCGCCAGTAGATCTTCTGCGGGGATGTAGTAATAATCCCCTTTGTCATAACAATCCGCCTCAGCACCATAGGATTCACCTAATGGTCCCGCCATGATTAGCAAGGCTGTCATCCACTGGTAGTGCTTCATAGTGATTTCGAGTTGATGGCATTAAGTTAATGCATTTGCAAACGTCAGTATTACAACCTGGCATTTAGCATTCGGATAAATTACCTAAAATCTTTAATTTAGCGGGATTTGCAGTGGCAGGACCCAGGCACTACGACAACACCTGGGATGGTTGTAGAATTCAGCTAAAAACATCAAAAATCTTTCTAGATACCGACCTCAGCTAAAAGATTTAAAAGCTCCTGCCATACAGGAGAGCTCATGGCAATTTCTGCCTCCGCCGCTGCACGCGAAAAAATACCTGGCTGCTTACCTAGCTGCGTTACCAGACGGAGTATGTCCTGTGGCCTTATCACAGCTACTACACGCCCCTGCCTTGTAAGCGGAAGCATTGCGATACCTGAGTGGAAAGCCTCTAGAACCTCGGAAAGGGTTGTTTCTTCGCTAACAGTCATCTGCACAGGAGTCATCACATCGCTCACATGCAAACTAGCACTGATAGCAGCACCTTCAGCCTGCATACCTTTCAACACAAGCTCACTCTCGGTCACAACGCCAACGACCTCACCATGACGTAGAACCACAAGTGGCAAGCCAGCATTGGAACGAAGTGTATGTATGGCACTCAGCAAACTGTCCGAGTGCAAAACCTCCTGAAAGTTCTTTAACGGCAGTACAAGATCCCCGACTTTTTGCTCTTTCATGATTCACCTCTGGTAGTAATGAACCATCTCATCAGCTTCAACCTATCACCAATTGCTTACCCGTTCAAATAACCTCGAAGTCGAGCGAGGTATCAGGTGTCACAGCACCTTTTGCCATTGATTCCGTGGCAATAATAAGAAATTTCTGAGCCTTCGCCAAATTGCCGTCAGATAGCTTTACTGCCTTTTCAAGTGCATTTTTTGCATCAACTGGTCGACGCGCACGTAAGTAGCAAATTCCGAGGTTGAAGTAGAGTTTGGCCTGTTGGTCAGATTTATGGATGAAAATCAGAGCTGACTCGTAATAACTTGCTGCCTCTACCGTCTTCCCAGCGCGAGACATCGTGATGCCAATCATATTAAGGTATGAGGCAAAGTTATCCGTAGGCGTCTTGACCATTCCTGACTTCTCAAATTTTTCTAGCTCCTCGGCGACTCGAATTCCTGCTTCGGCACGGCTCGACTCAGGATCGATCACAAGTGCTTTGCCGAATTGGACCTTAGCATCAACGAAACGACGCCTTCCTAGTTCAAGTTCGCCAAGCAAACAGAGTCGCTCAACTGACTTGGGCGCGATTGCATCTGCGACGGAAATTAGCCTCAAAGCCTCGTCACTTTTACCTTGGTACAAACAAGCCTTGCCGTAACCGGTGACAAGCGACAGACGACGATCACCCAGACGCCATGCCGCTGAGTATGCCCATTCAGCACCGTCAAAGTTATTTTGCTCAAGCAGATTGTCGCCGACGAGCTTCAATGCATTGGCTACTACCTGGTCATATGCCTTTCCTTTGTTTGCTAAAATTTCCCTGCTCGCAATTTCAGAAACAGATTGGATATCCTTAATCAAACCAGTCAAATCTGAGATAAATTCTCGGCTCAGCACTGCATTACTAACAACCTGACTCAATGCTCCGCTTAGCGCCTTGTCGGAAATTGGAAGCGGCAGGATTGAGACGGCCAAGTCTTCATCCAACAACCTAAAGTCTTGAGTTTGCACTTTGGATGAGAGAACTACTAAGGGCAAATAACGAAATCGCTCATGAGTCCGCAACTTATTATAAAATGACAAACCACCCAACTCTGGTGACTCCCATCGCAGAACTAGGACATCATAGTGCCCATCGACTAGGAGCTTCCAGCCTGTCATACCGTCTTCGGAGGTGTCGGCTTGGATCACGCATTTTGCTGCTAGGCTATGAAGTAATTGCCGCAGGTTTTGCTCACTTGGGTCTACAACCAGAGCGTGACTCATAGGAAACGCTTCCACTGGCAACTTACGACTATCACCAACCAAGTCACTGCCTCGCTTTTGAATCAAGACACGCAGCTGCTCGGGAGTCGCTTTGAGCATCTGAATGAGTTCGTTACGCCGCAAGTTGATGGTAGCGAGACCTGACTGCCAACGCTTTTTGATGACGTCGAGATTATTTTCCTGAGCGAGATTATTCGTGCTCGGCTTAGTGCTGAGTTTGACTCCAGCTAGCAGAGATCCCTGCAACACCTGTCTAACCTGTAGCTTGGAAAAAGGCTTGCGGAGCGAATGCTTAACACCGTCGCCAACAGCTTTAATACTTTCATGGGAGCCGAAATAAACTATAGGCACGCTGGACGGGCAGGACTTTACTAAACTCGATGACTCCTTCGAGTCCAAATCCCAAAAAAGCACTGTTGTCGGATCTGCATCACGCAGCGATTGCATCGATTCCGCAGTGGGCGGAAGCGTACGGATTCCAGTAAAGTCGTCCTCGTTCAGCACTCGTTCGAGTACTTCGGATGACATTTTGTCACGTGAAATGATATAGGCCTTCATGGTTGCTTCCTACCTGACTGACCGAAGTCCTGCCAAGATCTTGTCATTGATCTCGGCACGAGTTTCACTAACCAAAATCATGCTGCCACTACCGAAAATGTAGGTTCCCATCCAGTGCTCTTCCATTTCCATCTTTTCTCCAAGACGACACTGAAGAGGGACAATTTTCCCATCGTATCTAGTGACGTGTATGGTGAAATAAAGTTGAACACGCTTGGTAAATAGACCTTTTTTATCTACTTCGTGGGCACAAGATTTGTGGTGCACTTTATGAAACTTGCCGAGACACGAGCTGCAGGTCCAACTTCGCCAAATTTCGCAGTAGGTATTGGAACCGGATTTGGCGTCACAGTGGTAGCATGGACCGATCTCGCCGGAACCTCGACCCTTGCTGGAGCCAGAGCCAGATTTAGAAGGATTGTTGGAAGTTGAACTGCTCATAATCCGTACATCGTACGATACTCGGTTTGGCTTTAAGCCGAGCCAAGCGCCGCGCCTTCAACGACAAGCAACATACTGATATTAATGGATTTTATTTGTGGTGCCCGCGGCCGGAATCGAACCGGCACGCCCCTTACGGAAGCACAGGATTTTAAGTCCTGTGTGTCTACCAATTTCACCACGCGGGCCTAAATGGTGTGAGCCACTGTGGTAACACAAACGGCAACAATAGCCAATGTTGGATGCAAAATCATGTCGGTAGAGCTAACACTTGGGTGCCAATAATTTCGACAGCCCCAACTCCGACCAGCGCCTATATATATCTGTAATTACAGCCTTTTTATTGAATTAGCAAGGCGCCAACTAGCTGGCCCCGAATTTGCTTAATATACTTTTGGTTGAGAGGGCCTAACCTGGTTGGCTCCGGAGTGGAATATGCGCCTGACCTGTTACCTGCTGATTCTGAATCTTTATGCGTGCGGATCCTTTCGCCACGCAACATCCAGTAATCTGAAGCAAGAGACTGATGACCGTGAGACCGAAAGCTCGCGGGCGTTGGTTGATGTCACGGAGAAGGTGGAAGAATACGTAAATTCGGTACTGGCAGATTCGAGACAGGCAGTGAATCCTTCCAATGCCCCGTGGACACAAAATTTGACTGCGGATTTCCTCGAAGAGTTTGCTCATCGCTGTGCCGCCACTCAGCCGGGATCCGGAATCGGGGTGAGCGTCGGCAACCTTAGCCTAGAAGTCTCCAAGCTAACCAAGGCAGAGTTCAACCTGATCAAGCGCCTTGACGCATCGAAAAATGAAATCTTGGCGATCAAATACGCAGATTCTAGATACAACAAGAATCCAGTCGATTTATTAAACGGAAAATTTCCCGCTCATAAGACGAATTTCACGGCTGATCACAGTATTGCCCCCGTACTTCGTCTAGGCCAAACTCTGGTTGGAATCGACAAGATCGGCCATTTTATGGAGCAGGGCTGGTGGTACTATCAAGCTGAGCAACAAGGAATGCTCTCCGGAATTAAAGAAAGATTGGCATTTGGCCAGTATATGGAGGGAGACGATGCACTGCCGGTCAGTGAGCACAAGCGCTACGATGAAATTTATGGGCGCTTTTGCTGGGTATGTACGATCGGCGGAGGTTTCGGCTTCTTCGGTGCAAAATCGACGGGCGTCATCTCCTACGGAGACATGCATGCTAATGAGAGCGGTTACCAGTTTTATGTTGAGCTAGCGAAAAATCCTGGCGACCACAAATTTCGTTTGGCCGATTATCCAGTAGAATTCTGGAACGAAGAAGTATCACCAAGTAAATTTGTCGGTGGCCTTGAAGCAAATTAGTCTAGAATTTAACCACAAGTCCAACTCCTGCAGTCGTCAGGTTACGCTTGGTTGGCAAATTTTGAACGACTTGACGGACAGTAGGCGGTGCCTGGTCACTGGCTCCCAAGGCCTTAATTGAGTCGTTTACGCGAAAGCAAAACTCACCGTAGTCCCCAAAGCATCGACTTACGTAAGCTTGAAGATCGGCCTCCTTGTGGATCTTAACACTAGTCGTTAGCCTCACCAATTTCGTCTCGTCACCTAGGTTGCTCAGGCTGTTTAAGAAGAAGCTGATATCTGTCAGAGATCCTGGGTTAGGTAAATTTACGTAGGCAGCAAGATACCGTCTACCCGCGTAGAGGCCGGGTGATTGACCGTTGATGATCGAATATAGTTCGAGATCTCTATTATCGTAACCAAACTGATTGTAGAAGTACTCAGCACCGATGGTCACTACATCATCCGCACTATATTTGATGGTCCTATCGACGCCCCATAAGGATTGTACGAACCATCTACCTTTATCGCGGTATGGAGTGGGTAACTCACCGGTTGCCGGACTTACTTGACCTTTATAAAGTGTTTGACTTTGTCGTTTAGTAAACACGGTCTCAGTATGAATATCAACTGGACCAAGGCCCGTTGAAAGATCGATAGCGGCTCTTATAGGTGCGTTCGCGGCTGTCTGAAAGCTTAGGGCGATCTCGCCTATACCGCCAAAGGCAAACTCTCCTCTCAAAGCCCCTGATAACTGATCAATTCGCTTGGCGTTCGGATAAAGTAACACCGCGTAAAGATTATAGCCTTGTTGCTCAAACGGTACGTGTAATCTGAGCATGTCAACGCCAAGACGACGATCAAAAAGAGCCAATGGGTCGACAACTCGCACAGACGTGAAGTCGCTTGGATTCCATAGACGCCCACTGCCCCACCGCACATGCTGTTTACCATAGGTGACAAAAAACTTCTGGGCGATGTCCCATTTTAACCACATTTCATCGATATCTGAGCGCACACAGCCACTAACACAGACATCGTTAGCTTGATTCGGATCGGAGGATACAGCTGGAGTACCTCCATTCGATCCCCCCTCCGAAAGGCGGAGTCTTAGAAATGACCGGAGATTACTGTTAGGTCTAGTATCGAAGTAGATATCAGCCTGCTTTAGTCGCGAGACCTCACTATCCGCAGCTCGTGT
>OMIY01000162.1 GCA_900299215.1 bacterium | reverse complement strand
CTGCCAAGCACGCGACGCATCCGGTGATCCTCTACACCGACTCGACCTATGTCATTCGTGGGATTACGCAATGGGTATGGGGTTGGCGTTCACGTGGCTGGATGACGGCCGAGGGTCAGCCGGTGGCTAACAAAGAATTGTGGGAGGCTTTGGTTCGCCTGACCGCGGCCCGTGGCAGCCTTGGGGGTATCGATTGGCGTTACGTCCGCGGGCACAGCGGGGTACCAGGAAACGAGCGTGTGGATGAAATCGCCGTTGGTTTCACCAAAGGTCAACCAGTCAAGTTGTACAAAGGCTCGATTCTCAAATACAGCATTCCGATTCATGACGTCCCTGATCATGCAGAGCTGCCTGAAATGCGTCCGAAGCAGGCAAAGCAGGCTGCGCACTGCTACCTGAGCTTGGTAGATGGGGTGCCCATGCGTCACACTACTTGGGCTGAATGCGAGAGACGTGTCAAAGGTCGGTCCGGCGCCAGATTTAAAAAGGCGCTTTCTGAGTCAGACGTTTCTAACATCCTCTCTGGTTGGGGAGTGAGGTTATGATGTCGCTCCAAGTGCCCCGGCCATAAGCATCGGCAAGAGGTCTCGGATCCCATTGACGATGAACTGGACCCCCATGGCTGTCAGTAGCAAGCCCATAATGCGGGAAAGTAGATTAAGTCCTGTATTGCCTAAAATCTTAAAAAGGAATTTGGCCGCTCTGAGGGTAAGATAGGTAAGCGTCATACAGACACCGATGGCCGCAACCAGCTCGAGCTTGCGCACGACGCTGCCTGCTTTTGTCGCCAACAAGATCACTGTTGAAATTGAGCCGGGGCCGGCTAAAAGCGGCATTGCCAGTGGAAAAACGGTGATATCGTCCCGTCCCAGGCTTTCATCGGCCTCATTGGAGTTCACCTTGCTTCGGACAGCGTTGACCTGGGAGATGCCGATGATCAGCAACAGGATGCCGCCGGCGATTTGGAATGCGGGCAGGGTGATGCCGAACAGACCGAACAACTGCAGACCGGCGAATGCGACCGCGAGCAGAATGCAAAAGGCCAAAATGCTGGCTTTCGCGCAGATGCCGCGTCTATGTTCGTCGCTGTATCTGTCCGTCAGAGTCATATAGACGGGGACAGTGGTCAGCGGGTCTATGATAAAAAACAAAGTGACGAAGGCGCCAGCTAGGTAGGCCAATTCTTTTTGTAAGAATTCAGTGGGCATAGACCCAATTTTACAAGATATTCGCGGCTTCTACCAGGGTGGCGGCTGGTACGGTCGTGTACAGGCCGTTGTGGACATAGGCCAAGTCCTACGATATAACCGGGGCGCAGCAGGCAGCCCAGAGTGATAGCCAGATCCTGGGTGACGTTAGCCCACGAACCCCGCCAGGCCCGGAAGGGAGCAACGGTAGAGGTGTCTGATGGGTGCTTAGGTCATCTGGCTATCACACTGGGCTTCTAGCTTTTACCTGCAGTTAGGATGGTCTTGGTTGTGAGCTATCAGCCTTTAGCGCGCAAATACCGGCCGAAAAGCTTTGTCGAGTTGGTTGGTCAGGAATCAGTTGCTAGGGCGTTGGCCAACGCTATTTCCATGCATCGTGAGCCGCACGGGGTGATTTTCACCGGTGTGAGGGGTGTTGGTAAAACGACCATCGCTCGTCTCTATGCCAAAGCTCTCAACTGCAGTCATCGGTTGCAAACCGAGCATGGTATCGAGCCTTGCAACACCTGCGAAAGTTGCATCGCCATCGCCCGTGGCAATCACGAAGACGTGCTTGAGATCGACGGCGCTTCCAATACCGGTGTCAACGATGTTAGAGCACTGCAAGAGACCGTGGTTTACTTACCGCAGCGATCCGCTTTCAAGGTCTATATTATCGATGAAGTGCATATGCTTTCGCAGGCAGCGTTCAATGCGCTGTTAAAGACGTTGGAAGAGCCGCCGTCGCATGTTGTGTTCATCTTTGCAACGACTGAGATGCACAAGGTGCCGCAAACCATTGTATCTCGATGTCAGGCTTTCCATCTGGCTAAATTAGCCGCCGCTCGCATTATGGGTAGGCTGAGGCAGATTGTTGATTCAGAGGGTATCAGTGCTGACGATCGTGCCTTAGCTGTGATTGCTCGTGAAGGTCATGGTTCCTTGCGAGATGCATTGACCTTGCTGGATCAAGCGATTGCTTTGGGAGCCGGTAGTGTAGGGCTCGAGTCCCTTCGTGGGGTGGTAGTTAACCTGTCTTCCTCACCATATCTGAACTTGCTCAGTACTTTGGTACATCGTGATGCCAAGGCGGCTCTGACATTGATTGATCAGTTAGATCAGGAGGGTGCAACTTTCCTGAGCGTAGCTGAGGAGACGGCCCATCTTGCTCGCCACGCATTTGTGCGGCAAGGGCTGGGGCAAAATCCTGCGGACATTGCACAGCTTGGTCTTGATGATGCCGAGCTGGCCAAATTGGAGGCGATCATTGCGGCGGCTGCCCCGCTTGACCTCAATCGTATTTTTAGGACTCTGGTCAAATGCCGTGATGATCTAGATGGATCTAGTCTAGATCGCTATATTTTTGAGAACTACGTTTGTGAGTGGTGCTTTGACCCAGGTCTACCTGATCTTTCCGAACTTTTGACTAAATCTCCGGCGACGGTAAGTGCTAAGCCGGTGGTGATTGGGTCCCAGGCAGCTACTCCTGTTTCATCTGCCGCGACGACCGCGAGCGTCCCAGCGATAGCGCCTGTTGGTGACACGCAAACGACGCAGAATAGGCCCAGCCCGGTAGTTCCCAGAAGCAAAGAGTTTCCCTCCAGCTGGCGTCTGCTCGTCGATGCCTGGAAGCAGCAAAATCCACTTCAGGCAAGGAAGCTAGAGGAAGTTCATCCGTTAGAATATAGCTCTGAGCGGATCGTCTTGGCCGTAAATGATCAAAGTTATGCTAGCCGTTCGCTGTTGCAGCGAGATGAACAGCAAAAGATTCGCGAGCAGTTTCGAGAGTTATTCAACTTCAATGGTATGCTGGTCATAGAGGCTAAAGGTACTGACGCGGTAAGCGTTGAGGCCTTGCCAGCAACGATCCTGCATGAGCGTGGGATCGAGGCAGAGGGGCGTCGAGCCAAGCTAGTTGAGGATGCCAAGCAGGCCCCGTTCACGCGCGACTTGTTAACTGTCTTGGGTGGGCAGCTCGAAGATGTTAGAATTGCCGACAGTGACCGTGCGTAGATCTCGTCATCTGTTTGAGCAGGATTAGCGGGTATGGCCTTCACCAATTTTGATACCAAAGAGATCAATTGCAAGATCGTTTATTTTGGTCCGCGCGGTGCCGGTAAAACAGAGAATTTGCGATCAATCTATAAGAACACTGCTAAAGAAGCTCGCAGTGGACTCATAGAGCTTGAAGAATCCCGCGGTGGGACCAAGTTTTTCGACTTTTTGCCGGTCAGTATGGGGCATGTTAAGGATTTTCACCTTAAGCTTCATCTTTTTACTCTGCCTACAAACCCTCTTTACGAGTCGGTTAATTCGGTAATTCTCAAAGGTGTGGACGGGGTCGTTTTTGTTGCCGACTCCCGTGTCGAATTCATGGCGGAAAACATTCAGTCTCTGGCGGAGACTCGCAGAATACTTGCTGCTGAGGGTTATAACTTTAGTGAGCTGCCGAGGGTGCTTCAGTACAATAAGCGAGACCTACAGGACCTGGTGCCTCTGGATGTCCTGCGGCATGAGTTAAACCCGAGCAATTTTCCTGATCACAAGGCTGTTGCGCGTGACTCAATGGGCACAATGGAGACCTTGCAAGCCATGTCGAAGTTAGTCTTGAAGAAGATTGCTCCATGATTCAATTAACTTGTCCAACCTCAAAAGCCATCCTGCTCTGTGCGGTTGAAGATGCTGCGGCGGTCCTTCGTTGTCCGGTGGTTCATGAGGTTCCACCTGGGCTAGTCATCGATGTTCGGCCGATTATTCCCATCAATGCCCAATTAGCTGAGGTTGCCTCCGCATTCTTTAAAGCTGAAGTAGGGCGGTTTCTGGATATAGAGCAAACGTTTGCCGATCCATTGGTGAAGGCCAAAGGTGACGAGGCCGCATTCACTTTGTACCTTGGGCGTTTGCAAGCAGGAGCCGCTATTGTCGCTCCGCCGGAATGGCCCACGCTGCCACAGATCTTACGCAGTTTGACTGGACATATGCGGGTACCCTACCTCAGAGCATGGCAGATATTGGCTGGAGGGCTACAGCTCAACACCAAGGCGGTAGATGCAGCTGAGGTTGCTAAGTACTTTGAAGACGACTTAGTCTAACTGTTAGACTTATTTACAACATATTGCCTTGTCGATCCAAATGAGTGCTGGGGGTTAAAGTGAAAAGGACTCTTTTACTGGCTGCATGCGTATGGACATTGGCCGTTGGAACACCGGCTTTCGGTCGCAACATTCAATGCGATAAGCAAGTTAAATACTGTTACAGCAAAGACCCAAGGCTAAGTGTTGGCGACAAGGTAGGCATCGTAAACGAGGCGGGGGAACTTGAAGCCGTTGGTGTCGTCAAGGGTGTCGGTATGAAAACCGGTCAAACCCGCGGTATTGAGATTGAGCAGGCATTTAGCCCGATCTCCGCCAGTAGCCAGGTCGTACTGCTATCTGATCACGAGAAGTCGGATTACAAAGACAAGTACCCGATTGCGCACGCGCCGGCTGATATGACACTAGGACTATCCCTTGGATACGCCTCCGTTGGTTCGGGTGCCGGAATCCCAGGTCAGGAGGCTTCAATTCACGGGGGTATGCGTCTCAGCGATCACTACGACTTGATTGGCCGCGTTGGCATGCTGTCAGTTCAAGGTCCAGTGCGAATTTACACCGGTCTCGATTTCACCTCCCCGCAACTGAGTGTGCTGAGCTTCGGACTTCTCGGTGGAGTGCGTTACCATACTAGTCCGTCTCGACCATTCACGCTGCAAACTGAGTTAGGTGTCGGTGTCATGAGTGTTCATTCAACGCTTGGCAAAAGCATTGAACTCAACGACAAGCACCTAGACGAGACCAAATTCAAGAACGGAATCAATCCTTATCTCAGATGGGGGCTCGCAGGGGTTTATAACTACGGGGCCTGGCACTTTGACGGTGGATTTGCCGTTAGCGCAGTTGGTCAAGCGACTGTTAATGCCTTGATCTTGGGTGCGACCTACGATTTGACCTATGTAACGGGCGCGTCTGAGTAGTGATTGGTGGTTGAGTGGTGTTGCGCCGCTGGCGTATCTGGGTTTTAATGCCCCCCTATGACCACGGAATGCGCTAGCCCGACAAATCAAAAGACGCTGATATCAAAGGAATTTATTCCAGGTGTCGAGCTTGAGGAGGCAGCCAGGGTTGCGCGAGCAACTTTTGGCTACGACAAACTGCGGCCGCATCAAGCTAAGGTGCTGGAGCAAGTCCTAGCAGGTCGGGATTGCCTCGCAGTATTGCCAACTGGAGCTGGTAAGTCCCTCTGCTACGGTTTACCAGCTCAAATGCGGTCAGGGTTAGTCTTAGTCATTTCTCCGTTAATAGCATTGATCCGTGATCAGCAGCATAAATTTGCAAGCTCCGGGATCGCCAGCGCGGCTTTGGATAGTCTGCAGTCGCCAGAGGAGCGAGATGCTGTTTGGGAGCGTTTAGGTCGTCGCGAATTACGACTGTTAATCGTATCTCCTGAGCGACTTGCTAGACCTGATTTCCGTGACCGTTTGAAGGCAGAGCATGTCCAGCTGGTCGCAGTCGACGAGGCGCATTGTATCAGTCAGTGGGGTGGGCATTTTCGTCCTGACTATCGCATGATTGGCGCTTATCTGCGCGATTTGGGCTCGATCCCAAAATTGGCTGTGACGGCGACAGCAACCGCGCGGGTGAGAGACGATATTATTCAGTTTCTTGAGCTGCAGTCACCAGAAGTGGTCTGGGGCGGCTTCGCTCGCGATAATTTGCGTCTCAAAGTCGTTAAAGCCGATAAGGTCGCCGATTTATTCTCCGCCACTCTACAATCAGTACTGAGTAGTGACGGGGCGGGTATAGTCTACACACCAACTAGGAAACAAGCGCGTGAAGTGTGTCGGATGCTGGAATCCGCGGGAGTATCGGCTTCACTTTATCACGGTGGTTTGACGTCCGAGGCGCGAGACGCGACCCAACGAGCATTTATGTCAGACAAAGTGCGTGTCGTCGTGGCAACTCATGCTTTTGGTCTGGGCATCGACAAGTCGGACATTCGTTTCGTGCATCATGCTGGTATGCCAGGGAGTCTAGAGCAGTATGTGCAGGAGATTGGTAGGGCTGGCCGCGACGGTCAAGCGGCCAAGTGCAGTTTGGTTTATGGCTCCCGAGATTATCACGTCCACAAGTTCATGCTTGATAAAAGCTTCCCAGACGTATCGCTACTGCGCTCGATACTGAAGTTAGCGCGGAGTTATTTAGCAGGCGGCATGGGGGAAAGTCCGCAGGCACTATTGCGTTTTCTCGGGCAAGAGTCGGGATTTACCCAGCCGGATCTTGAGGCTGGTCTCGAATTACTATGTCGTGAGGGAGTTCTAAGTCGTCTCCGCACGCGGATTGGTGGGTTTAGCGGCTATGACGAAGAATTAATTACGGACGACAGTTGCGCCGATGAGTCTAGGTTTTTCGATGATTATCCGCTGCGTAAACTCGAGAGTCTGGCTAAACTAGAGGCTATGCGAACCTATGTTACGCTTGATAGTGGACGCATGAGTTTTCTCGAACAATATTTTAGGGGCTGACTCGTTGCAGGCGACAGTAACTATTTTGGGCAGTGGAACCAGCACTGGTGTGCCAGTTATCGGCTGTCAATGCCCTACTTGCAAGAGCGCGGACCCACGTGATCATAGATTGCGCTCTTCTTTATTACTCACCACATCAGAGCAAAATTTAGTGATCGATACTGGCCCGGATTTTCGCATGCAAATGCTTCGTGCCGGTGTGCGCAGTCTAAAGGATGTGCTGTACACGCATACACATGCTGACCATTGTCACGGATTTGACGACTTACGTGCTTTTTATTTTAGTAGTCGTGAAGAAGTGGCGTGTCATGTGGCCGAGCAGCATTGCCCAGATTTTCGCCAGCGCTTTTCTTACGCCTTTGAAGATACCGGCTATTTAGGCACCAAGCCGCAGGTGGTGCTTAGGCCATTCACCAGCAAAGCCTTCAAGTTGGGGGCACTTACCGTCGAGCCTGCATTTGTGCCACACGGGCACACCGAGACGGCCGTATTCAAGATTGGCCGCTTTGCCTATGCCACCGATTTCAAACAATTTCCCGACTCTTTGATTCATAAGTGGCGTGGTCAGATCGATACCATGGTGGCCAGTGCCATCCGCTTTGGACAGCACCCCACCCACAGCTGTGTTGACGAGACTTTGGCCTTGTTCCAGGCTCTAGCCGTTAAGCGTGGCTATCTAACTCATATTGCTCATGAATTACGACATGCGATCGATGAGGCTAAGTTACCGCCGCATGTTCGGATGGCTTACGACGGTCTGGAGTTCGAAGTCGATCTGTGACGGAATTTTGGCTACTTGACAGCGTGGGCCAGCCGACATTATCAAGGCGGAGCAGAAATGACTCTACCATACAGGGGTGCCCTCAATGATTATCGGCGTGCCAAAGGAAGTTAAGAACCGGGAAAATCGGGTTGCAATCGTGCCGGGTGGCGTGAAGCAGCTGGTGCAGTCCGGACATCGGGTTCTGATTGAGAAGAATGCTGGCGTGGGCGCTGGGATCCCCGACGATAAATACAAAGCAGCAGGAGCCGAAATCCTCCCGACAGCAGCAGCTGTTTGGGGTGAAGCAGAGATGATCATCAAGGTGAAAGAACCTATCGCCTCTGAATACGAACTCATGCGTCCCGATCAGATCCTCTACACATATCTACACCTCGCAGCTGTGCCAGAGTTGGCTCAAGCCCTAGTCAAGCGTCGCGTTAGTGCAATCGCCTACGAGACTATCGAGCTAGAAGATCGTTCGCTTCCGCTTCTCACTCCGATGAGTGAAGTTGCAGGCCGTATGGCTGTCCAAGTTGGCGCTCAACTACTGCAGAAGCATAATGGCGGCAAGGGGCTACTACTTGGTGGCGTCCCTGGAGTTAAGCGCGGTCGCGTGACGATCGTCGGTGGTGGTGTTGTAGGTATCAACTCCGCGAAGATGGCTATCGGCCTAGGTGCAAACGTGACGATCCTAGACGTCAGCGCTCGACGTCTTGCCTACCTTGATGATGTCTTTGGCAACAACGTGACGACTCTCATGTCAAATCCCGAGAATATCGCGGAAGCAGTTGCAGAGTCTGATCTTGTGATCGGTGGCGTGCTCATCACCGGTGCGAAGGCGCCACGTTTGGTGACGCGTGAGATGGTTCGTTCGATGGAGCGTGATTCGGCGATTGTCGACGTGGCGATCGATCAAGGTGGCTGTGTTGAGACTATTCGTCCAACTACGCACGATGATCCGGTTTACATCGAAGAGAACGTGCTGCATTACGGTGTGACCAACATCCCTGGTGACGTGCCAAAGACCAGTACCTATGCATTGACCAACGTAACCATCAAGTACGCCCTTGAGATTGCTAACAAAGGCTTCAAAGAGGCCTTGGCTAAGTCCCAAGCGTTGCGTCATGGTCTGAATGCATACCAAGGTCATATCACTCACAAAGCTGTGGCAGAAGCTTTGGGCATGGGATTCCAAGCCTACAGCTGAG
>OMIY01000161.1 GCA_900299215.1 bacterium | reverse complement strand
CAACTTATCCAATTATTTTATATGGTTACTAAAAAACCAGGGCGCCGTTATTGGCGCCCCAGTTAACGTTTTAGATCACCTCATTAAACCTAGGAACCGGAGTGCCTTTTCAATAATTTGACGTTGGTCCTTAGGCACCTCACTCAAAGTGTAGAATTCCTCAAGCTTGGCGCGAATTTGCCCACCTCTCTTAAACTTTGGTTTAGCCTCTAGATTCGCAGTGAAACGATCAATTAAAGCGTGTAGTTCGGCAGTGGTACGTTCGCCAGCAGCCAGCATGTTTAAGAGGAAGCGTGTGGTCATCTTCGTACCAAGCTCACGCAAACGCGTCTTGACCCCCTTATCCCAAGCTGATGCCCTGAGGTACTTCGCAACTGTGCGTTGATCCGCATCAAGTAAGGCGGCAATCTCATGTACAGTCATTCCCTGTAGAGCAAGTAGTCCGTAGCCATCTGCCTTGTCTAAGAAATGCAGGTCCTCCCTGTTGATATTTTCAGCAAGACCCGCAAGAGCGCGATGACGGTCAGATTTAAACAATTTAAGGGCACAAACAACTTCAGTATGGCCAAGTTGCTCCATTGCTAAAAGCCGCCGGTGTCCTGAAACACAAACGTACCGAACTTCTGAATCGTTGCCCGCCTGATCTAACCTAACCTCGACGACAGGAGGATTTTGCAAACCAATAGTCTCGATGGAGCTAACTAGGTTTCTAAACTCAGGACTGCTTAAATCGATTTCCTGTCGTAAGTTTTCGTCACGCTTGATTTCCATCATAGGGATTTGAAGAAATCCATTCATCTTAGCAATGGCAAGCGGAGATACATCCTCCTCCACGGGTTGCTGTGTGTCTTGCTGCGAGAGCAAACGCTCTGCTTCGTCATCCGGCAAACGCACCAAAGACACTTGGAGCTGCTCTCTACCCAGCTCAATGGCCGCTAGGACCAGGTCGTACAACGATAACAACTGAAAACTGAGGTCCCCATCACTATTGCCCACTATATTGACCAGAGGTCGCCCTGGTTGCGCAGATGGAGTGGCTTTTAACATTTTCGAGTACAGATCAACACGACCACTTTTTTTTGCTACTGCTGACACTCTCTCATCAAGCTTCAAGTCTTTGACCAAAATTGGGCCGGGCTCACCCTTTTCAGCCCTTATTAAACAGCGCTCAAATCGAGAAAGCGTAAGTGCGTTTGGATCTTGATTGTCTTTTTGGGGGATCACAGGGCGTCCACGCCCAGCTGCGCTAGCGCCGACGCGTTTGGGTTCAGGCTGCCGAAGGAGTGCATCTACCGCAGCTAGGGCTTTGGACTTAGCGGCAGACTTTGTCGCTTTGGCTGGTTGAGCCTTCTTGTTGCGGTCAAGCGGCCTCGAATGCCCCTTGCCGACTGATCTGGAGTTCTTTTTACTTTTTTCAGTCGCTCGCATGGCTACCTCCTCAAATTAACTCGTGGGCGGAAGCCTCGGCACTCGCCTCGGCCAGTACTTGCTCTTCGATGGCGGCAAAGCTGATGGCGCGCTCAGATTTAGCGCTCGCTGTCTTAGGTTTGAGTTTAGGTGCAACCTCCTTAGCTAGAGCCATGAAGTCCTTTGCCACCTGTGAACTCGGTTCGAAGTTGACTACTGGTCGAGCCATTAATTTGGAAGACGAAAGCCTTTTAGACGCAGGGATCAACGTTTTAAATACAGTGTAATTGCCTCGCTTCGCACCCGATCGGATCTTAGCCTCGAGCTTTCTATGGGTTGCTTCAGCCTTGTCATACTTGGTCACAAGAACACCTAGCAGACTTAAGCCGCGGTTATATCTCTTCTTGATCGTCTCAATCTGCAAAAACATGTCCGTTAACCCAACAATTGGGTCCAGTTCAGCAAACAACGGAACTATATAATAATCACTTGCAACCAGAGCACTTAGTGTCAAACAGTCCATATCGGGGTGGGTATCAAAAATCACAACATCGTATTGGCTCACCACTTTATCTTCTCGCCAACCATCAAAAAGGTACTCGCGACCCAAGGCGCTATTACGAGATTTTGCGTAATCCAATAAAGCTCTGTGACTTCCGATAAGATCGACATTTTTGACTTCAGTATGATTGATAGCTTCAACGATAGTACTTTTTTCGGTTAGTACTGAATAAATGTTACTTCCTGTCTCACCACGAGTCTGACCCAACCCAGTAGTGGCATTGCCCTGAAAGTCGAGATCAACAACCAATACTTTCTTACCTTGGAGCCCCAGAGCTGCGGCCAAATTAATAACGGCCGTAGTCTTGCCAACACCACCTTTTAGATTGGCAACAGTAATCATGGTGCACTTGCGTTTCATCGCGACAAGTCTCCCAGACAAAAAATTGTTTAACTAAACGTATTTGTTTTGAAGATGGTATCCGGGGCAGGAGGAACTTGTAAACAGACAAAAGTGAAACCGTTTCACCAACGCGAATCGAGTAGCGCGGTGAAACGGTTTCACTCAGGCCCTGAGAGGTTTTACCAAACTCGGCAACGGTTAGATGGATTCATTACTGTCCCAGCCTTGCACGAGAATGCCTTGCTGAATTCATCAAAGTTACTTAACGGACCATTCACGCGAAAGCGCGCTGGGGAGTGAGGATCTGTAGTAGCCCTCAACCTAGCCATTTCTGGACGCATTTTTTGGCACCAGGTTTGCGCGTAGCCAATAAAAAACTGCTGCGACGGAGTAAAGCCATCTACTGATTCCGCTCCATCTTCAGCAGTCTGGCGCCAAGCCTCAAACGCAAGTCTTATCCCACCTTGGTCAGCAATGTTTTCACCAAGCGTCAACTTTCCATTCACATGCACATCGTCAACGGCGACGAATTTCGAATATTGGTCTACGATACATTCTGCCCTACGGTCGAATTCCTCGCCGACCTTAGGACTCCACCAATCGCGCAAATTGCCTTTAGCATCGAATTTACGTCCTTGATCATCAAAGCCATGCGTCAACTCGTGCCCCATGACCATACCGATACCGCCGAAATTAAGAGCAGCAGGGCGTCCCTCCTGGTAGAAAGGCGTCTGAAGTATACCCGCTGGAAACACCATTTTGTTATTGTCCGCGCTATAGTATGCATTCACCATAGATGGAGGCATATGCCATTCACTGCGGTCAACAGGCCGTCCAATCTTGTCCAAGTAGAACCGCGAGTTAAATGCCGCTGCGTTTACAGCATTAGCGTAATAATTATCACGACTCACCTTCAAAGCCGTGAAGGTCCGCCATTTATCTGGATAGCCAATTTGATTCACAATTGTGTGAAGCTTTTGATCAGCCTGCTCACGAGTAGCCTGATCCATCCAATCCAAAGCTACAAGACGCTTTCCCATTGCACTTTCAATGGCCTTAATCATCTGCTGAGCTTCAGTCTTTGCCTTGGGGCTAAAAGTCTTTGCGATGAAAACTTTGCCGAGTGGCTGTCCCATCGCCTCCAAGGTACTATTCACACACCTCTTCCATCTCGGTTTAATTTGTGGCTGACCGGTCAACGCTTTAGCGACGAAGTTAAAATCTTCTTCCACAAAAGATTTATTAAGTGCTGATGCAGCAGAATGAACTCCATGCCAGCGAAGGTAGGTCCGCCAACTTGCCATCGGCACAGTCTTAAGAAGCTTTTCGACTCCGATAAAAAACTTCGGGACATCCACATTGATCGCATTCAGCCCGGGATATCCCAGTGTAGAAAAATAAGATTCCCAGTCAAAACTTGGTGCAAGCTTTATCAAACCCGCGCGGTCTAGCCGATTGTACATTGCATTAGGATCACGACGGGTCACCTTGTCGGCCGATACCTTTGCCAGCTCAGTTTCAATTTGCATCACCGTATCGGCATCCTGCTTGGCTTGATTTTCGGTCTCACCGTACAGTTTGAACATGGATTGCAAATGGGAACGGAATTTTGCCCGTATCTCCTCAAACCTTTTTGCGTCGGATAGGTAATAATCACGATCAGGTAAGGTCAGTCCTCCTTGATCTGCGTCAGCAATCATCTGCGATGAGTCTTTGTAATCCTGGCCCGCACCAAAACTGAAAATGGCTCCGGCACCCTCTAGGTGGTAACGTGCAACTTGTATCGCTAAAGCACGCTTATCTTTCATAACTTCGACAGCTTCTAAGCGTCGCTTGAGCGAGGATAGAGATTTTTTTTCTATGCCGTCCTCGTCCATACACGAGGCGTAGTAATCGCCCACTAGTTTGGCCTCAGCATCATGTTCTGGCAGATTTCCCGCGGCATATTGCTCAAGCGCAGCTCTGAGCAGATCCTCATTTTGTTTGGTAAGTGTGGCAAATCCGCGCGACCACTCGGGGCGATCATCCGGGATCTGAGCCTTAGTAATCCATCCCCCGCAAGCAAACTGATAAAAGTCTTCACATGCATCAACTGCCTTATCGAGATCGGCTGGATCGATAACTGCAGCCAGAGAACCAGAAGTATTAATTGCAAAAATAGAAAGGCCGGAGGCAATAGCAAAAGAACGTAGCCGATTACAGCTCAAAGCAATGAATTTCATAAATTGATCGCCCTACATCATGAAATTTACAACACGGGGTGTCACGGGGCTGAACTGTAGCAAAAACAACACATAGTATTAAGCTATCTTACGTTAACCACCCCAAAAATATGAGCATATATTATATTCCCTATATTCTTTAGTCCATTAATTTCAGGCATTTAGCCAATATCCGGCAAAACGACTGTCGTAATAATCATTGCCAAGCCCGCCCCTGACGATGTTATGCAGCCAATGTGAACACAGCTGAGGCCCATATGGACTGCGCTGCGCGCAAAGTTGATTCATCGGTTGCTTGCCCTATTCGTGGCACATGGAGCCGCCGAGGACTGTTAGCTATGCTAACCATGGCAGCGCTTATGTCGAATTATGTTCACGTTCCCATTTTATTCGGTGTTGACTTTATTTTTGGCAGCGTAGTTTCTTTGGTTGCTGCCGCTTGGATGGGCTGGCGTAGCGCCTTCGTTATAGGCGTCGCAGGGTCACTGGTAACATTAAAGTTGTGGCACCACCCTTATTTCGTCCTGCTATCGGCTTTCGAAGCAGCGTTTGTTTCGGTAACTTTTCGTCGATTCTGGGATAACGTATTAGTTGCCTCAACCATTTTTTGGCTAATTCCAGGCGCGGTGATATTTGGCATTTCTTATGGCCTCATGTTACACATGAATCCCTCTGGAATGCTGATGCTTTATCTGAAGCAGGTTATCAACGCCACCTTCAACGCTATGATAGCCAGTGGGCTTCTTCTCGCGATAACGTTGCTGAGACGCCCAGAAACCAGAATTCCACTGCAACAGGCATGTTTTAACACTCTGGTCGCACTCGTATTTATCCCTGCCCTAGCAATCGTCGTAGCCGTTAGCAATTCTCGCATTCGCACCAGCCAATCAAGCTTGCTCAATGCAACTTCCAGCCAAGCCGAAAATATCGCACATTTCCTTGAAATTTGGCGTTCTGAAAACATAAATCTGTTAACAACACTAGTGAAAGTATCCAAAGATTACAATTTGCGTGCCTCGCCTGGTTTACAGCGAGAGATCAGTGTAATCCATGCCGCTAATCAACGCTTTGCGGATTTATATTTAGCAAATGCAGAAGCCACTACTATCGCCTTTACCCCACAAGTAGACGGTGATGGAAAGTCACTTATTGGCATCAATTTTTCGGACAGACCTTATTACAAAGAAGTACGGGCCGTTCGAGCACCTGTGGTATCTGATGTATTCATGGGGCGAGGTGGGATAAACTTTCCAATAGTTTGCTTCGTCCTCCCAATTTTAGAAACAGCAAATAATCCGAAATCAGCTTTTCATGGCTACGCTTTGGCATCAGTTGATTCGCGAAAGCTAAATCAAACTTTACGCACAATACTCGCTGATGATTCGTTTAGTTTCACGGTGATCGACAGGCAGGGGCAAATCGTGACATCAAGCGTTGATGGCATCTTACCCTTAGATCCTGAGTCAGCACATTTCGGTTCGACAGTAGATCCCATAGCAAACGATTCATACCGCAAGATGCCTATAGTAAGTACAGGATCTGCGTATACTCAATGGCAAGCAACAGTACTCGGCAGTATTAAAAAGGTGTCGTCATTAGGCTGGACCATTCGCGTTGAAGCGCCTCTTGGCAAATTTATGATGGATGCCGAGTCATTTTACATTGAAAGCTTTGCGCAGCTACTTGCGATCACACTTGCAGGAATGATTCTTAGCTTCCTAGCTGTGGTCTGGGTAAGCAGTCCGATTCAATTATTAGCTAAATCAACGCGCGACATCTCTCAGCATCCACTCTCAATTCATACACTAAAATGGCCACGAACGCCCTTTGCTGAAATATCGGAACTCATCGATAATTTTCAGTCTATGGGAAACAGCCTAGAACAACGATTCCATGAACTCGATAGGGAAGTTAAGGAGAGAAAGACCACAGAACAAAGACTTCAAATCGCCATGGATAACGCTCAAGCTGCAAATGTCGCAAAATCTTCTTTTCTTGCAAACATGAGTCATGAAATCAGAACACCGCTCTCGGCTATCATCGGGTACGCCGAACTTCTTTGGCGAAACCAACCAAACGGGGAGGAAAATAGTAGCTGCATCGATGCCATATTACGTAACGGTAGGCAACTATCTCAACTTGTAGACGATATCTTGGACCTCTCCAAAATAGAGGCCGGACATCTCAAGCTTGTTCCAGAGTGGGTAGACATGAAAGACATCGTTGCTGGCGGCATCGCGGTGCTTACACAGAGGGCAAGCAGTAAAGGACTCGAACTTCGCATTACCGGGTCAGGTAAATTTCCGTCGCGTATATTCGTTGATCCCCTCCGGGTGCGACAAGTACTCCTTAACGTGGTCGGTAATGCCATTAAATTTACTAATAAAGGTTATGTCGAAACCAATTTGTACATCGCTCCCAGTGACGATGGGACTGACATCCATGAATTTTTGGTTTACGTCACTGATACCGGACCAGGCATTCAACCTTCAGAAATGGAGTCTATCTTTGAGCCGTTTGTTCAAGCTGATTCATCTTATTCGCGTCGACATGGCGGCACTGGCCTTGGACTAGCACTTTCGAGAACCATAACGCAAGCACTCGGCGGAGATATTACCATCGCGAAATCAGCTGAGGGAGTAGGAAGCACTTTCGCACTAAGATTGAAAATCAAGGCAGATTCTCAGAAATCCTGGAAAGAAACCCTCGAGGAGGCCTGCGCAATCGTACAAACAGCTCCTCCCAGCAGTGGTGAAGGATTATTACTAAATGCTACTAAAATTTTACTGGTAGATGACTCGCCAGATAATCGTACTTTAGTTAGTCGTATGTTAAGCCGTTATGGCGCCACTGTAAGGTGCGCTGCCTGCGGAGAAGAGGGAGTCGAACTCGCTCGCTCCGAAACTTTCGATATTGTCTTAATGGATATGCAGATGCCGGGATTGGATGGCTATGAGTCTACACGGACACTGAGAAGTCAGGGCTATCGAGTACCCATAGTCGCACTTACCGCTCATGCTATGAATGAGGAACAAGGCCTAAGCCTTCAAGCAGGATGCGATGCTCATGTCACTAAGCCAATCAAATGGGAAAAGCTCATTTCGGTAATAAACAGATTAGTATCTGGGACTTGAGGGGGCTGGGGGT
>OMIY01000160.1 GCA_900299215.1 bacterium | reverse complement strand
GGTAATTGTGCTACAGCTTAAGCAGCGTTAGCAAAAGGTTACGGTGGGTTGTCGTGAGTTTCACTGAATTGTCGGGGGAGAGGCTGCGCTCATGTTTCGCATGAAAGACAAAGCTTTAAGTGGCATGGATGGCGATAAGCTTAATAAAAACTTCTGGACTTACGCGGTGTTACTCTCTGCCCTCGGAGCCATGACCTTTTTTGGCGTGTGTGATCCGACTGGGGCAAAGTTTGGGCGCGGGGGCAGCGGTAGCGTTGCCGCTAAGGTCGGTGGCGAGAAGATCAGCCGCATCGAATTCCAGCGTGCCTACCAGCGTGCCTACAGCCAGTACCAGCGGATCTATCAGGATGCCTTTGATCCCGGACAGTTGCGTCTGGCTCATACAGTACTCAGGGAGCTAGTCGACGAACGCGCTCTCTACCTCAAAGCCGAGGCCATGGGGCTGAGGGCTTCTGATGACGAAATCGTCCAGCTCCTGACCCAGGAGGATGCCTTCAAGGGTGAGGACGGTAAGTTCTCGGACGAGACTTTTAAACGCTACCTCGACAGCAATGGCTACACTGAGTCAGCGTTCCTTGAAGACATCCGGCGCAGTGTGACCGTGCAGAAGCTGCGCCGATTCGTCGCTGATTCGTCCTATGTTTCACAAAAGGCGGCCGAGCTTGATTACCGCATAACAGAGACGACCTTGGATTTGAGTTACCTCAAGTTCGATCCGCAGAAGATGGACGTCACCGTGGCTCCAGCCGACATCGATAAATTTTTGGCTGATGCCAGCGGCAAGGCGCGGGCTAAGGAGTATTTTGAGAAGAACCCAGCAGAATTCAATCGCCCCGAGCAGATTAAGGCGCGGCACATTTTGGTCAGCTACAAAGGCGCCAGAAATGCCACTGCCGATGCTGAGAAAAGAGAGAAGGACGCAGCCCGTAAACTGGCTGAGGACCTACTTAAAGAAGTACAAACACCAGGAGCCGACTTTATCGTCGTCGCTACCCGAGCTACCGACGAGCCTAGCGGCAAAACCAGCGGCGGTGATCTCGGTTGGTTTGGGCGTGAGGCGATGGACAAATCGTTCAGTGATGCAGCTTTCGTCCTCGAAAAAGGCCAGCTCAGCGGCATCGTCGAGACACCATTTGGTTTCCACATCATTCGCGTCGAAGACAAAAAGTCTGAACTCAAGCAAACGCTTGAGGCGGCGGAGCGACAAATTGCCGAAAACTTACTGCTGAAAGAGAAGCGTCCACAGATTGCCAAAGAGGCCGCCGACAAGATCTTTGCCGACCTCAAGGAAGGCAAGCCAGTGGATCAATATTTGGCGCAGTACCACCTGCAATGGGCTTCCACCGGCGAAGTTCACGCTGATGCGCGTTACCTGCCCGGAATCGGCGCCAGCAGCGAAGTAGGGGATGCCCTGGTGGGGCTGAAGCAGCCAGGGGAACTGTTTCCGCGCGTGCTCGACGTCCGTGGCAACTTTTATGTCCTTAAGCTGAAGCAGCGCAAGGAGCCAGATCTCAGCAAATTGACGGCCGAAAAACGCAAGCAGCTTGCTGAAACTTCCTCACTTCAAGAGGGAAGCCAAATCTTTGCGCAACTCGCTAAAAAGGTGGAAGCTGATCTCGAGAAGAACTCAACCGTCTGGCTCAATCCTGATTTCCTAGCGCTGGATGATGCCAAGTCTCGTGAGAATAACGGAGGCTAGGCTAGTGGTCGTCCTAATCGTCACTAAGACGACCAATTATGAACTGCATGGCGCTCTGATTGAGTCTAAGGTGAACCACGGGTTGGTGCCTCGAGACTCACTGACGCGCCTCAAGAAGGCACATGCGGAGCATTACGAGACCCTAGGTAGGTTGCGCACGGCCTTAGCGGCAGCGGGCATCACTTGGGACGAAGTTAGTCGCGATTTTCCTCGGCCTTGGAGCAAGTCTTACGATTTAGTGATCACCGTTGGCGGTGATGGCACGCTCCTGGCGGCCTCGCATCAACTGGCGCAAGGTGGTCTTATCGCAGGGGTGCGGTCCAGCTCGTTGAGTGTGGGCTTTCTCTGCTGCGCAGGGACAGCTGAGATTGAGGCGTTGGTGGCAGCGATCGCCAACGGAACACTGCGAAGCTCGGTGGTTCACCGCTTGAAAGCCAGTGTCAAACGAGTTGATGTTGGTGATGAAATCGAAACCACCCCAGTGCTTAATGATTTTCTCTATGCCAACGCGAATCCTGCGGCAACCACACGGTACCGAATGATTGTTGGCGATCGGGAAGAGGTACACCGATCGAGCGGCATTTGGGTGGCCACTGCGACTGGCAGCACAGCTGCCATTTTAGCTGCCGGTGGCGAGCGTCGCCCCCCGGAGGATCCACTCTTTCAGTTTCGTGTGCGTGAGCTCTACAAGTTCGACCTGGGAGCACCCGTCATTGAAGGTGGTCTGTTCGATCCAGCCACAACCGAGCTGGAGATTGAAAACCGCTGCCCTGCAGCCATCCTTGCCACTGACGGTCAGCACGGGGTGATCGATCTAGTTTACGGCGACAGGATTCGCTTTAAGCCTGCCGCTCCAATCAATTTAGTACGAGCGTTAGTCTGAGTCAGCGTGCAGCTTTGCAGTTGGTTTTGTAGCGGCGCACGCCAAACAACCAATCTTCTTCCACGTCAACCAAGGTCGGAGCTTTGGTGGCTGCAGTGGGCCAGGTCATCCGCATCGACTGCGAGCTTGACCTACAGAAGTAGTGCGTGCCCTTGCTACCGGGATTGGGCTGCTGGCGGCAGCGGCCAAATTGTCCAGAATCGCTTGCACCAAATAGTATCCGCACCAGTTGATCTTCGTCGCCGGCGTCATCATCCGTCTCCTCCTGCTCGATGATGATGAGCTGGTGGTACGAGCCTGGGGCCGCTTCGCAGCGAAAAAGCTCCACATTTGGCTTTTGATCGTCATCGGTTTTCACTGCTTCGTCGCTGGTGGTTGCACCCTCAGTGCAAGCGGTCATCAACGATCCAAGCCCAAGTAAAGCAATCAGTAACAAGTGCATGAAGTCCCCTTTCGGACCTTTGAAGGGAGCGAGGCACCATCTCTGAGTTTGCCTGAAACACTCCATAATTTCAATGGGTTGAGTTGATTGGGTGAGTGCGCCACTTGGCGCGATTACAAAATAGCCGAAATCTTCTCATCATGTCTGGGTCTTGTGCCGATACGTAAGTCGAAACTAGCGGAGACCTCTCCCGAGAAATCACTAGTCAGCTAGAGGCAACATTCATGGGCGATCAACCAATGTCAAATTTGAGCCAACATGAAGTCCTTAACCTTGCCAGGGCACTACCCGTCGGTAAGTCCGAAGTGCGCCGTGCCATCATGGCCGAGGACAAGAGGCTACGGGCGAAGTACAAGTTCTTAGCTCATCAGGATCTGATCGGTGGCGCCATAGTTGCTGCAAGCGTCGTATTTAACAGCGCTCTAGCGCTTGGTTACATGATGGGCATCATACCTGCAGTGATGGCAGTGGTTGGCATCGCCATCGGACTCTCAATCCTTCATGAGATCGAGCATGACTTGATCCATAATCTGTATTTTGCTGGTAACCGACGCTTGCAGCATGCAGTCTTCTGGCTCATTTGGATCCTGAAGCTCCATGCCAATCCCATATGGCGACGTAAAGCCCACCTACGTCACCATGCCAAAAGTGGACAGCTCGGCGACTGGGAAGAACGCTTGCTTGGCCTCGGTGACCGTTTAGGTTGGCGCCGTCTTTCCGCGATCCTACATCCATTCGGTTCGGTGGTCTATATGGATGAAATTGCCGACACTGACCCCGAATTTGATCCGCGAAGAACCTCAAATTCCAGCTTACTTACTGCAATTGTTTTCTGCGTTTTATCAGGATTGGGTATCTTGAACCTGGTTCTACCTGAGTCCTCGCACCAAATGTTTAGCGATGACGTCTGGAACATCATCTCGACTCTGAACGTCGTTTGGGTGCTCCCAGGTATGTTGCGGCACACTGCGATCACCATCATGACCACTTCGGTGCATTACTTCGGCGATATTCCGGCAGGAGATGTACTCTACGAGAACCAGATCGTCGACCATTGGCTGGCGTTGCCCGTCCAGCTGTTTTGCTTTAACTTCGGGGCTACCCATGTGATTCATCACTTTGTCGCCGCCCAACCTTTCTACCTGCGACAAATGGTGGCTCCCAGGGTTAAGCCTGTACTTTTAGCGGCAGGTGTAAGACATAACGATCTCGCGATTCTTAATCGCGCCAATCGCTGGAACGTTTTGACAGAGGACGCCAACGCGGCATGAGTGAAATCGACCTGATGCCCCTGACCCGGGCAACCCCGAGTGAGTGGATCGAAGTCGTTAAGTCTGATTTTGATGCCTTTTTGCTCGATCACGCATGCTGTGAACGCAAGGCTGCAGCATCGGCTATGTCGCTGTTGGCGCGCCACGCTGACCAGCCGATGCTGGTGGAAACCATGGTCACCCTTGCTCGTGAAGAGCTGGAGCATTTCGCTCAAGTACATCGACTCATACTGAAGCGCGGTTTGTTGCTGTTGCCAGACGACAAAGACCCCTATGTCAATCAGCTGCTTACCGTAGTGCGTCAGCAACCACAGGAGCGCCTCCTGGACCGCCTGTTGGTATCGGCTCTGATTGAGGCCAGGAGTTGTGAACGCTTTTTGATCCTTAGCCAGGCCGAGCTGCCTGAGCCTGAGTTGAATCAGTTCTACCGCTCGCTCTATCGCTCGGAAGCGGGGCATTACCGGGTGTTTTACCGCCTGGCCGAGCGTATCTTCGGCGGACCAGAGGTAGCTCTCCGCTGGCCTCATTTGTGTGACTTCGAGGGTGAGGTCATGGCGGCGTCACCGTTGCGTCCAGCGGTCCACTAGAGCGATATGGAAGGTGACAGGGGGTGCTGCTTCGGCTAGCCTTACGAGTCTAGCTCTGGGAGGCCTCTTTGACTCGGGAATCATCGAATCATCCTCGTCCTGCTGAGGGGCGTACGGCGATCATCGTCGGGGTCATGCTGGCCGGCGAGGACGACACACTAGCGGAAGATCTTTCGGAACTTACGCAGCTACTCGCTACGCTCAAGATCCAAGTGGGCGGCCGCGTCGTGCAAAAGCGCCAAAAAGTGACCCCTCGCTACTTTGTCGGTGAAGGTAAAGTTGACGAGATCAAGTTGCTTGCCGAGCAGCTTGGTAGCAACTTGGTGATCTTTGACCGGACGCTTTCTGGACCACAGGTTCGCAACCTCGAAGAATCAACCGGATGTGAGGTTCAGGATCGGACCGGGGTGATTCTCGAGATCTTCGCGCGACACGCTAGGACCACTCAGGCCAAGACTCAGGTCGAGATCGCACGTTTGGAATATATGATGCCGCGGATGACCGGAGCATGGTCGCACTTGGAGCGGCAGCGCGGTGGCGGTGTGCAGCGTGGTATGGGGGAGAAGCAGATCGAGGTCGATAGGCGGCTGGCGCGGGAGCGCATGAGTCGCCTGAGGCGTCAGCTTGAAGGCATTCAGAAAGATCGTCAAAACCAGCGCAAAGCCAGATTGTCTGAGCTTAAGGTCGCCCTGGTCGGCTACACCAACAGTGGTAAGACCTCGATCATGAGTGCCGTGACGCGTGCCACCGTACAGGCGGAAGACGTGCTGTTTGCGACCTTGGATGCGAGTGTGCGCACACTTGATCCGTCAACGCGACCCAAGATCTTGCTGAGCGATACGGTCGGATTCATCAGAAATCTACCTCACGCCTTAGTCGAGTCCTTTAAGTCGACCCTAGACGAGGTGCTTGAGGCTGATTTGCTGCTGCACGTCGTTGATGCATCGCATCCTAATTTTCGTGCGCAAATGCAAACTACGGCCGATGTATTGCGTGAGATCGGCGCTGGCGACATACCGGTGCTGATGGTGTTTAACAAACTGGACCGCGTGGCGGATCCGGTATTACCGAAGATTTTGAAAGCCGCTTACAAGAACAGTGAATTTGTCTCAGCCTTAAAGGATGAAGACATGGTTCGCTTAAGGCGGTACATCATCAAATACTTCGAGGAAAACTTGGTGCGAGCCACCATCGAAGTTCCTGCTGATGATCAGGCTCTGC
The DNA here is from genome assembly GCA_900299215.1 of bacterium. GTDB lineage: Bacteria > Bdellovibrionota_B > Oligoflexia > Oligoflexales > CAIYRB01 > CAIYRB01. The sequence continues at coordinate 1,982 of OMIY01000160.1, read as the reverse complement.
TGTCGCTCATCTATAAGTCATGTTTGATCCTTGAGACGGACTTTAGTATTCAAGATCGGGCACGCTTTGAAGTTAGAGCTAGCCCTGCCGTTTTGGCTAAGTTGCACGCGCATGTGGTTTCCGTCGCTGAGGGACCGTTTCAAGGATTAAAAGCATGATTCGTCTCGATACTCGCTTCTTCTCTGCTGAGTTAAAACAAAGTGCCAATGAATTTCAATCCGAGGCGACTGCGGCTCTGGCAGCAGTGAAGCGCGGTGACTGTTCTGGTGGTGAATTCACAGGATGGTATGATTGGCCGCGTCGACATGGTTTTGCCCTGGCCGAAGAAGTCAAACAGTACGTCGCCAACATCGGTCGGTTTTATGACACTGTCGTTATCATTGGTATCGGCGGTTCGTATCTGGGCTGTCGGGCTGTGGTTGATGCATTGTCGCATAGCTATGCATCCTCCCTAAGTCGGGGATCGAAGTCAGTCACAAAACCACAAGTTGTTTATGCTGGGCACAACTTATCAGAAGCAGGCTTGATCGAATTGCTCGACTTTCTTTCTGAGCGTGAGCCTATCGTCAATGTGATCAGTAAAAGTGGTACGACCACCGAGCCAGCTGTGGCCTTTCGGGTGATCCGTGATCATATGGAGCAACGCTACGGTAAAGCCGAGGCGGCTAAGCGCATCGTCGCTACCACGGACGCAAGTAAAGGTGCATTGCGTCGCCTTGCCAGCGATGCTGGCTACAAGACTTTTGTGGTGCCGGATGATGTCGGGGGCAGATTCTCGGTGTTAACCGCAGTAGGATTAGTGCCACTGGCATTGGCAGGCTTCGATATCGATGGTTTGCTCAACGGTGCCGATCAGTTGTTTCGCAGCCTCGAAGGCGAGGGCCTTGCCACGCACCCGGTCATCGAATACGCGACGTTGCGCCGTGCCGCCTTCGCCGCGGGCAAGCGGGTTGACATCCTTGCCTACGGTGAGCCTAGACTAGCCACGGTAGTCGAATGGTGGAAGCAACTCTTTGGCGAGTCCGAGGGCAAGTCGGGGCAGGGGATGTTTCCGGCTGGACTCAGTTACACCACCGACCTGCACTCGCTAGGGCAATATGTCCAAGATGGTTGCCGTAATTTGATTCAAACCTTTCTTAATTTTAGTGAGACGCTGCCAGTCTCCCTTGGCGGTCAAAAGCTGGAGCGTCGCCTGCGCGTGCCTCATGCAGCGCACAACGATGACGACCTTGGATATCTTGAAGGCCGACACGTCAGTGACATCAATCAAGCGGCCATGATCGGCACTAAAGTCGCTCACAGTGACGGCGGTGTCCCCAGCCTTGAACTGAACTTGCGGGCCTTGAGCGAGTCCAGTCTCGGCGAGCTGTTTGCCTTTTTTGAAACAGCTTGTGCAGTCAGCGCACTGCTACTCGGGGTTAACCCATTCGATCAGCCTGGGGTTGAGGCCTACAAGAAGAACCTCTTCGCCTTGCTAGGCAAGCCGGGCTTTGAGGAGCTTGGGGGAGAGCTGCGTAGGCGTCTCTGAGACGGATATGGCGCCACCAGCCTTGGTGGCGCTTATTTTGGAGATTTTTTTAGTTGTTATGGCTAGGAGCGGCCGCCACAAAGGCGGTGCGCAAGGAGCTGAGTCGGTCAGCGACTTCAGTCATGGTGTGGGTCATGATATCGATCTCCCAGGTGTCGCCCTTTAAGTGGTGACAAAGATCTCTAACCCACCGAGATAACTCGTCAATAAAGCGTCCGGGATCATCGCCCATAGTATCGTCATACATCCGGACCAAGGTGTCTAACCATGCTTGCTGATCGCGACCTAGGAGGTTGACTAGCTGGTTAAGGCGCGTCCCAGACTCCGCCTCTTGCCAGTCGCCAGCGATGCGAAATGGAAAATTGGAGCGATCGCTACGGTGTAGCCAGATCTTGGCTCTAGTACCGACATTGACCACCACATAGTCAGCAGGGTCGGCGCCATGGAAACCATC
>OMIY01000159.1 GCA_900299215.1 bacterium | reverse complement strand
TCGTGAGCCATCGTATAGACTTTGCCAGATGAGTCATTGAGAACTTCGCCGCTAGTCATCACTGCCGTGGCATAGGAACCAAGAGTGTCACCGCCACCACGGTAGTTAAAAGCGTCAGTCGGTCCGACCATGCTGTGTGTTGCATTCGGTGCCGCTACCGTGGTCATCGCCGTACCGGTGCTAGTAAGGTTTACACCCACCAGGCCATCACTGAAATACGCCACACTTTTCGAGTAAAAGTAATTACGCTTTGGATCGTAGGCGCAACTGTAACCCCAGTCACCAGCTTGGTTGACGTCTAGAATTTGCTGCTTGCTGGTGTCGACCAGCCCAGGCTTACTGAGGTCAATAGGCGCTCGGTAGAACTTACGCTTGTAGCCAGAGTCTGCGGTATACGCGGCCCCGAGGTAATCAATCCCGTTGACGGTGTAAACAATTACACAAATACGGCTTGCATACATAGCTGGCGATGCCACGTCCACCTTGCGAATCGCACTGGCACCTTGCAGCGTATTGAGATCTACCGCCACTACAGCAGACCCACCGTTAGCGATGTCTCTCGGTACGTAGTATATCTTTCCCTGCGTCGCATCTGCGCCAGCCGTAGTCCCAACGAAAAGACCATATTTCGTAGCGAAAGTTCTGTGCCCTCCGCTACCTAATCCTTTGAATTCGACTGTAGGATAATTCGCCTGCGCATCGAGCGTTATCTTGAAACCGTTCCCGGCAGAATTAACAATCCAAGCCGCATTCTCACTCTGTGACGTGCTCAGTGCCTCGGCGATACTGAAACTTGGGGGCGAACCAAAACCACCGTCAAACTTTGGCGTCGAACCGGGCGCTGGAGCTGGGGTACCCCCGCCCGATGGGTTTGCCGATTGCTTGCCGGTTTGGGACACAAACTGGGACTTGTTACAGCCCGTTAAAGCAACCGATAGGCCCAGGCTCAAGGCCGTTGCGACTAGCATCGGCTGCCGCCAACTACAGCTGATTTTTCTTACAATCATCATCCTTACCGCCCCTTATTAGTCGCCCTGAACTTTCCTTGAACTGGCCTGGAACTATGAGATTCGTGTCGGGTACTTACGGCGCCAAATCGCTCGCCGTTTAGTTACTGGCACACCAATGCTCGTCTATCTAGTCGGCAGAGCCTTAAGAAAACTTAAGCATTTCGAAAAATGTCATTACATTACTGATAGTTATAGGTGAATTTAGAAGGCTTATTTTAGCCTTACAAGAAGCGTTACTAGTACAATCCAGCGGTTTATATGGTATAGGGATCTCAACCGAAGGAGGGCAATTGCCATGACTATCACTCGCACCGTTCGCCAAATTTTGGCAGTTTGTTTTGCTACAGTCGCATCAGCCGCTATGGCTCAAGACAAAATCAGGGATATGACTGTTCCTTATGTCGACATCGAACGCTTCATGGGCCCTTGGTATGTCCAGGGACACACCCCTCTGGTCATCGACGACCAATCCTCGAATCAAATCGAGAGCTACGAGCTCAAAAGTGACGGGACCATAGCGACCACGTTCACGTTTGAGCGTTTTGGTCGCAAGATAACTCTCAACCCTAAGGGCTGGGTAGCTGACAAAGAAACCAATGCCCACTGGAAGATGCAGTTCGTCTGGCCACTATCTAGTGATTACCTGATCGTTCGCTTGGAACCAGATTACGGTACGACTGTCATTAGTGTGCCTAGTAAAAACCTGATTTGGATTATGACCAGATCAGCCGATATGACCGACGAAGCGTACCAGGCCATTGTCGATGACCTGGCTGCTGATGGTTACCCGGTACAGAAAATCCGACGCGTCCCGCAGCATACAGCTGTCTCTGCCAACTGATTTCCCGTCAAAGCTCAGGCGAGCCCGCTCCTGATGAGCTCGCCATACCCCTCTCTATAAGACGGATAGATAAACTTGTAGCCAGCGTCGACCAGCCGCTGGCTACTAACTTTTTTATTGCCTCTTAAGAACGAGCTCTCTTCATTTTTATCAGTCCTCGCAAGCTCAACTCCAAGCTGCTCAGCCAACCAACTGGCAACTTCTGCTCGCGTTGCCGTGACTCGATCGACGCCGTTGACAATAGCCATAGGGTCTTTCAACTCTGAGCAGAATTTCAGAATCGCGGCAGCATCTTCTCGATGGATTCTGTTGGTGTAGGAACTAGCAACTGGATTCACCTTGATTGCACCTGACTTCACAGCATTCACAAAACTGACACGTCCTGGACCATAAATACCCGCTAACCTCACGCTTGTATCCACGGACCTTAATAGCTTTTCACCGGCAACGATTAGCTTTGCAGTAGGGCTAGCAGGCTCAGTCGGTGAGTTCTCATCAACCGACTCGCCGTGACTTTGACCGTAAACTGACGTACTTGATGTCATGAGCAGTCGACACTGTCGTCCATTCGAGCGGTCGGCAGCATTGACCAAACGCTCGAGACCAACCTGATAAATATTTCTATAAGCCTCAACACTCGCATCATCAGGCGCAGCGCAGTAAAAAATCCTATCCAGCGCTTGCGGCAAATGCCCTAGGTCACCTGCGACCAAGTCGCATTTAATGGGTGTCACATTGGGAATTGCAATAGTGCCGGATCTGGATAATGCAAACACTTCGCCCCCTTCGATAGAGGCTAACAGCTCAGCAAGTCGTCGACCAACGTACCCACAACCAGCAACCAGAAAGCGCATTTATACGGCCCTCGCAGATAACTATGGCCCACCTTTATCACTCTCCAACGATCTTGGCGAGTCTAGGCCCAAGTGAAATTCCGTCTTGCTGAGTCCCATCCTGCATAATTCCATCGTCCCGCCATTGACTACCGCGACGAGCTAAACGCCGCGCAAGCTCCATATCTAGGTTAACTGGATAAGTGAGAATCATGGAACTGACTCGATTGCGACCCAAATTTTTGCTTCGGTACAGCATGAGATCGGCAGCCTTTATGAGATCTTGCGGATTACCTTTGAACCCCTTCTCCACCCAAGCTAGCCCAATGCTGACCGTTAAGTTGATGGTGTATCCGTCACAATGAAACGTCTGCTTACCGATCATCTCCCGCACTGACTCTGCAAGAAACTTTGCTCCTTCAAATTCAGCCGTGGGTATGGCCATGATAAACTCATCCCCGCCAAACCTAGCAAGGATGTCTTTCTCCTTGAAAATGCCCGACTGCCGCAGACGCCCACCAACCTCGCTAATGACGTAGCTACCCACCAAGTGATTGGTCTCATCATTGACAGATTTGAACCTGTCTAAGTCCATCATGACTACTGCTGCACCTGATGACCCGCTCTTACAAGCCGACATCAGCTCCGCATATTTGTTGTCAAATCCGCGCATATTGCTGAGCCCAGTCAGTTCATCGGTGAGCGACTGGAGTTCCAGCCGATGATTGGCATGGCGCAGCCTATCAGTCATGGATTTCAAGCGAAGCACACTCATAACTCGCGCAACGATCTCGGCACTAGTGTAACCTGATCGCAAAAAGTCGTCGGCACCAGCTTCTAACGTAGCGACACTGCGCTCAGCCTCTTCGTTTGCACTTGTGCTAGCAAAGATAATTCCTGTGTGCCTCGTTTCTTCCGTAGCTCTGATGGCCCGAATTACTTCCAGGCTTGACGAAAAAAATTCAGAACCCTGAATAAATACCAAGTCCGGATGCTCTCGTCTGAACGACAGCATCGTCTCGGCTACGCTACCGGCTACGCTGATCCTCATCCCACCTGGATGCCGCGTCTGTTTCAGCACGCCGATCGCAGCACTACGGCTACTGCTGTCTGGATCTACCACCAGAACATGCATCTGCCGAAAACTTGTATGTGCTTGCCAGTTCACTCCCATGCTCCTCTAATTACCGGCACCTGTCGAGGTGATCGCGGTGTCTGGTGGGGCAAATATTGCCCTACCAAAGCTGCCGAGCTATCGGCATTTTCGGGAGGAAGTTTATGCCGCCACTGTCTATCAGGCTAACACTCTGATATAATTGGCCTATAATTCCCCCTCAAATCTTGAATTTGGGAGCCTTGGCAAACACGGCCAACTCAGGCAATCGATTTCCCCTCCTGCCCTCGTAACATTTAGTAATCAAATTAAACAAATGCACGCCTGCTTCAAAGTAACTCAAGATCGCCAAGCATGCTGCCGATGACGGAAGTACAGAAGCGATTTCGTCCGTCAACCATCGATACCGTTGTCCGTAATTCCTTACGTGTATTCACGAAACTGCCTGATTGATGTCCTGATTGATAATTGGTTTTAATGAGGAGAAGTGATCCCCCAATGTCGTGGCGCACCAAACAATTCGTCACCAAAAACCGGCTCTGGTCCTCGCTGCTGCGAATTGGGACTGCAGTAAGCCTAGCCGTGATTTTAGGTACGCTCGTAGCGACCTATGTCTGGCTCGATACACTTCAAGTGTTTGACTTAAAAGACGAACAACTCGCCACCATTGTTGACTTTAAAGCTCAAGACAATACGCTTATATTCGCTCGGAATGGCGAAAAAATTGGTGAACTCTTTAGCAAGTATCACGTACATGTTCCCATTAAGCAGATGCCCAAAGGCATGGTGGACGCCGTGCTTGCAATCGAGGACCGAAGCTACTGGCAACATCGCGGCTTCGATCCACGCGGTATTTTGCGCGCAGCTACCGTTCGTCTGAAAGGTGGAAGTAGTCATCAAGGAGCAAGTACCATCACGCAACAGGTGGTTCGCAACTTCCTCCTCACTAACGAAAGATCGCTGCAACGCAAGATTCAGGAGATAGGTCTCGCAATTCAGCTCGAAAAACGCCTAAGTAAAGAGCGCATCCTTGAGATTTATTTAAACACTATGTTCCTTGGCAATGGAGCGTACGGAGTTGGTGCTGCAGCTCACCGCTATTTTGGCAAAGAGCTTGCAAATCTGGACGTTCAGGAATTTGCTCTAATCGCCGGCCTTTTTCAGTCGCCTAGCCGCTACAATCCGGCCCGGTACCCTGAGAGAGCCAAAAAACGTCAGTTGCAGGTCCTCAGCGCTATGGTTCAAGCCCGCGTAATAACGCAGCGCGACATGAACCAGCTCGGACGAGCACGACTCGTCTATAAAGAGTACCGACCGATTAATGAGGAGTTTGCTCCATATTTTATCGATTTTGTGCGTGAGGAGACGCAAAAATTATTACCTAAGCGCAGCAACATCAATGGTCAAGGACTAAGAATTTACACAACTCTAGACATTGACCTGCAACGCTTAGCTGAACGCGGATTAGCATCTTCGGGCAAACTGCTTGACGACGCTTCAAAAAAAGTAGGCGTCGTAACTAATAAAGACGGCTCACCAACGAAAGCTCGACTTGAAGCTGCATTGCTTTCCGTAGACCCAACTACCGGTGAAATCTTAGCTATGGTGGGTGGACGTAATTATGCTGAAAGTAAATTCAATCGCACCACCCAAGCATTAAGATCACCTGGGTCAGCGTTCAAACCCGTAGTCTACGCCCAAGCTTTGGCTCAAGGTTACAAATGGAGCGACGTCATCTTTGTTTCACCCATCACGATTGATAGCTACAGACCGCGCACTCCGGAAGAAGATTTCGGCAAAGAGACCACGCTACTCCGGGCTTTTTACCGATCAATGAACACACCGACGGTTGAAATCGGCCAAAAAATAGGCTTGGCTCCGGTGACAGAGCTAGCAAAAAACCTAGGCATAAGATCTCCGCTCAAGGATGAGTTTGGGACTATGCTTGGGAGTTCTGACGTAACTATGATGGATCTATCCCGGATGTATTCGACATTTGCCAACTACGGCAACCTCGTCGAGCATATCGCGATCTCCAAGATTACCTCCAGAGATGGCAAGGTGCTCTATGCAGCACCGAAACCGGCAGCTCGGAGTAAAACGGCATTAACTCCTCAAATAGCTTTCTTGATGACCGAAGGTATGCGGACTGTGTTGCAATTTGGCACTGGTGCCTCGGCAGGGCATCTAGCAAACTTCGGCGTGGGTAAGACTGGCACTTCGAACGAATCCACCGACAACTGGTTCTGTGGATACGGCTCAAACATTGCTACAGTGGTCTGGGTGGGCACTGACGAACATGTTCGGATTTCCGGTAACGTAACTGGTGGCAAACTGGCTCTGCCAATTTGGGAAAAATTTATGTCTGGTGCTTTCAAAGCAAGGCCCCCAGCTTATATGAGCCCGCCAGAACATGTAGTAACAGCAATTGTTAATCCCCACTTTGGGACTAGGACTGATAGCGGGGTTAGAATGTATTTTGTCAAAGGGAACGAACCTCCGGCGGAATCGGCCAGCGCTGCGCTAGAGGCACTATCAGCAACCAGTGCTGCTGGATATCGAGATGTTTTTAGAAACTAGAGAAAAATCAAAAATCTGTGTGCTGTCCATAATGGTCATAAGCCTTGGCCTTGGGACAGCTAGTTGCGTGACAACTAAACGCCGAGCTGTCGATAGTCGCCGCAACAGCGCAGTCCAAGGTCAAGAGATTCCCATTGAACGCCCATATGGCCAAGCCCCAGGCACTGGCGCTCTGACAGCCAGCGAGCTCGCGGCGGACCAAAAATGGCCTGCAGCTAATTCAGGCACAGCAACGAATAGCACCCAGTCTGAAATCAGCAGGTGCCGCGAAATCGTTCAGCGTTTCTCGCCTCCTTACAAAGAACTTTACACCGCAATTAATTCACAAAATTTAGTTGGATTAAAGCTAGCCAGTGAAAAACTGGCCTATGCTACCGTGGCTACTTGTGACAATTCTGCGACAAGATTGGAGTTAGTGCAGAGCGCATTGAACTCGATCAATACGCACTCAGGTCGCATCGGACTTATCTTGCCTCTCACTGGGCCGAATTCAAAGGTGTCTAACTACGTCATCAACGGTATGCGAGCCGCTTTTCACGAGGCAGGAAAATCCTTCGATCAAGATGTTATTCTAAAGGATAGTGGCAGCACGCCGGCCGGGATGACCAAAGGCTTGGCAGAACTTATTGTTCGCGATCAAGTTGGGGTGGTCATCGGCGGGTTTAACCATAGCGAAGCAGAGATTTTGGCCAAATGGAGCGATCGGCTATTTTTACCAGTAGTCTTGTTAAATAGAGATCGTGATCTGACTAAGGCGTCTCGCTATGCATTCATGGTTTATCCAGACGAACTTAGATTAGCTGATGCTTTGGTCCAGGGCATGGCTGAAAGACGACTCAAAAGAGTCGCCATTCTTAAACCAAACTCTGGCAAAGCGGACAAAGTGATCGAGTATTTTAAGCAAAGTGTGGTGGCTGCTGGAGGCGAAGTTGTTACAGAACTCCCCTACACGCCTGGCAGCTTTGAACAGATGCAAGATGCGGCTTTTAAACTATTCAAAATGAGCATGACAGGACGTGAAGATGAGTTCCGGGCCACATACAAAAAGGCCCAAGAAGAAGCCGAGGCAAACGGTGAAGCATTCAATCCTAAAATGGTTTATCTAAAGCCCATCATCGATTTCGATGCAGTTTTTATTCCAGATGATTTCCGTACGATTCGGTATTTTATCAAAATTTTCCGCTACAATCGTGTCGAGCGCTTGACCATGATAGGTAACCACGAGTGGCGCTCGCCAGCTTTGATCGAGCCGTTTGACGAATTTTTGAGCGGCAGTATCTTTGCCGACTTCATCGGCAGCTATGCCAAAATCCCGCCATCAATCCCTGCTCCAATGCTCAATTCGCAGTATTTTGTTGAGCCTCAAAGTGTAGCCTCGATAGATTTTCAGCTGGTCGGGTTCCGCAGTGCTCAAGTTGCACGCGCTGCTATCAATCAGCAGGCTGGACGGCGACAAATTGCGACCGCCATGGCCAAAGTAACGACGGAACAAGTTGGTTTCCCAGGCAACGTCAGACTGTTTGACGACACCAGACACGCGGCATGGCCAACCTACTTATTCACGATCCGTAAGCAAGGACTACTGCTGGAGTCGAGCAATCCCAAGGGACTATCTTTCGGCACGAGTATTCCTGGAGCTCGACGCGGCTAAAATTACTGCGACAGATACCTGACCCTATAGACCGTACCTGGTACATCTTGGCCAATCCGTGAGTCGACCTTAATCTCGGACATATCGTAGCTGAAACCCGATTTTTTCAGCTCGGATCTGAAGGCGTCGCTGTGGGCTCTGTTCTGGTCAGCAACTAAAACTGTGCCTCCTGGGGCCAGCATGGCTCGAAAACTTGCCACCAAGGGCACCACATTGCGCGCCTCGTAGGTCAAGTCTGATGCCAAAATTAGATCAAATTTATCGTTCAGAGGAGTACGCCAGTCGACAAGCTCAGTCTTCAGATCGGTAAAACCGTTTAGCTTGGCATTTGCCTCAACAAACTTCAGTGCTGTGGCATCGTAGTCGGTGAATAGTACCTGTAACCCTTTTTTCAAGGCCGCAAGCCCTGGAAGCCCTAAACCGCATCCTAGTTCAATGGCTTTCGCTCCAGGTTGCCAGGTATGACGCAGCACCTCAGCTGTCAGGTATTTAGCAACCGGCCAGAGTGTAGCCCAGTATGGCATGTACTCATCTGCAGCATAAGCATCGGCAACAGCCTCAAGATCTAGAAGGCGCTCCGGCGCAGCTGGTCGCATAATCTTAAAATTATCAGAGCCAAAACTCAGGTCATCGATCACCACTGGACCAATGTCGGCCTCGGTGACTGCAGCCATCGTATAATTAGAATTTTTTTCAGTCATAGTTGTGGGCGCTTTAGAATATTAGGGGCTAAGTGACAAAAACTCTATACTGGCGAACCCATATTGCTGCAATGCGGGTTGCAAAGATTCCGTGTCGGCTAGGGTCGTTGCCAGAAACACGCAGCCAGCTACCTGATCGCTAGCTTGTGCGTTGTATTTAGTGATTTTCATCACATCTGCAACTCGAGAAGCAACGGCCTTACCTGAATCGATCCACTTTACCGGCCAAGGCGAAGCTGCTTTAAGCTCTTCGATGAGTAATGGAAAATGGGTGCACCCAAGCACCACAGTATCCACTTTGGATACGACTTTATCTGCAGGTTGTTTGTCTGCAATTTGTTGATTAAACAGCGGGGATATCTCGGCTCTGACTTCGTCTAAAGCGACGTGAATACCGCGCAATTTAAGTTCAGCCAATTCAACCAAGCGCCTAGACCCGACAAGTACCACCTGGGCAGATGCAGCATGATTCGCGATGAGATCGCTGGTGTAATCGCCAGCAATGGTCGTGGGAGTTGCCAAAAGACCGATACAACCGGTCTTCGTCTCTGCCGCTGCCGGCTTGACCGCTGGTACAACCCCGACGAACTCGACGGGGAAGCGCTCTCGGAGATACTTTAAAGCCGCCGTGCTGGCAGTGTTGCAGGCGATCACGATGATATCGAGTTCTGCCCGTTTGAGCATGGCGCGCACGGTCGCTACAGTCAGTTGAATGACCTCGTCGCGACTTTTAGTTCCGTAGGGGAAATGAGCATTATCTGCTGCATAAACAAAAGTTGCTTGGGGCATTCTTGATTGTAAGGCTGCCAAGATACTCAGCCCACCAACGCCAGAGTCGAAGACACCGATGCGAGGCCTAGACTCTGTCTTAGCTTCCACCATCAGCTTCCGCCTTTACCTTCCACGCATCCGGCTAACAGATGCTGAAGCGCTCTTCGCGACCAGGCGTGGTGCCTTTGTTGCATTGATTTTGATCGATTTTTCAGTGTCGGGCCGCACGAGAGCAGCATGACGGAGGATCCGAACGACTCTCGCACTTAGCCGATTTAACTCGGTATCTCGCAAGATTTCGATCCCGCCAACTTCACCGTGTTTGAAAGAACGATTGACGTGGATCACGTCACCTCGAGCTGCACCAGTTTTAGCCAACAGCATCACTACGTGACTTGGCTGCAATAATAAGTCTCCAGGTAAGGCCTTGCGCAAGTCCCTACCAATATCGACCAGGTTCAGCGAACGCAAAGACGTGCGCGACATATGGCGAAGCTTCTCCGTCGCCATATAGGGATACTCGAGCCCAGCATCGCTAAAGATGCGATGCACAAAGTGACTGCAGTCCATGCCACATTGCTCACAAACGCTACAAATGGAAGCACTACGGGAAGACGGCAAGTGCGAGGTCTCCTCGCGACAAGCTCGACATTCCTGGCATTGCTGCTCGTTACCGATGCTATTGCCACCCCAAACGTAGGGCACGTAACTCAGCTCTCCCAGCCGTTCTGCCGTTCGCAGTAGCGAGAGCCGCAGCCGTTCAATCTCATCGGCGGCACTCGGGACGATACGCTCAGATACCGGTTCTGCCGCCCGGTTCACTGCGGCTTCCGGGGCCACTAAAGACGGACGATTGGACCCCACCGGCTCTGGTCCACGTGCGAAGGCATGGCTGCTCGCAGCAAGTGCCACGACGATAGCAAACAAACGCAAAAAATGGACCGCACCGAATATCAGACTAAACCTCACCAGGACGAGCCTACTAAGGCTCCTTATCAATAATATGCGTTAGATATCATAATTAACGCCCTCTTGGAAACACAAGGATTCCATATTAAAGACTTTATCCGCTATATTCAGTCATTTAAGATAGTCCCTCAAGTGAGCAATTTAGCTCTCAAAGGCAAGAAATGAGTGACCCTCAACACCCAAATCTGAACTCTCTTGGCCACTGGGTCACACGGTTTGCCCCGAGTCCGACCGGCTATCTGCACTTGGGGCACGTGGCCTCGCTCATCTACGTGAGGACCATCGCGAAAAAGCTCGATGCCGACGTGATTCTGCGTATGGAGGACCATGACCGCGGTCGCTGCCGCCCTGAATTCGAACGCGCCACGTTTGACGACTTAACGTGGCTGGGTTGCACATTCACTAATAATGACTTCGTTTATGGAGTGTCGTCGAGTTACCGCCAAAGCGATAATCTGCAGGCGTACGACAGTGCGATCAAAGCCTTGAATGAGTCAGGCCTCGTATATGGGTGTAAATGCTCACGCCAGGATATTATAAAAAGAACTGGCGACCTGACTGGAGATGAATTGCGTTACGATGGCCATTGTCGAAACTTAGGTGTGCCCATAGATCAGGCTGGAGTGGGTATTCGTTTGCGCATGCAAGATCAAAGTGAAACCTTTGTCGATGCCCATCTCGGATTGCAGTCGCAGCATCCTATCACGCAATGCGGCGATCTTTTACTGCGGGAACGCCACAATAACTACACCTATAACTTCGCCGTTGTCGTCGATGATCTGCGCCACGGCGTTAATTTGGTCATTCGTGGCAACGACGTTCTACATGCCACCGCAAGGCAAATTTATCTGGCGAGGCTCCTGGGGCAAAGCAAGCCGCCGGTTTATTTCCACCATGGTCTGATTGTCGACGCATCTGGAGTAAAACTAAGCAAGCGTACATTTGCCGATGCGATCGCCAAACGGCGCGCCGCTGGTGAGAGTGCTGCCAAGATTCTTGGCGAAGCTGCTCATGCAATCGGATTCATAGAACAACCTCGGGCCACGTCATGGGACGAGCTCGATCGACTCCAAGGAAAAGTTGACATACCGATCCGCTAACAGGAGATTCCACGTGGCTGAATTTGAGTTTATTAGGTGGCTGTCAGACAAACTCGCAACTTCACACGCAAGCAACGAGCCTCTCCTCATACCACCGGGAGATGACACGGCCCTCCTGCCACCCCATACAAGTGGTGTGCTATTTGCCGCCGACATGCTGATGGATGGTGTGCATTTTGACTTAGCCCAGACATCGCCTCAACTAGTCGGCCGCAAAGCCATCGCCGTGAATTTAAGTGATATTGCTGCCATGGCGGGCCGGCCCACCAGCGTCACCGTCTGCCTGGCGCTGCCAAAATCATATCCCGGCGGTGATACGGAAGCACTTGCGCGTGAGCTCATGACCGGCATGTTGCCGTTGGCAAGTCAATTTGACGTAGCTATTGCCGGTGGCGATACCAATTCCTGGCACGGCCCCCTGGTGATAAGTGTCGCAATTACCGGTGTACCTCATCATCAGGGTAGCGTCCAACGAAGCGGCGCCCAACCTGGGGACTGGATCCTAGTTACTGGTGAACTCGGTGGCAGCATCTCCGGCAAACATTTGCAGTTTACTCCTCGTATTGAGGAAGCTTCTCTTCTTCACGACAGGTACGGCCTAACCGCGATGCTTGATTTAAGCGACGGACTGGGGTCAGATTTGCGCCACATACTTAGAGCGAGCGGCGTAGGGGCCACGTTGGATGCCAGCCGCATTCCGATCAGTACCGCCGCTTATAGTGCAGCCAAACTAAGCGGGAAGGATCCACTAGTCCATGCTCTCGGTGATGGTGAAGATTTTGAGCTTTGTTTTACCGTTCCACCGGAGAAAGGTGCTATGCTGCTAGCAGCGCAACCCTTTGCGCCAAGCCTGCTAGTTCATCACATTGGCACGATCGGCCAACGACAGGGCCTTTACTGGGCAGACGGCAAAGAAGTAACAACCATGGGATGGGTGCATTCTTTATGACACAGCTTCAACGCAGTAATCGAGCATCCTCAGTTTTCTCAGTTTTTACGTATTTCAATGCATTGCTGGCCATTACCGTCAGCCTACTGCCGTTGACTGCAAGCGCGACTGAGCAAGAAACGCCGCTGAGCACCGTGTTTGACATCGTTAACTCGAATCCCAAACTGCTGACTTTCCGCAAGGCCCTCGATCGCACGGGTCTCAGCTCTGCATTAAAACTTGGCGGGGACATCACCGTTTTTGCTCCGACCAACGAAGCCTTTGATCAGTGGCCTGCTGATGAGCTGGCCAAACTTTTTGCCCACCCAGCGGCATTAACCACTCTAGTAGAACTGCATTTAGTCGATGGAACCATCGACACCAAGACTCTGCGCACGCGCCAGTACCTTGTCACTAGACTTGGACGGTTGGTCTCCGTCATGATGGATGATCCCTACATACTGATCAATGATGCACGCATTGTTGACGGGGACAGGAAAGCGTCGAATGGCGTGGTGCACATGATAGACACCGTATTGGAGCCTTAAGTTGACAACATTGACCAATAAAATTTTTGCAGTATTTTTTACGATTTTTACTTTGGCGACGGCATCGAGCGCATGGGCCCAACTGCCACCGATCATGAATCCACCAAATGCTCAGTGGTATCTGTGGACTTGTTATGGCAAGACGTCCGCAAACAGTCAGGATACTATTTGTGGACAAGCTTATGGATACAATGATTACTGGGCTAGATATGCCTGTGGCTCAACTTTTTTTGACATTCGATGCTGGCCAACTTCCACGATTAACTAATTTCCAAATACCCTCCCGCCCCC
>OMIY01000158.1 GCA_900299215.1 bacterium | reverse complement strand
TGAGCTGGGGCGCGCAGAATGTGCGCACTGGTCTCAATTTCAATGCCGGCACCAGCGTCTACTCGTCGGCAGGTGCCGCGGGCCGCGCCACGCTCACCGGCGCGAAGACCTGGACCATCACCGATGGCGGACCGACTTAGCAGATCGATCAAGAAGTGTCTTAAAAGTCGGATAGAATCAGTTATCCTCATTTTGAGGAGAAAACTTTAGCCGGTTGCAGAAAAAATTATCAGTTGGCTCATAATTCGATCAGCTTTGGTAATCACTCGAGTAATGCTCAGATCGCAAACCACGGTATCAAGCATTCGCGCTAGATAGACGTTGACGAGCCGCTACACGGAATGGATTGAAATTAGTGTCTTGATCAAAGTAATTTTCTCCTTCGGCTCGCTTGAGAAGGTTTACCACTTTGTAAGTCAAAGGTGTGGCTACGACCTCCCAAAGCACCTTAAAGACGTAATCACCAATCATGACCTTAACGAGAAGCATAGTGTCCCATCGGCCAAGGAATGCGATCGGATAGAAGATGAGGGTGTCGACTCCCTCCCCGATGACAGTCGAACTGATAGTGCGGCTCCAGAGCCAGCGGCCATTTGTGTAAACTTTCAACTTAGCGAGGATGAATGAATTTGCGAATTCGCCAAGAAAAAAGGCCAGCATCGACGCAGCAACGGCCCGAGGTGTCGAGCCAAATACAGCCTCCAATGCCGCCTGTCCCGTGAATCCCTCTGCAGGTGGTATGGCGAGTATGATCCAGGACATTAAGCTGGCGAAAATTAACGACGCAAAGCCGGCCCAAATAACTCGTCTCGAATACGCATAACCATAGACCTCGGTTAACAGGTCTCCGTATAGATAAGTTAACGGAAAAAACAAACTACCGCCGCCAAGCGTTAAGCCCAAAATGGTGATCGGCTTGTCTACACCAATTAGATTCGTGCACAGCATAGTGGCAACAAATGCGGCCATGATAAAATCATAATATTTATAATTTCGTCGCAATTTGCTCTCCTGCTTGCGTTAAGCGCGCTATCTTCTCTTTGGAGTCCGTTAGAAAGAGAAAAATATTTAGCCGATGCTCAGTAACTTAATCAAAAAATTCTGTCCGCTCTCAATTAGCGACCATATCGCCATCGATCCAAGTGGTCGCATGTAACTGACCGTATTTTGATCTCCTGATCTCTTGCCGGAGCGGGTGCTTTAGTTGCTGAATCTCGTGTAGTCGTACTTGGTAGGCCCGCTAATAGCGGGAACGATTCGGTGATGTAGGCGTATAGCTGCGCTAGGCTCATGATTTACTCCTTTACGTTAGTGTGTAGGGGCGAAAGCTGCGTACATACTGATTATCGAACGTCAGCCGGGTGAAATTAAGTACCCATTACCTATCTGCTCATATGAGAAAACTATGGGCTGAGCATGAAATAGATCAGCTCGCGCCCATGCTTTGCCCAGTTTGGCGGCAGTTGGCATGGAGCGCGAGTTGGTTGGATATCTGGGGCCTGACTATCTAATACAGGTCGCTAGCGTGGTCGAGATAGGTTCGACGGTCAAAGCGAGTCATTCAGATAGTTAATTGCCACGAAAAAGTCTAATCGCCGAATTTAACCAAACAAAAATCTGCATGTTTTTACGTTTCCTTCATCCAGTAGACGAAGTACTTCCTGCCGATTAAACATGACGGCAAAGTCCCGAGCTGTGAAGTCTCGAAGGTTGCGGTGGTTTGCGTCTGCACCATATTGCAAGAGCAACTTAACCATTTCGAGATCGCCCTTAAAGACCAGGTCCATCAGTGCCGTGTTGCCACCAAAATCAACTGCATTAGGATCTGCACCCTGCGCCAGCAAATACTTGGTTAGATCTAGATATCCTCCAACAGCTGCTAGCATAAGCACTGTCTGTCCGTTGGCAGATCGAGCATTCAATTCTCGACGGCTTAGCTGTCTTTTGACCAGTCCCCGCAAATCGCCTCGCTGTGCCAAGTCATAGATCGAGTCCGGCCATTGATCTGATGAAAGTGAAGTTGTTGCTGAATACATATCCCATCTTTGACTAGTTTCCATGATTGCCTCCATGGTTTGTGTCCATAGAGCTATAGTGCACGATTGCGAGGAATAATTTAAATACGAGCTACCTATTGCTTTATAGGGTCAGCCTATCTGGGGGTGGCACTCGAAGATCGTTCCTATACAATTTTTTACGGTAAAAAAAGCCATGTTCCTTTTTTTGTGGTGCCGGTAGCGGGAGCTTATAGCCATTACCTAACCACTGATATCAGGACGCTATTAATAAAATGTCGAAAATCCGGCGAAGATAGACATGATTGATCTGCTATCTTCAAAAATAGGAATGATCCATGAAAAATCAACCGGAATATTGTGGCCTGGTCGACGATAAGATGTGGGGCAAAGATGTTGATTTAAGTGCGCAATCTTTAGTGTGATCGACGATAACCGGGTCACCGCATGCCAACGAAAAATCTTGTCAAAAATATGCTGTCCAAAGTCTAACGCGAGCACGTTATCTCGAGACATTTAAAGTTTTTCAAAGTGTGTCGCAAGAGTATTGGGACATCGCTGGCTTGGTGACTCTGGAAATCAACAAAAAAGTAGGGGCAGGTTTTTCTCTGCTCGATATAGGCGCAGGGTCGGGTTTTGCGTTTGAAAAAATCGTCGAAAGATCGGGTGTTAATAGAATCAATAAATATGTGGCGATTGAACCCTATCCTGTTGCTGCGACGGCCTTGATTCAGACCTTGAATCGGTATGATCAAGTGTCTAGTCTGGTGATGATTGAGCTGTACTATCAAGCGCTAGCCTCTGATCTTGAGCAGAAGTTTGATGCTGTGCTTTTCTGTCACAGTCTTTATGGCGTAAGGGATCCAATCGGAGCTCTAAATACTGCGAAAAACCTGCTAGCCAAGAATGATGTAGTAATCGCTTTTATCGATAGCCCTTTAGGATTCACCGAATTATTTTCGGAATTTGATTTGTGTCTAAACAGAGACAGGCCTTCGATTGAAAATTTCAAATTGAACAGCGACAGAGCTGCTGATGGTTTGCGATCCTCTGGCTGCAATTTCTCGCTTTTGTCGATTTCATCGTACTTTGATATGAGTTCTTTTTTTGATGGTGGCGCTGAGTCAACCGCGAAACGCTTAGAGTTTTTGTCCTTTCTACTTCAATGCGAGCTTGCAGACGCGCCGCGGCAATTGGTGAGAGGTGTCGAACTTCGGTTGCGGTCAGGATGCGTGGTTAGGGTTGGTAAGCAGGTTCTGCCGCAGAGGACTGATGTAATTGTCATCCGCTGACAGTTCTTGAGTCGGTCGACGAGACGAGTTCTTTAGGCAGTGTCAAAAATTAATTCTGGGTTCAAGTAAATGAATATGAAGGCAACGATATTAAAGTTGCCTGCGTAAACCTATCACTCCTTCATCCGAATTGTAGGCGATTTAACCCACAATGAGCTGAGATTTTCACCGCGGATGAATTCGTATTCAGTAACACCACCTCCAATGACTGTAAAAATTTGGTGAAAAAATTCCCCTATAAGCAAAATGGGTATGGGAACCCAGACCGGGAGTGTGAACCCAATAAGAACCAAGGGGCTTGTTGGTGAAGCACTCGGGAGCAAACTCGAGCGTTGAGCCGCCCCGGCGGTGAGCTCGAAATGCGTCAGTCTCTCGCCTCTTCCGGGAAGAGGCCGCTTGAACGCCCTACAAACTTTGCGCTGACTGAGCTGCGAAGAATGGGGCGCATCTACCCAGATCTGAAATTACCGAGAATTAGTGGTTGAATCTCGTCGCTTAATTGCCTAGTCTCGCTCTGTCAAAGCCACAGAGTATGGGGTGCACGCGTATGAGGCGAAGCTCAGCCCACAAACTTTTTGCGATGATTAGCGGTTCGTTTGCGACCTTAGCGCCAACAGCCGCCCGGGCCCACTACACACCAGTGCCCCACATTCATCACGATCTTATTGGTGCCTTATCTCATTCGGGATGGGTCTTGCCGACCATGGTAGTGGTCGCGCTGGTCATCAGATTCGTGGTGCGACGCATTGGATGAAGTTTCAGCAGAGCTGCAGCGTGAGTCGGCACTGGGGTTGTGCAGGTTACTTAGTCTAGCTGATTCCGCTCTGCCAGTGGGCGGACTGGCGCATTCCTGGGGCCTCGAAGAAAGTGTGCACCAAGGGCGTGTTAACGAAGCCAATCTTGATTCTTACTTAAGTGCCTGGTGCGAGGAATCTCTGCGCCTCGAGCTTCAATTCGTCGCTGCGGCTCATAAACTGCATGCCAACGGGACTTTTGCGAGCTATCAGTGGGAGCATTTAAGCGACGTTGTGAGCGCTTTTAAAACCAACCGCGAAGGCCGTCAATCCAGTCTTCGCCTCGGTGGGCGGCTTTTGCAGCTCCTGCGTCATCAGCCTAGTTGTGACCTAGACTTGCCAAGATTTGGCCACTACGCCATGGTCTTCGGATTGGCAGGCAGCCAACTAGGCTTAGCTGAGCTGTCGACCCTGGTGGCCTACGGCAACCAGAGCTTGACCGGCTTAGTGTCTGCCGCCCAACGGTTATTGCCCGTGGGGCAAATTGCCGCGACTAAACTGAATTGGTCGCTCAAGGATTTGCTCGTCAAAATCGCCATGAGAGCCTGCGACTCCGCCATCGACGAGGCGCAGTCCTTCGCCCCGCTTCTGGATATTGCAAGCATGAGCCATCCCTACACACCGGTACGTTTATTTTTGACCTGAGTCCGAATAGTGGTGACAAAATGTTGCTGAAATGTTGACAAAATGATGCAGTTAGCGCCTCCAGAAATACAACAGACAGTACCAATGACAGTTCCAACAGGAAACGGACGACGTAGCGCCCTGAAATTGGAATTCGGTCGGCCCGTGGAATCACAGGTCGCCGTCATGGAGATCAAGGAACAGTCCTGGCCGCTGCGTGTGTTACGCCCTTTTAATCACGGCAGCGATGCGACTCTCATCCATCTCCACAATATTGGCGGCGGTATACTTGCGGGGGACCACTTAGAAGTCGATATCGCTGTGGATCATAAAGCTCACCTCGTCGTGACGACGACCTCAGCACAGAGAATCTACAGGCACCTGGACGGTCTGCCCTTTGCCCGCCAAAAGACAACGTTTAGAATTGGCAGCGGTAGTCGCGTCGAATACCTGCCAGATCCCAATATCCCATTTAATGACTCGGCATTTGAGCAGTTCAGCAGATGGGATCTGGCGCGTGGTGGCGCCATGTTGGCGTGGGACACGATGGCACCTGGTCGCTGCGCCTATGAACGAGATTTTGGCTTTCGTTACTTCAGGAACGATGCGCAGATTTTTTACAATGGACGGCCGCTCTATATCGAGCGCTACACATTGCACAGCAAAAAAGACATAAACCACATCATCCGCTGCGACAGCTTTAACCATATGGGAACCCTACTATTTGTCGACGGTACTCTTAGCGATTCTGACTGCACCCAGTTAGAGTCTCAGCTCCAAACTCTTCTTAACGAACTCAGTCCAGCTTTACTCGGTGATGCGACGACCTCGGTCAGTATCGGCGTCAGCGCTCTAGTCGCCCATGGGCTCATTGTGCGCGTTTTAGGCCATCGCCAAGAAAATATAAACCATCTGTTCGAGCTCGCTCGAGATTTCTTACTTAAGGCGGTTTGGGGAGAGACTTCTCCACGACCGCGAAAAATTTACTAACTAAACTAAGAATCTATATTACGACCTATGAGTTGACACCGCTGCAGAGGAACTAAGCAATGAGATTAACACCGCGAGAGCAAGAGCGATTGCTGATCAGCTACGCAGGAGAGGTGGCTATGAGGAGGCTGCGGCGGGGTCTGAAGCTGAACCAGGCTGAGGCGATCGCCGTATTGGCTGCTTATGTACTCGAAGAAGCACGAGACGGCAAATCTGTTGAGTCCATTATGGTGTCTGCGACCAAAGTACTCAAGGCTAATGACGTGATGGATGGCGTCGCCGCATTGGTCGAACAAGTACAAGTTGAGGCCACCTTTCCCGACGGAACCAAATTGGTCACGATTCATCAACCTATTCCCGCGATCGAGGGCTCCTGGAGTCCGGGTGAATACCTACTCGACGAAAGCGACGTGACGATCAACCATGGTAAGCAAGTCGTCGCCATTCGGGTGCAGAACTGCGGCGACAGGCCCATTCAAGTGGGCAGCCACTATCATTTCTACGAGGTCAATCCGGCGCTCAAGTTTGATCGCTCAGCAGCCTACGGCAAACGATTATCCATCCCAGCAGGAACGGCCATCCGATTTGAGCCTGGTGACGACAAAACAGTGCAGCTTGTTGACTTTGGTGGTGCACGATCAGTATTTGGCCATCGTGGTGACGTGCAAGGAGCCCTCGTATGATGACGATACCCCGCAGAACTTATGTCGATCTTTATGGACCAACTAAAGGCGATCGAGTCAGATTGGGTGATACTAGCTTGCTCATAGAAATTGAGCACGATCACGCCCATTACGGCGATGAAGTCACCTTCGGTGGCGGCAAAGTTATTCGCGACGGCATGGGACAATCCAGTCGAGAGTGCCGCGATCAAGGCAAGGCACTGGATTTAGTGATCACCAATGCGGTGATCTTGGATTATACGGGAATTGTCAAAGGCGACATCGGCATCAAGTCAGGCCGCATCGTTAAAGTAGGCAAGGCTGGTAATCCAGACGTGATGGACGGGGTTGATCCAGAGCTGATCATTGGCCCCGCAACGGAAGTCATTGCGGGAGAGCACAAGATTGTCACCGCTGGTGCAATCGACAGCCATATCCACTTTATCTGTCCGCAACAGGTTGAAGTTGCGATCGCCGGTGGTATCACCACGCTAGTTGGTGGCGGCACCGGCCCCGCGACTGGCACCAATGCCACAACCTGCACTCCCGGCTCGTGGAATCTCGCGCGCATGCTCGAGGCAGCGGAAGAGTGGCCGCTAAATTTTGTTTTCGAGGGGAAGGGGAATGCCTCGGCTAAGGAGCCTCTTGT
>OMIY01000157.1 GCA_900299215.1 bacterium | reverse complement strand
CTCTGATACCGCTATCGTGAATCCCCGCTACCGGGAAACTAGCAATACTTGCCTGGCCAGCTTCGGTCGTCACAGTCAGGCTAACTTGGTCTGAGGCACATTTAAACGGCCTTTCTTCAGCCGAAAAGGCTCCATCAGCTTTAACATAGTGACCATTTTTTGGACTGACAGCGACATCACACCCAACGAGCCGTCCTAGTCCGCTGGCGAGCAGCAGAGAGGGCTCTTTAGCCTTTTCCAATGGAACCCCAGCCATTGTATTCCAGAACCAATTGTCACCGCGGATGGCCCCACCGGGTTCTAATTCATATCCTAAACCAGCAAACACTGCTGATTGCTGACCGCCCGACACCATGCCAATCACGTCGAGAAATTTGGTAAATCGCAACACATCTGGATCTTGGCGCAGAAATTCGGTTACGAATTTTTGCTGCTCCGGATTCATGGCATGGTCCCAAGCGTCGAGACTCCCAGCTTCTACGGCACCGTGAAGTTGGATGGAGATGTCTCCCAACATGGCGCGATTCCGCGTTTTGGTTATAAGAATCTCATCGAGTGATGCCATAAACCCATCAAAAAGGGCCACAGCTGCAAATCCGGCAGTGACAGCTAATATGGTTGAAAGGCTCTGTCGCCAGTTACGCAAGACGTTTCGACGCGCAATCTTAGAGATCTGATTCAGAATGAGACCATCGCTTTTCATAACGACCTCGTTATTTGATGAAATTCTTCACATCGAGGCTACCATCGGGAACGTCGATGATTTTGGGTGTCGACACGACGATGGTCGAATTACTGTCAGCCTTCTGAGCATCCTTGATCACAATCTTACTCATGAACGGCCGTTCCTTACCGGCACTGGAAATTTTATTGTCGTACTTGAATTCGGCATGTTTAAAGGTTTCACCTTTAACACCCAAAAATTCGGCTTTTAGGCCAAGATGATTAGATTTGGATATCCAGTAACGTATACCGTTGTAACTGACGTTCTTGGCTTTAGCTTTGAGATCAAGTTTCCAGCAATCTACGCCTTCTACTTTCTCCTCGCCCACAATCGTACCGTCGTAGTCGCGGAAGTAGTTGGTTGACACGATGTCCGCGTTAGAGGCTGCACCCGAGAGTTTCTGTCGCGCAGAAATAACAACTGGACGCTTCATCCCTGGCTTAACGTACCAAAGATTGCGCTCTTTAAAGACCATGTACTCACCCTTGCTAGCCTCAGGCGCGACAGTCTCGGCCACAGCCTGATCACCTTTGGCTTTGATCAGATAAACTATCTTGCTTGTATTCTTGCCGTCGATCGTCTCGACATTGGAGTTCCATGTCATACCGACTTCGACTGCACCGCGAGCGCGATCGGAGTCCTTTAATAGCTCTTCAGGCGAGGGCGCCGCCTGTGACGCTGAAACTTGACCAGATCCTAAAATCTGAGTAGCAACGAGCAGTACGCCAGCCTTCAACATTGACCTACGCATGAGTAACCTCCGACTTTGGATGCAGTAAATTCAACATACATTAACGGTGTGTGCCAGTGAGCAAGTAAGCGATGTTGTTCTTCGCCACTCGCCACACAGCATATAAACCACTGGCAATTGCCAGCAGAAATATCGCAACGCCTGACCGCGAAATGGTCTCCGGATTGATCACCATTTTCACTTTTAGACCGGCAATAACTCCCGGTAAATCTAGCGGCAATCCAACTGCATTGAGTCCGCTGATCAAGAAAAATCCAAACGCCGCTCCAGATGCGAGCGCAATCAGAGCAATACAAGCAATTTCGACAACGAATAGAACCCGTATCCACCGGCGGGTGAAACCAAGTGATCGCATCATGCCGATCTCTCTGGCTCTTTCGATGATGGTCATCGTTGCTGAGTTTGACACGGATAGAGCCACCACAAATGCAATGATTGTCGCGATGAAAACATTAATCGTTAGAGCGAATTTGGACATGCCGTCATAATGAGCCGACAATTCAGGATAGTTCCAAGGGTAGACATCAACATTTAACCCTGCCGTGGCGAGCTTTGAATTCAAGGTCGCTATTACTTCAGAGATCTTGTCTTCATCCTTCAGCCAGATAGAGTAAGAAGTTGCTCCGCGGGTGCCGTATAACTTTTGCAACTGTGACAGAGGCAAGCGTGCGGCAGCGCTATCTAAGTAAGGGTTGGGCGTGGCAAAGACCCCTGTAACAGCGGCATCGCCACCAGTCATCATGCCGTTCCAGCCGTATCCAGCTAGCTGAACCAGCGAATCTGCAGCAAGTTTGTCTTTAACATCGGCCGCGGCACAGTCGATAGGATCGGTGCTAATGGCATTCGATTCCGGGTCGCGAGGGACGTTTTTTCCAACCAGTGCGGCCAAACCGCTGCTGAGCATGATGACCTGCTCGTCAGCAGAATAAGCCCATAGCTCCCGGCCTTTTTTGAGACCACTCAGTCCAGCGTTCCAGCGCAAGTTATAGGGATGCTGCTGCAAACGGCGATCAAGCTCTGGGTCTATACCTGTGGCGTAAAACGGCATCGATTGGCAGCCATTACTAACAAGGCCAGGCCCGACAATTTGTGCACCGTCGTACTCGATTTCCGGAATCTCAGCAGTGATGCGCTTTAACGCCTGCAAATCCTTTTCATCGAGACTGAATTCTTTCGGATTCGTTTCGAATTTTTCAAGACCATCGTGTTTGTAAACCACAATATGGCCAGTGCGCATACCATATACCGTGTAAGCCCTTAAATTATGCTCAATCTGTTCATGAAAGCCCGTAATTGCCAGCAAGCCCGCGAATCCAAGACCCAAAGCAGAACCTGTAGCGATATTGCGACGACGGTTGCGCGACAGATTGCGCGCTGCAATCATGAGAAGTTGAAAGTTCATGACTTGATCACTCCGTCGGCGATATGCACTATCCGCGAAACGCGACCCATTAACTTCTCGTCGTGGGTTGAAAAGAGGAAGGTCACGCGTCGGCGTGCGTTCAGGTCGAGCATGAGGTCGATGATCCGATGCGAGTTTTCCGAGTCAAGATTGGCAGTGGGCTCGTCAGCAAGCACCAGGTCAGGGTTTCCAGCCAGGGCTCTGGCGATCGCAACCCTCTGTCTCTGACCACCGGACAGCTGGTCTGGCAAGTTGCGGACGAAACGACTGCAACCTACGTCTTCAAGTGCCTGATGGACACGGTCGCGGCGTTCTGATGCTGGTACCTGTGGGTTTATTAGAAGTGGCAGTTCGACATTCTCTGCTACTGTCAGTACTGGGACCAAGTTAAAGGATTGGAAGATAAATCCAATCTTTTGGTTGCGCAGTCGACTGCGCTCGTTGTCGTCAAGGGACAAAACATCGATACCATCGATCACAATGGAACCTGACTCAGGCTCGTCAATGCAACCTATCATATTCAAGAGCGTGCTCTTACCTGACCCGGATGCCCCAATGACCGCAGTAAATTCGCCGCGGTTTAGTTCGAGGCTCAGCCCGCGCAAAGCAGGTACGATGGTCTGTCCGAGTTTGTAGCTCTTCACCAAACTGCTCAGACGCACAATGGCATCTGCGGTGGCTGTCACAAGTTGCGGCTCGCGGTTATCAGATTCGTTTAAGTGCTTGACGTGCATGACCATCGTACTACTCCTTTGTGACATCTCCTAAAAAACTGATCACCGTATCGGACGGGTTCAACCAATTCTTTAGTTCACCTAAGGAATATTTTTATTTAACCTAAAATCAGTAGGTTACGATGGATCCCGCACGCCTGACTGCCACTCCAGGACGTTGGCAATGGGAATTGCCTTATTAAAGGAACGTTCCCTGAGACATTTTTCCTGTGATTCAGCTCCGGTGCATTTGTCTCCAACCATTTCTTGCATCGTCTCGAAGCGTTGGTCTTTCAAATAGTGACGATAGGAGTTTTGCACCCGACCACTGCGATGAATTGCCAAAATCTCGCCGCCCTCCTGCGACACAAGAATCCCGGCTGAAGATCCCGGCAGTGAATCACAGTCATGCCGACCAAAAAGTTCTTCGTTTGAATGCGTATAAATACAATTTGCCGATAGGGCCAAAGGCTGCCCGTTCGGAAAATGAAACAAGGTAGCTGCCGCTTCGTTTGGACTGTTAGGGGCAATCAACTGCGAACTTCCCGTATCTTTTTCACTGACCAGTACGGCTATATCCAACTCTTTATTCACTCCTGCCACTTTGCTTAGGGAAATATCTTCGGACCCCGGACTTAGAGGTCGAGCGACTTCTCCATTTAAGGCAAGACGTAGTAAATCTATGTCCTGATCCGCGATTCCTCTGACCTCAAGCTGACTGTCACCAGTAGCTAAGTAGCCGCGCAGAAAATGCATCTTGAGCTGAGGTTGCTCAACACAGTGTGCATTCGTGACTATGTGCCTTTGGTCGATGATGAGCGCCCCGCACACAGGCCAGAAACTAGGCTGATCCTGTGGGCTAGCTGGGGGCATCTCTGCGACTAACACCCCAAATCGCTCTCTTACATGACTCGGTAAATCCGCCTCTGACTTAACCAATTGAATATCGTTGCGACCAAATGCCGAACGAGTATGAGTGGACTCAGTGGTAATCCCACATCCAGAAAAAAGGGCTAATGTACCGAGCATGCAGACTGAGACGATATGGGGAGATCTCATGATGACAATTATCCTTCAATTTCACAGCTGACTGGACTTGTTAAAGCTTGGACACTAGTAATAAGAGATTCCAAAGTCTGTTTGTCTTCCGCATTTAGACGGTCGAGCTGCGTAAGCCTCAACTTGACAGCTGCCAATATGCTCAAAAGCCCTGCTTGTGAAGACTTGACGCTAACCTCACTATTCTGCAGTCGATCCAGCTCTTCAAGACCGCCTAGAGCTTTAGCTGTCACCGACCTGATATCGAGTAAGTTCTTGCTAAAGCGCTCCGGCGCCACGCGCAGTGGCTCTCGATCATCCAAACGACCTGTCAGATCCTTCAATTTAGCCACATCATCGATCAGTTCAGTTGCGCGAAAATGCGAGTGAACAAGTCGGATAGCGGCCAGCTCAGCTTGCTGAGTATCAGAACCAGCGGCAAAGCCAGACAAACTAAGGATGTTCATAAGCGTAAGAGTCACAATCGAATAAATCACTTTGGCTTTCATGATCGTTTCACCTTCGCATGTTTGTTGCTAAATTATTGGCAGCCGATCAATGCCCTAGCCTGCTTCGCATCATTAGCAAGCACATCGAAATCTTGCACTGTCAATGTCTGTGGACCTGGAATTAGAAGGGTAAACTTACCGGCTTCAGCTTTGAAGAGGGCAGCAGCCAAGAAGCCACAAGCTGTATTTGTGTGGTTCTGTGCACTACCGAAATCACCAGCAATGACTGCATTTGTCGCCTCCACTAAGTTTTGATCGCTGATACGAAACTTAAATTTAATTAAGGTCAACACAAAGGCCGCAGCGTAGTCATTTTCAGCGACCTCTTGATTATCAGAGGCAAACTCAAAAGACTGACGCCCATAATTACAATAGCCGTCATCCCAAAGACATCCCTGCCGCACACACTGCGAGTAGTCGACGATTTGGTCGCAACGATTAGGTGTGCCGCCGTAGACACGACTGAGTAAAGTATCGACTTGTTGAATTGCATGCGCAACGTATTGACGCGCCTGAGTGATGCCACCCAATTCAGCCGCCCATAGTGGCGATGCATAAGAAAATGAGGTGAAT
>OMIY01000156.1 GCA_900299215.1 bacterium | reverse complement strand
TTGCTGGCGGTACCGAGCTCCAGGCTCGTTTTGCGGCGGACGTGCAACCTTCGGAACTAAACGCCGTAGCGCGTCAAGTAGGCCTACGCCAAGTCACCTTGCAGGCCCTCGGTGGCGGCAATCGTCAGTACTTGATGCGCTTTGGTATGGAAGATATCGAAGCCACCGGTGGTAAAGAGGTCACCCAGCAAGACGAGCAAGCCAAAGGACAAGAACTGAAGACAGCACTGCTGAGCCAACTTGCCGGCAAGTCGCCAGAGATTCTGTCCATTGACTACGTTGGTCCGCAGGTTGGTAAAGAGCTACGTGGCCAGGGTGTGGCGAGCATGATGGCCTCGATCTTCTTCATTCTGCTGTACGTTGCCTTCCGCTTCGATATGCGCTTTGGCCCAGGTGTGTTGGTCAAAATGTTTATCGATGTCTTTTTCGTGTTGGCCTTCTACCAGTTCTTCTGGCGTTCGTTTGACCTGACTTCGGTGGCTGCATTCCTGACCATCATCGGCTATTCGGTCAACGATACGATCGTGATCTTTGACCGTATCCGCGAGAATCTGGGCAATCACGGTAGACGTAGCTTGCTCGACAATATCAACATTTCACTCAATGAAACCCTAACCCGCTCGCTTAACACGTCTGGGGTGACACTGGTTTCTCTGTTTGGGATCTTGATCTTCGGCTCTGGTCAAATCTGGAACTTCGCAGCTGCTATGGCTCTAGGCATAGTCGCAGCAACGCTGACTTCGACCTTTGTCGCAAGCTTCTCACTAGTGTGGTTTGATCGCTGGTACAAGAATCAGCAGGCCAAGAAGGCTAGTGGTGGTGGACAGGTCCACGGAGCTGCCGCCCGGCCCTAAGGGGGTTATTAGGGCGCGAGCAGAGCTAAGACGATCAACGATTTACAGGAGCTCCATCTCGGTGATGGAGCTTCCTGCTAATTTGTCTGAGTATTGGAAATCAGAGGTCGGTACTACGTCATTGCGTTGCCCGGCGGTTTTAAACGTCGTCAGGTAATGATCGCAACTGCTGTAGTCGAACCCAGCGGCAAAGGGATAATGGCTACAGTCAATCTGTTGTGCCTCCCTCATGCGGAGACCGCAGCGGTTTTTGAACTCTATGGTCTTGCCGTCGGTGCCGACCTGACCATGACGAACGTGATGTGGGCACTTCTTACAGTTCACGCCAGACCCCCCTTGAGATGAGCACCAGTTGACTAAGCAAAACCGCTGATCAGCAGATGGTACTCAGCACCTCGAGGGTACCTTCTTGCTGTTGCTAAACTTGATTTCATGCTTGGGATTAGACCGATCTTAGCGATGCTCACTTCCGGTTGCAACGGGAAAATATTGTTATTTTTAGGAAAAATGATTTTTAAGGTTTGCCAAAAAGCGCCTCTTCCCTTGCGATATCTGGATGTTTACGTTAGTTTTACAAATCCCAACTGACTCAGCTTTGAGGAATCACTCGTGGCTTGGCTAAATCGTGAAAAAGCTCCCCTGACCAAAGGCCAGCGCACCGACACTCCAGACGGACTGTGGGAGCGCTGTAGCAACTGTGGTGAGATCGTTCTTAAACGTGACTTCAAGCTCAATCAGAACGTATGTCCCAAGTGTGGTCACCATTTCCCCTTGGTAGCTGTGGAGCGGATTCAGCACTTTTTGGACGCTGATAGCTTTGAGGAGATGGATGCCGAGTTGTGTTCGACTGATCCCTTGAAGTTTGCCGACAGTAAATCATACAAAGTACGTCTGGCAGATACTTACAAGAAGACTGGGCAATACGATGCCTTCTATGCCGGTCGAGGTCGTCTAAGCGGTCGCCCAGTGCAATTGGGGGTTTTTGATTTCCAGTTCATGGGCGGCAGTATGGGATCGGTAGTCGGTGAAAAGATTGCCCGCCTTTACTTGCGTGCAGCTGCTCAACGAGAACCTGCCATTATCTTCTCGTCGTCTGGTGGCGCAAGGATGCAAGAAGGCATCCTGAGCCTCATGCAGATGGCTAAGACTTGCGCAGCACTTGCTAAGTTGCGCGAGGCGAAGGTTCCATTTATCTCGGTTCTTACTCATCCGACGACCGGAGGCGTGGCCGCAAGTTTTGCGACTCTCGGTGACGTGAACATCGGTGAACCTGGAGCTCTGATAGGCTTTGCAGGACCTAGGGTGATTCAGCAAACCATTCGGGAAAAATTGCCTGAAGGCTTCCAGCGCTCCGAGTATCTACTAGAACACGGCATGCTGGACATGATCTGTGATCGTGAGTCACTGCGACCGCAAATTGCCAAGATTCTAGGTATGCTGATGCCGCTATGAACGGCTCCTTGACCACAGATCCACCACAGCTGGTGGCGCTATTTAATCGCCGCCCCCAAGTGATCAAGCCTGGACTTGATCGTGTGAAGGCGGCAATAGAGGCCCTTGGCCAGCCTGAGTTACTTGCACGACCAACGGTACTGGTTGGTGGAACCAACGGCAAAGGGACAACCAGTGGCTTCTTGTGGCAACTATGTGCTGCAGAAAGATGGCGGGTAGGACTATTTTCGTCCCCTCACCTGCTAAATTTTCGCGAACGCATACAAGTCTCAGATCGTATGGTTTCGGATCAGGACTTGATTGAAGAGTTAGCTCGCCTTGAAGCCGAGATTCCGCCCACGGTGTTTGAGGCACTGTCTTTTTTTGAAATCAATACAGTCTTGGCCTTACGGATTTTTACACGAGCCAACACGGATCTGAATATCCTCGAAGTCGGGATGGGTGGCAGGTGGGATTCAACTAATATCTCTGATCCTTGTATTTCCGTAATTACCAGCATTGGTCTTGATCATCAGCAATGGTTAGGTAGTACACACGCCGCCATCGCCGGAGAAAAAGCGGGCATCATGAGAGCCAGGAGACCCGTAATCTGGGGAGGTCACCGCGCCGGAACTGAAGACGCCGCGACTGTCTTGCGTGATACTGCAGCCAGCTTGCACGCACCGTTTTGGGAGCAAGGCAAGGAATTTGATCTGGTCGGCGATTCCATAGAGTTGAAACTACCCGACTGTCCAGCCACATCGATCTCTCTCCCGCAAAAAGCCAGTAGGTGGCCACCTTTCTTGCGCCAGAACTACGCCAACGCCTTGGCTGTATTTTATTGGCTGCTAACAACCGCAAAGGTTAGAGCGCCAAAATCAACTCCCTCACAATCACTTGAGGTGGCCACCAAAGCAATTGATGCTGGTGCAGTACCTACCCCCGCCTGTATGCGTGCACGATTTGATCTGCTTGAGTTGCAGGTTCCAGCCCTAGGTAGAAAGCGGTCTTTGCTTCTGGATGTGTGCCATAACACAGCAGGAGCAAAAGCATTAGTCGAGGGCTTGAAAGCAACCGGCCTCAGTACACCGGCAGCCCCGAAGTTACCGGCGCTAGTTTCAATATTGGTCGATAAGGATTGTGATGAAATCCTTGATGTGCTGCGCGAAGTACTGTCACCGATCGTCTTATTTGCCACCAGCGGCGAGCGTAGTTGGACGGCAGATCGAGTCGCGACTAGGCATCGAGACTTGATCTTTGCCCCTGACTTTAGCGCGGCGCTAAAACACTTGCCCCCAACAGACAAGACCACAGTTATCTGCGGCTCTGTTCATGCCGTGGG
>OMIY01000155.1 GCA_900299215.1 bacterium | reverse complement strand
GTAATAGATCCCAATCTTCTCCACCGCCGCACCTCCGCCGTGATTAAAATTCTGCTTCGCTTAAATGTTTATTTTTTGAGCAGCTCTACTATCCATGGTCTCCAGGTGCGTTGTAGTCGACCTAGGCGTTCAATTAACCCACCCTTATATGCCGTAACATACTGATTTTATTGTGAAAATAGATGGTCAGTCAAGCGTTCAATATAGACCTGTTTAATGAACGCTCTACGTAAAGAATAGGGGGATTTGGCGGTTTTGGGAAGAATCCAGCCAATTTTACGTCGTTTTGATACCGCAGCGACAGTAAATCTGGTGGTGTTTGATTAATATTTATACCGCAACAGTAAAGTTGGTGTCGTTGTTGATGTGATTTGATGCCAACTGCTCAAAAAATGCACTAGGAATCCGACAAGAAGACGCTCACACTAGGATCCTGGGTAATACCCGGATTTTTGAACGCCCCAACAAGTCAAAGAATAAAGACGAAGAGAGTAGGGACCCCCATGTCGTCGGCCAACGACCGCCGCTATCAAGATGCCCTAAAGGCCATGGAAAGCCTCGAACAGGCGGGGTTTGCGACGCGTTTAGCCGGGGGATGTGTACGTGATCGACTTTTAGGCAAACTCCCATATGATTACGACCTAGCCACGGTAGCCAGGCCTGAAGAGGTGATGGCGCATTTTCGAGCAAAAAAGCTAAGCACCGTTCCAACGGGCGCTGATCACGGTACAATCACGCTGGTGACACCGTCTGGACCCATCGAGATCACCACGCTGCGTAAAGACGTAGCAACAGATGGCAGAAGAGCCGAGGTGGCGTTTGGGTCTAGCTTTGCCGAGGATGCAGCAAGGCGGGACTTTACGATCAATGCTCTGTTTGAAGATAGCCAGGGCAGGATTGACGACTATGTTGGTGGGCAGGATGACTTAAAGCGGGGTGTACTGCGCTTTGTTGGCGATCCGACGACGCGGATGCGCGAGGATTACCTGCGTATTTTGCGCCTTTTTCGTTTTTGGTCCACACTGGGATTTAGACCTGACGCAGCAACCTTAGCAGCCGTTGCTGATGCTAAAGATGGCCTCAAGGTGATTAGCCAGGAGCGAGTGACCCAGGAATGGACGAAAATGGCGGCAGGCAAATGCCTTGCCGAGGCTCTTCAGGCAATGATCTCTGGTGGCGTGTTCGCCACCATACTACCCGAAGTCTCTCCGTGTACGATGCCGGCAACCGCCGAATTGTTAAAGTGGCAGGGGACCACGTTGCCAGCTGTGGGAGTTTTGGCTGGACTTTGTCTTAGTGACGGGATTCATGACGCGAAGCGCTTGCAAAAGCTGGCTGAGCGGATGCGAATGTCCCGTAGTGATGCTCGGACGCTGGCGCACTTTGCTCAAGCGCGCGATGCATTGATTGCAGCTAAATTCAAAGAAACTGCAGATAAGCTCGAATTTGTGGATAGTTGTGAACAAGTAGCAGGGCAGGGGAGTCTGTCGAAACTATTTGCCCCTGTGCTTGGCACCTTTGCTGAATGCCGCCAAATGCTCAGTGAGATTCAGGGCGCAGAGATGCAGTTTGGTCATCGTCGCCACGCGGTCATGCCTATAAACGGCAAGGATTTAGCAAAAGCTTCAGGATTACTGCAAGGTCCCGAATTGGGGCGGCAGCTTTTGCGCTTAAAGCGAGCTTTTTACAACGGGGATTGGCAGACCAAAGAGGAAGGCCTTCACTGGATTAAATCAACTTTCTGACTTTAATACCGATACCCTTACTACCAAGCAAAGGGTCCATCGTTGAACTTAAGGTCACACATATTAAAGACCTACAACTTCCTCACTTGCTCGCTCAGTCAATATACACCTGAGGAGCGAGAGTTCATTGTTAATTGGCTGAACTCTCAGCAGCAAAGATACGTCAGATCGATTTCAACGGTACTAATGTACGTTTTAATATTCGCCTTCGTTGCCATATATATCAGGGCGCCTATGCCGCAACGACCGATTGAGCTCATCACCTACGGGACGCTCCTACTTATCACGGTTTTCTGGCGATTTAGTAGGTGGATTCAACGGATTGATCAACGCCATGTGACGGCGACAATTGGAGCCGTATTGCTAACCGGCACTGCCGCCGCGGTTCATGTAGCGCTTAAGCCCACTGCCACTGTGGCTTCGCTAATTATGTTGCCATCATATTTTATGGGTAACATCGTTTATTTAACGATCATGTTTCCCTATGCCGATGCCAGAATGCTGCTGATTATGCCGGTGAATCTTGGTCTGGCGTATTTTGCTTATATGAACCTAGATGACGGCGGTACTTATTCCGACCCATTACAACTCGTTTTTGCTTACACTGTCATGGCCGGCGGGATCTTGTATTCGCGAATTTATCGCAGCAGACGCGAGATTCTAGCCGAGTACCGAGCTCGCAATCAGCTGCTGCAAACTGAACGCCTCAAAGTCGAGGTCATTGAGCAGCAGATGGAGTTGGCAAAAGAAATTCAAGATAGCCTTACTCCACCCAGCAAGATAACTACTCCAATGGGAGCGGAGGCAGTATTCCTCCAAAAGAAATATCATCCCCTTGGCGGCGATTGGATGGCCGTCAGAGTTCTAGATAACGGCGATACGGTGTTTGTGGTGGCGGACGTCACTGGTAAGGGGCTAGGTGCGGCATTGGTAGTCCATGCATTGCAGTCACTGTGGGCTAAATCGCTCTCGGAACCCGAATTTGACATCCAAGTTTGGCTGGATTCTGTAAACATGACCTTGCTTACTTTAGGTCAGAAAAAACCCCATACCTGCACCATAGGTGTGCTGGTCCTCTCTGAAAATAAGCTCACTTACTATTCGGCGGGTCATGTGCCGTGTTATGTGGTTTTAGGGCGACAAAAAATGAGAGTTATTCTTGGTCAAGGCAATTTGGTCGGGTTTACTGACTCGCTTGAACTGTCTCCAGTCAGTATGAACTTCACTCCGGGTGAGGCTATGACCGTACTACTGGGCACCGATGGTGCCCTAACTAAAGGGTCGCGTGGTCGGCTTAGAGATATTTTGGCACTTATTGACCACGTGGAAACCGACCCAAGCAGTGCTCTCAACGCTAATATTGTCGATGATGACAAGATGCTCATAGCCGTTGCGTTGCCAAGCAATTATGCCAAACTCAAGGCTGTTGGCTGATGCAAGTAGAGCGCCATTTCATGATGATCTTAGTACTTGTAGTTCTCGCAGTTGTCGCCGAAAAGATTATCTAGTTTCAGCTTAACCTTGAGCTTTTCGTCCACATCAAAGCTAAGAACTGACCAGATCCGTCCGGATTGGCCCTGCGGAATCTCAATCACTCGTGAATCATCCCCAACGAGGAAATGAACTCTAGCACCGCTTTCGTTCGACAAGGCTTCACGGCTCATCGACACGTTGAAGGCAGAGCAATTCGAAAAATCCGACACGCGGTAGGTGTAAGTCCCAGGGACAAGTTTGGTGATGGTCATCGTTTCAGGACCAAAGCCCAACTTGGAGTCATAGTCCATATTCACTTGGGAGCTCTTTTTATTGACGTAGTAGATATGATCATCCTTGCCACTTTTCGGCTGAATGTAGAGATGACCATCGATGTCTTTAGGTGATGCATTCCAACTCAGAATAATGCGAGCCTGATCCGATTTAAGGGCGGGACTCAGGTAAACGATTAGAGATGCTGGCTCAGCCACTAGCTGGCGACTATCCTCTGCATAGCCTTTTGCAGTCACCACAACATGGGAACTGCCGGCATCGTAAGCCACGGTAACCTGCCCTTGAGCGTCGGTCGTGGATCCGCTTTTAGCCCCATCGACGGATACTTTTGCACCTTCGATCGGTTGATTCGAAGTAGCGTCCATCACAACAACCAGCAGCTTGCCAGGTATCGCCATGGCTGTGAACTTTTTTTCTGCTACCTCTTCGCCGGTAATGCGGCCACCGCCACCTTTACCGCCTCCGCGAGACGATCCCGCGTTTTGCTCTTTGCCGTTGGCATCAGTGGGCGATGAACCTGAGGCAAAGTTTGAATTGTTACAGGATGCTCCGATCACAGCAAACGAGATCGCCAACCCGGTAAGTATTAATTTACTCGAGTGCGCTAGATTCCGTAGCGAGGTGCATCGCACCTTCCTGGGTTTTATCATCGGAGTTTCCTCTACCTTAGGCACATTTGGCTACCTATCGGCATAATCAGAAGAAAACTTTAATTTTTTTGATAAGTAGTCAACAGAGCTAGGCGGGATTTCCAAATCGCGGTTCGGCCCTCTAGTAAACACGGCCCGACTACTTTGTCGACACTCCCATAGACCTGCCTAAAATATCCCTCACCTAGCCAGTTTTTTCCTAAACACATCGCAATCTTGCCTAAGTAATTTAAATTCCTAAAGTTTGATGAAAAGTTGCCGATGGCATCCAAGTGAGAAGTGTGCGAGCCCACTAGGCTTTTTTACCAGCGAATACGTGGTCAGAGGACCGAGACGGAAAGGCGTCGATTGAGCGGCAGAAAACTAAACAAAAATACGCATGCGACGCGAGCCTTAGCTTGTGTGGTGGGATTTTTGTTTGCATCTACCGTGGCCAAAGCACAGGGCACTAAGTATCCCCTAAGCTACTCCGCACGACTCACCGGCAGTAGCGGAGCCCCCGTAGAAGGGCCGCTTGATGTGGAGCTGCGATTTTGGACGGAAGCTACCGGTGGCACTCAGTTGGCAGACACGTTTGAGTACCAAGGAGTCGCGCTAAGCCAAGGGGTTCTCCAGCTGCGAGTTCTGGCGACGAGTAGCCAGATCGAAAAAATCTTTGGTGACGGCAGCGCGACAGTCTTTGCCGAAATCACTGCCGGTGGGAAGACCTATCCAAGACAGGAATTTAGCTTCATCCCGCTTGCCCTCAGACTTCCTGTCGACAATAGGACCCTAGTCTTTGGTAGCGACGGCAAGTTAGCGGCGAATTTACCCACGCGCCCAGGTGCCAATACTTTCCTGGCAGTGGACGGAAACGGCAAATTCGCATGGGAGACCCCTGCTGTAACGATGCTGCGTGATCAAGCGGTGGCTAATACGGCACCAGCATCTGGCCAACTACTCAGCTTTGATGGATCACAGTGGGCGCCTAAATCGCTGTCGCAGCTGATCACCGCTGGAAGCGGCATTAGTGTCACTAACGCATCCGGTACTCTCACTATCAGCACCACTGGCAACAACGGCACGGTGGCTTATGGTACCGTGACTGCCATCAGCACTGGATTAGGTCTGGCCGGAGGTCCTATAACGACTTCAGGTACTCTGAGTTTGTCTAATACAGCGGTGACCGCAGGTAGCTACATACGAGCCAACATCACCGTCGATCAGCAGGGGCGACTCACTGCTGCGGCTAGCGGAGCGGCCATCACGGATGTAGATATCGATGCAGCCGCAAACATATCGCAGTTGAAGATTAATGGGCTCGGTGC
>OMIY01000154.1 GCA_900299215.1 bacterium | reverse complement strand
CATTCGACCACGACAACCTTCATCCCGGCCATAACTGCGCTAGCCGGGTTGGTACCGTGCGCGGACTTGGGAATCAGACAAACATCGCGGTTATGCTGTCCGCGACTTAGATGATATTGGCGAATGACCAACAACCCAGCAAACTCACCTTGAGCGCCTGAGTTGGGCTGCAGCGATACACCGTCAAAGCCCGTGCATTCGCGAAGTGCGCACTCTAGCTCTGCAAAAAGATCCTGGTACCCTTGGGTCTGATTCTTGGGTGCAAATGGGTGCAAGGAGTTAAATTCTGGCCAAGTCACTGGCATGAGCTCGCTAGTTGCGTTGAGCTTCATAGTGCATGAGCCAAGTGGGATCATGCTGCGAGTTAGTGAAAGATCACGCGCCTCAAGTTGGCGAATATATCGTAGTAGCTGTGTTTCAGACCGGTGCGTATTGAATACCGGGTGTGTAAGAAACGCGGTGCTTCGGCGCAAATTGCTATCGATAGCCCAATCAACATTGGAACCTAAGCTGTCGACTGAGAAATTAAGAGTCGATCCAAGCGCTGCTGCAAATATGCCAAGAAGTTCACCGACATCAGCCAGAGTTACCGTTTCATCGAGTGAGACGGCGACAGTATGGGGGTCAAGGTAGCGCAGATTTACCGACTTAGCTTCAGCAGCAGCCACAACCTTACTTGCATTTGAGCTCAAAGGGATCGCGACGGTGAGAGTATCGAAGTATCTGGCGTTACTAATGCAGTACCCTAGTTTTCTGAGGCCATGAGCCAACACACCTGTGAGTCCGTGGACCCGACTAGCAATCGCCTTCAAACCATCAGCGCCGTGATATACGGCGTACATGCTAGCCATGATCGCCAAAAGTACCTGAGCGGTACAGATGTTACTCGTGGCTTTATCGCGGCGAATATGTTGCTCGCGAGTCTGCAGAGCCATCCGCAAAGCTGGTTTGCCCTCTGCATCTTTAGAAACGCCAATTAAACGCCCAGGAATCTTGCGCTTATGTTCATCTTTTGTGGCGAAAAAAGCTGCATGTGGTCCGCCAAATCCAAGCGGAACGCCAAAGCGTTGGGCACTTCCGATGGCTATATCAGCACCAAGCTCGCCTGGGCTTTTAAGCAAAGTAAGCGCCAGAAGATCTGTTGCCATCACAACAATCGTGCCGGCCGCGTGAGCTGCCTCGATAAATGAGGCAGGATCATCAATCTCTCCGGTCGAGGCTGGATACTGCAGCAATACCCCAAACGGAGCCTCGGAAAAGTTGATCTTACGGTGATCACCAGTAACCACTTCGATGCCAAGTGGCTCAGCTCGTGTCCTAACTACCGCCAGCGTTTGAGGATGACAGTCTTGCGACACAAAGAATACGCGAGAGCTTTCCGATTGGCGTGAAGCTAAAGCCACGCTCATCGCTTCAGCCGCTGCGGTAGCCTCGTCAAGTAGCGAGGCGTTGGCAATGGGCAGACCTGTTAGGTCGGCGATTACCGTTTGATAGTTTAATAATGCTTCCAGGCGACCTTGAGAAATCTCAGCTTGATATGGCGTGTACTGGGTATACCAGCCCGGATTTTCCAGAATATTACGCTGAATCACAGGTGGCGTGATGCAGTTGTAGTAGCCGGTGCCGAGGTAGGATTTGAAGATCTTGTTCTTCGAGGCCATAGCCTTTAATTTGGCCAAAGCCTGCGTTTCAGTCAGAGGAGCACTTAAGGTCAGGGCTTTCTTAACTCGAATTCCCGCGGGAACCGCACCGTCAATGAGCTGCTCCAGCCCGGAGTAGCCAAGCTCACCGAGCATCACTTTGATTTCGGATGGACTGGGCCCTATGTGCCTCTGGGCAAACGACTCTTGGTTAGCCAGGGCATCCTTCAGACTGGACATACAAGCTCCTCGTGACTGTCAAAGTGACTCTTTGGGCTTTAGTGCGAACCATCCGCGACAAAGGCCTCATATGCGGAGGCATCAAGCAGTGAGCCAGCAGTTGGCGTGCCTTTGACCTCGAGCTTTACGAGCCAGCCATTTTTGTAAGGGTCAGACTGAAGTGACTCTGGATTGTCTGTCGCTGCTTTGTTCACTTCGACGACTTTCCCAGCCACTGGCATATAGAGGTCTGACACGGTTTTAGTTGACTCGATCGTACCGAAAGCCGCGCCAGCTTCGAAGCTGTCACCAACTTTGGGTAAATCAACGTGAACAATGTCACCAAGCTGATCGATTGCGAATGCCGTAACACCGACTTTGGCAACACCCGAGCTTAGCTCGATCCATTCATGGTCTTTGGTGTATTTCAAACCAACAGGAAATTCCATAGCAGCTCCGAGCGCTAAATGATTTAATTTGGGACTTTGTAGAAAAGGCCGAAAAGACCGCAGTTATCCCTTAACCTTTGCCTTATATAGAGGTTTTTGGACGAGGCGTGCAAGTTTTCTTTTGCCGCGGATGTCGACCTCTACCTCGTCATTTAGGTTGGCTTTTCCTCTGGCTATCAGAGCCATACCACCAGCACCGCCTACGGTTGGAAGGACAGAGCCGCTGGTCACGACACCTATCTTTTCGCCGTTGCGGTAAAGGTCCATCCCCGACCTGGGGATCCCGTCTTCCACCATGACGAAGGCGAATTGGGATCGCTTTGGACCCGCCTCCTTTTGCTGGACCAGGGCGGCTCGGCCAATAAAGTCTGCCTTGGTCAGGCGAGTTGCCCAACCAATCCCTGCCTCCAGTGGGGACACCTCATCATTCATATCGTTTCCGTAAAGCAGGTAGCAGGCTTCCAGGCGCAAGGTGTCTCTTGCACCCAAACCGATGGGCTGTATACCTGTCACTGGCTGAGTTTCAAGGAGGGCAGCCCAGGTCTTCTCAGCGACTTCATTAGGCAGATAAATTTCGTATCCGTGCTCACCTGTGTATCCAGTTCTGGCCAGCAGCGCAGCCTTGCCGAACAGTTTAAGGTTCATAATGTCCATGTATTGGAGCGAGCGAAATTGGGCTAGATCAGTGGCGCCGATCAGAGCCTCTACGGCCTTGGCACTCGCCGGACCCTGGACGGCTAGCTGGCTCCATAGGTTGGATTCATCTGCTACCTGAACTTCCGAGAACTTGCGGGCTTGTTTGTCAATCCAGGCAAAGTCTTTGGCGGTGTTGCTCGCGTTCACGCAAAGCAGATACTTATCCGCTTTCAGTCGATATACGATCAAGTCGTCAATCATGCCGCCATGCTCATGCAGCATCGCACTGTACTGGCCCGAGCCATCCTTTAACTTTTCGATATCATTGATAGTAAGGTGCTGCAAAAAGGCAGCGGCATTGGCACCAGTCACCATGACTTCGCCCATATGGCTAACGTCAAAGATGCCACATGCTTCGCGCACGGCCTTATGCTCCTGCAAAACAGTGGTGTAACTGACGGGCATCAGCCAGCCACCAAACGGCACCATCTTGGCTTTTAGAGACTTATGGACAGCAACAAGAGGCGTGGTCAGGACTTCGGTTCCGGAGGCCAAGGTTAGTACTCCCAAGAAGTAATTTAAAGATTCCCTACCTATAGACGATGAGGCCAATTACCGCCAATTTTTTCCTCACGCCTAAAAGCTGATCTCTGGGACAACGCAGTGTCAAAAACTTAGACGGATCGGATGACAAGTGACTAGATGCGAATAGATAAGTTCTCGAAACCTTTAGGACCGAGCACGGAACAGATTTTGCTCTTAACTTCCTGATGCGGCGTGGTGCCGCCTCTACCCTATCCCTCCTCCTCTGTTGTTGCTGTAGTTTCTGCTGCTGAAAGGTTGTTGGTCATGTTACGTAAATCTTCACCTCATCACGTGTTTCTGGTCCTGTCTGCTTTTGCCGCCCTCAGTTATTTTATGTTGGCATCGCCGGCGCAAGCCGCTAGTGTCTATAACTGCTCGGAAAGTGGTGGTATTTGCGTAGTCAAAGTCGAAGAAGGTATCATCGGCGACCGAGTGAAAGTCATGGACGAGAAGGCTCGGGTCATAGCCTACGGCCGGATCACAAAGCGGCGTGGTTACTATGCGCAAGTAGCAATAACCAATGCCTTCAAAACGATCCGCAAGGGTTACCCAGTCATCATTGACCTTGAAAATCGCGATAGCAACATGCAATGGGCGGCTTCGTTCTCCCGCCACTAAAAGATACCGATGACTCAAAAGCCAACTGCGCCCCAACTATCAGTCGTACTGATCACCCTAAATGAAGAGGCGCGGTTGGCTAATTGTCTTGAAAGTCTCCCATCGGACTGCGAGATCATCGTCCTCGACTCATCCAGTACGGACCGTACCGTGGCTATCGCCAGAGAGTATGGTGCACGGGTGGAAGCCAGAGATTTCGATGACTTTGCTGCACAAAAGAATGCGGCAGTGGCTTTGGCTACGCGCCCCTGGGTCCTGTCACTTGACGCGGATGAGGTTCTCAGCCCAGAGCTGCAGTCAGCCATAGCGAGAATTACCGCAGGACAAGGTGGCAACGCGGCGGCTTACCGCTTAACGCGACGCTTAGTTTTTCAGGGTAGACGCCTTCGGTTTGGCAAGGCTGTTGACCACCCGATCCGGCTTTTTAGTCGCGGTTCAGGGCAATTTGTCTCTGCTATTCACGAAAGGCTTGAGATCAGCGGGCCAATCGCAAATTTGCCGGGTGAATTACTTCATTACAGCTACGCGGATTTAACAGATTATTTTAGCCGATTTAATCGCTACACAAGTCGGGTTGCCGAGAACCATTTCAACAAAGGCCACCCCATGCCATTCTGTGTCAAACATTGGCTACGTCCTTGGACGGAGTTTTTGTACCGCTACGTTTTTAGACTTGGTTTCTTGGATGGGTATCCAGGCTATACTTATGCTCTTGTAAGCAGTCTTTATACCTATGTTAAATACGCAAAGCTGCGAGAACTGCAACTTCGCAAGAGCGCATCGTGAAGAAAGTTTTTTGGCACTTTCTGTCGAATCGTTGGAACAGCGCGATCACCGAGTATGCCGTCAGCTGTGCACGAGCCACGGAGCTACTTGGGTCCGATGTTCATTTTTTTCCACTGCAGGGATCGCCAGCAGAGAAGCGATTGGCGGGTCTACTGCCGCTTTCCGGTATCACCCATTTTGGACTCTCCAGTCTACCTAAGCTAATGAGAGTCGCTCGTGATGCCAGACCAGATGTCATTTTTACTTATGGCGGACCAGAAACGGTCATTGCTGGTATTATAGGCCGTGCGGTTGGTAGCAAGGTCGTAAGGTTTCGAGGCGAGGCCATGCGCTCGCAATCACGTGTTTACGCGCTTCGCCAACGACTGGCCATGAATACGGTAGATTTGGTGTTTGCTCCGAGTGAGCGCTTGGCTGGTGAATTAAAAAGCTTAGGAACCAGAACGCCAGTTGAGTTGGTTACATTAGGCTGTGATACCAGTCGTTTTAAGCGACCGGCATCGCTGAGCCTCACAAAAGAGAGCAGGCCAAAACTAGTGATTTTTGGCCGCCTAGACCCAATCAAGGGTCACAGTTCCATGATTCATCTTATGGCTCGGGTTCTAAAGCAGTGGGGAGACTTGCCCGAAAGGCCCACCCTTCACATTGTAGGTGAGCCAGCAAATGTCACAGTGGCCGCTCTAGAATTAGAGACGCGAAAAGCCGGTCTAAGAGTTGGCGATGACGTAATGTTCCACTCTGTTCGTGTGCAAGATGTGGCAGGCCTCCTAGCCTCGACGACTCTGGGGGTGGTGCCGAGCCTTGGATCAGAGATCATTTGCCGGGTGGCAGAGGAGTTTCTACTCTGTGGCACACCTGTGGCAGTATCCGGCGCGGGTTCACTTTCAGAGGTTTTGTTTGATAGTGCCGGATTTTGTTTTGGAGGCATAAGTGAGGATGCCGCTGTCGCGGAATTTATAAAATGGATTAGACGCTCGTTTCACGAATCGGAAGAAATCAAGTTAGCGCGAGCATTTCACGCCAGGGCCCTTTTTTCGCTTGAGGCGATGGCAGACAGACTAACTACCGTGATTCGATCGCATTTTGGTCAAGATTTTGTCTAACCTTTATCAGAGGCCGTGACTTCCACCTAACCATCGCCGCGGCTTTGCACCGTCGGCTTTATCAACCATACCGCGTAGCTCCATGTGCTCTACGATGCGGGCAGCGCGGTTGTAGCCGATTTTTAGTTGTCGCTGGAGAAATGAGGCACTGATAGTGCCTTGGTTCCGCGCAATTGCGACAGCCTCCTCCCATTTCGGGTCTTCACCTTGGATTTCTATTTCTGCTGACCCACTGTCCTTGTCTTGCTGGCGAGCAAACTCGTCATCAATCCAAGCGATAATGGAGTCATCGTAGTGAACCGGCGAAGTTGCCTTAACTGCAGCCACCAGATTCAACACTTCTTCATCGGTAATCAATGCGCCTTGAAGTCGCTCTAAGCGACCAATTCCCGGTCTTTGCAAGAGCATGTCACCTTTACCGAGCAATTTCTCGGCGCCAATAAGGTCGAGTATGGTACGGCTATCGTGTTTACTAACAACTTGGAAGGCAATCCGGCACGGAAGATTGGCTTTGATAACTCCAGTAATAATATCAACGGAAGGTCGCTGGGTCGCAAGAACCATATGGATACCGCTGGCTCTGGCCTTTTGGGCAAGTCGTTGTATCGATGATTCAACGTCTTTTGGAGCTGTCATCATGAGGTCCGCTAGCTCGTCAATGACAAGTAGTATGAAAGGCAATTTCTGAAGGTTTTCTTCGCCGGTTGCTTGTCTTAGTTCGGCCCTCTTATCATCGCTAGCCTTCGCCCACAGCTCATTGAAGCCGGCAATATTACGCACACATGCCTGTTGCATGATTTTGTACCGCCGTTCCATTTCAGCCGCGGCCCATTTTAGTGCCAA
Source organism: bacterium (assembly GCA_900299215.1). Classification (GTDB taxonomy): domain Bacteria; phylum Bdellovibrionota_B; class Oligoflexia; order Oligoflexales; family CAIYRB01; genus CAIYRB01. The sequence continues at coordinate 6,784 of OMIY01000154.1, read as the reverse complement.
TGACGCCTTAGTAGGTTCCGTAATCACCGGCATTAGTAGATGTGGAATGCCCTCATATATAGATAACTCGAGCATTTTAGGATCAACTAATATCATCCTGACGTCTTCGGGTGAGGCTTTCATGATAATGCTACAAAGCATGGCGTTAATGCCCACGGACTTACCCGAACCCGTGGCCCCCGCCATAAGTAGATGAGGCATGGCACATAAATCGGCAGACATGGGTTGACCATTAATTGATTTACCCATGCCAAAAGTGAGAGGTGATGGGCTATCGGTGAAGGCATTGTTAGCCAAAACATCGCCAAGGTAAACCGCCTCTCGTTTGCTATTGGGCACTTGTACACCCAGCGCGCTTTTACCTCGTACAGGGTGAATGAAAATCGAGTCGACTTTAAGCGCAAGAGCTAGATCATCAATTAGGCTCACGACCTTGGCTTGCTTAACTCCCGCGTCAGGCTGAAATTCAAATACAGTTACGACTGGACCTGGTTGATATCCAACTATTTGACCTTGAACTCCGAAGTCTTCAAAGGTTTTGACTAGAAGAGCAGCTGTGTTTTCAAGATCGCTGGTTTGATTTGAAGGGCTAACGCCTACGTCAGATCGCTGAAAAACTGATAGAGGAGGGCGTATGTAGTTCGCATTGTCGCGAGATTCGACCTCCGGACGAGCAAAGTGTGACGTACCAAAATCAGCAAACTTACTCGCGATTTCGGACTGTACAGAAACTTCAGATGAACTGCCTTGCTGCGGCCAATCAAAAACCTTTTCGGTTTCACATAACATCGGTGGATCTACGGCGGCAGATTCTCTCTCAATGGTGACATTAACGGGTGTGTTTGTTTGGGGCTTTGCAGTGCGCCAGTTTTTCCAGGTGACGGCAATCTTTCTAAATATAGGACCAAAAATCGCCCTACGTCCGAGTAGGAGAGCACTTGATGCCGTGATGGTCAACATAGTGATCCACCCACCGACGCGGCCCATCCATTTGATTAAGTAAAATGAGATGCCGGCACCAAGCACTCCTCCTCCCGGTAGGGCAAAGCCGTTCCATTTATAAATCGGGAGTTTAAGCGATAGCGTACTGCAAATGCCCAAGACCGCGAGTGTCCAGCCAAAAATACGCGAGAAAGCCAAGGCACTAGATTTGCCTCGTGCAATCAAAATGGCACTAGTGACAAAAGGCACGGCCATGAGCCAAGAAGCGGATCCCAATCCATAGAATGCGAGCGCGGCCAGATTGGCTCCGAATGTTCCAGCTAGATTATTGGGAGTGGTTTCCGGCAACACCACTGTAAACCAGGAAGGGTCCAATGGCGCAAAGCTAAACAAGGCCGTGAGGTAGTAAGCGCTACTTCCTAGAACTATAACTAGCAGTAGTTCTCGTTGAAATCGATGTTCCGGAAAGAAAATCCGACCGATTTTGCTAATCGCAGGCGGAAAAAAACCAGAATGCTCGCCAGACGACGCCTTAGCCATGAAGCTTGCTCCCTTCGGGGATGTAACTATTAGGAAGATTTGCAGGAAGTTCTGAGTGGGGCCTGGGATCTTTTAATTATACCCAAGCCCGGCAGAAATTGCACAAATCCGCCTTAAGGGAGCAAAGCCAACTTTAGTTCATGTGCTCATTACTGTAGCTACGCCACATCTTCAGAGCTCTTTGGTACAACACAAACAATAGATGCCTTTGGCCTATTGGCATGCCGTCAATCACTCGCGCCATTGAGTCGAGATCGTTGCAGCAAACGAGCTCCATAACTTGTTCTTCGATGTGAGAAAGACTTGCCAGCTCAGTGAGTTCGTACGTTGACTTCAGAGATTCGAAAAGTTCAACATCAGACCTTTTAAATAGCAGGTGATGACCTCGCATCGCCTCTTGGTAGATCACCTGCCAAAGTGGGGGCAGTTCTACTCCAGAGTAATTTTGTTGGATGAGGTTTTCGAGCAGCGTGGACGAGGGGCGCATCAGCAGGAACTCCGGGGGAATGGGGGCAGCGGGGAAAGAGGAGAAACGGCGGTTTAGGGCCGCGCTGCCGCATAGGTTTGCAACTAACAGGCCATCCCGATTCTGGAGTTAAGATGCTGAAATGGTTGTTTATTTTTCGTTCATCATGAACACGGAGCCCAGTCTGTCGACCAGTTCCTAGTCAGATGTCTAGGTTTTAAAATAAGGTGGGTTGATCGTTAACAAAGAGTGGTTTAACGCTGATGCCTATATTGCCGAATTCTGCGGCATAGCGTTTAGCAAATGGCCCGATAACGTAGACTTCTTTGGGAGCAACGGCGGTGATAATATCTCGCATTTCTGGTCCGTCGAAATTAGTACCAAGGACGAACCGTTCTGCCACTTGACGCCCTGAACCCAATGACGAGGGGTCTTCGATACTTCCATAGACGCCAAGTATGGGAGTTTCCGGTAGGTTGGATGGCCTGCCGACTCCGGTTCGACTTGGAAGTGGGATAAGGGTTACCTTTTGCTTTGCATATTTTCGCGTGAATCTTGTGTAGGGCCCAATTCTTGATCCCGAGTCTTCGTAAACTCGATTAACTTTAGCAATGATGTCATGCACCGCTACTGGGATTTCGTGATCTGTAAGCAGTTTGGTGATTTCCTGAGCTGTGCCGAGGGGCTCACACAAAACAACGGGATATACTCCGTGTTTCACCATGCTTTGCACGGTTTCTAGAAGTCGATCTTTCTCCCGCTTGCGATTGGGTAAAACCGCATTTGGATCTGCCTGGTTTGGCGAGAGGATCAAAGTGTGAGCTTTTTTCAGCTGCATTTGCCTCACGGTGGGAACACGCTGCGGTTGCAAATTAGGTGCGTACAAAAGTCGACCACCGTCAATTTCTACGTATAAAGAGGCTCCGCCAAGAACGCACCCCGAGGGTAATAACTCCATGCGCAATCGACCGATAGAAAATGGACGGTTGTATTGGCAGACCAGCGCGTTTGGCTTTCGTCGAAACGCTTCTAAGATTCTGACCGTCTCAGCCGTGGCGATAACTTGAGGGACTTTGGGGTTACTTTGAAGGTCTGGTGCTGACAAAAAAGATAGTTCGCCATTGGCCTGGGCATCCAACCATAAGATGGAGTCGACCAGGTGCAATCCATCTTCAGTCTGTTTGACTTCGATGGGGCTCGATTTGGCTCCGCTCTTTTTAATCACCCGATTGAGGCTCCAGAGCAGCGTTATCACTTAGGCTGTACTACTGGCTTATAGTAAACGCAAAACACTGCGTCAAGCTAGCGAGTTTCCTCAAATTTTTACTTGCCTACCCACCTTGATTGGGTCGTTTTCCCCCGGCATATCGGCTGTAGTATGTCATATGCCAGTAAAATTCGTGAAACGGTGTTGCGCCTTCACTGGAGCCATTATTTAAATTCTTGTAAAGATTAATATATTCGAGATATTTGCGAGTCAGTTTGACGAATTCCACTCGTCTTGCCGTAAAGCCCATGCCCATATACCGGTCCCCCAGAGGCATAGGTCGGCAATTATTGCCCAAAGCTTTAGACGTTGGATCGACTTCGGCTTAAACGCTCTGTTATGATCCGGCTCGCCAGATGCAGAGGGTAGGATTTCTGAGGAGTTAACTTGATGAACTGGTTGCCTTTTATAACAGCTGGCGTAGTTTTGGGCCTAGGCTACCTCCTTTATACCTGGCAGCGTCAGAGGCAAATTTCGGGTGCCCAGGCCTATCGAAAGCGCTTTCTGCAGGTAGTCACTCAGTTAGAAACATCGACAAAGTCAATGACAGACATAGCGAGCAGTCTGGAGTTACTGCAGGTGCGGTTCGGCACAAAAAAAGATCCGGCTTTGAGCAAGGTCTTGGATTTTTACGAAGCAAACTTAGTCTTACTGGAAACGGTTTTGGTGGCCGCTAGAAAGTTAGAACCATTCGGGATCCATCCTGGCGGTCTCGATTCCGCTCTGTTTTTGATCCGAGACCTGAGGGAACGAGTTGGTAGGTTGGAGCTCGCAGTACGCAAGTTGCTTGGTGGGGACCCGGTCGAACTCGATTCTTTGTTAAGCCAAAGTCCAGAACATCTGCGAGCTGAGGCTAAAGGGTGCTATTTCTGCTCGCGCCCTGTCATAGCTGACAAACAGGCAGAGGTCAGAGTCAGACTCGATGGTGAAGTAAGACAAGTCCATGGGTGTAAGGTTTGCCGCGATGAGCTGGCAGCAACGCGCAAAGTCAAAGTTTTGCACTTCATGATCGATGGGAAACCGGTACATTGGTCTCAAGTTAGTGACTATAGACCCAATGAGGATTTCTGGGGAATTAATCAAGAGCAACCGTCGGTTACAAAAAGACACTTGGCCTTAGTTCCGTCACATACTGAAGCCGGACCGATAGAATGACGATAGACAAAGGTGCATTGCAGGGGATTCCACTTCTGCAGTCAGATATTCGTTTAAGGAGGAGATGCTAATGAAGGATCCAGTTCGCATTGCGGTTACGGGAGCGGCAGGTCAGATAGGCTACAGCCTGCTTTTTAGACTGGCTTCAGGTGAGGTTTTTGGCGAGGACACACCCGTCGAGTTAAACCTAGTTGAGCTACCAGCAGCAATTAAAGTTGCGGAAGGTACGGCTATGGAGCTCGAGGATTGCGCCTTTAAAACCCTTAAAAAAATCAATATTTGCGACACCCCAGAAAAGGGTTTCGACGGTGTTAATTGGGCACTTTTAGTTGGTTCTAAACCGCGCGGTCCAGGCATGGAGCGCAACGATTTGATCCGTGACAATGGCCACATTTTTGTCGGTCAGGGCAAAGCACTTCAGCGCGCTGCGAGTAACGTAAACGTGGTGGTTGTAGGTAACCCATGTAACACCAACGCGTTAATTGCTCAAAACAACGCCAAAGACATTCCGTCCTCCAGGTTCACCGCGATGACCATGTTGGACGAGAATCGTGCGAAGTTTCAGTTGGCCAAAAAGGCTGGTGTCGATGTTCGTGAGATCGGTAATTTGGCCATCTGGGGCAACCACAGTTCGACCATGGTCCCGGATTTTGAAAATGCGCATATCGGTAAGCGTAAAGTCACTGATGTGATCAAAGAGCGCGCCTGGCTTGAGGGTGACTTTTTCACCACCGTCCAGAAGCGTGGCGCGGCTATCATTGACGCCCGTGGCAAGTCGTCAGCGGCATCAGCTGCCAGTGCTTGTATTGATCAGATCAAAAATCTACTGCGTAAAACTCCTGCCGATCAGTGGTTCTCGATGGCAGTCACCAGCGACGGCAATCCATATGATGTGCCACCTGGTCTGATCTTCTCATTCCCAGTGCGCTCACTGGGAGATGGCAAGGGTTACGAGATCGTCAAGGGCGTTCAACTTAGCGACTTCATCCGCAAAAAGATTGCTCTTACGACCAAGGAGCTCACGGACGAAAGAGAAGTCGTGAAGGCTATGCTCACCAAGTGATTTAGAACTAAGTTAAAGGGCATTATAGCTGGCGGTTGACCGAGTTTTGGGCCGCCAACTATAATCGCCCTATGATCACTTCAAAAATCAAAATGATGTTAGTTGCCGTAACGGCTTGTGCCGTTGTCGGCTGCATACCCCTGCATCTGCAGAAATACCGTCAACATCAAGAGCACCGTTTGTCTCCAAGCTCAGCCCCGCCTTCCAACGAGTCGATGGGCGGATCTACTGGTGTGGGCGAGGCAGTTAACGTCGCATCTCAAGTGCAAGACGCGGCACCAACTATTTATCCGGTAGATCAGGAAACCTTTCGACTTCAGATACCTGAACGGGAGGTTTGGGAAGCAGTGCTTTCAGTTTTGATGCGAAATTACAGTCCGCTGATAGCAGACAAAAATCAGGGCATTTTTGCCACTGATTGGGACAGTTATTTCTTAAACGGAGCAGTCTACCGCAATAAAATTTCGATCCGTATTTCCAGGGGCGGACCGGGAATCACTGATATGGTGATCCATAACAGCGTCGAGCAACTACGAGACAGCACTCAGCCGCCAGGAGTAACCAGTGGCCCGTGGCTGCCATCGGCAGATCCAGCAGATGAGATTGGCCGCATCGTAAAAAATATGGCAATTGTGTTGGGGCAACCTGCTCCGAGGCTCCAGCAGGTCAGGTAGGAGCGAGATTATGATCAAAAGAGTATTCCTTTTTGTTTTGACTAACTTTCTAGTTATGGCAACGATTTCGATTGTCGTGTCGCTACTTGGCATCAGGCCCTATTTGCATGCCTACGGGATGGACTACCAGTCGCTGATGGCGTTTTGCGCAATCTGGGGGATGGGAGGTTCTTTCATCTCTCTATTAATGTCGAAAACCATGGCTAAATGGAGCATGGGGGTCTCTATCATCGACCCCAACACCATGGAACCAAACGGTCGGGAGTTGGTGGCACTGGTACATCATTTAGCTGCGGGGGCGCATTTGCCGGCAATGCCGGAGGTTGGCGTTTACGAGAGCCCTGAGGTTAATGCCTTCGCTACCGGACCAAGCCGTGGGAACGCCTTGGTTGCAGTGTCAACCGGACTACTAAACAGGATGGATCGTCGTCAGCTAGAGGGGGTGTTGGGTCACGAGGTTAGCCACATTGCCAATGGTGACATGGTAACCATGACTCTGATTCAAGGTGTGGTTAACGCTTTTGTCATGTTCTTTGCGCGTATAGCGGCATTCGCTGTTTCTAACATCATGCGCAACGAAGATGATGATCGTCGTCCTTCCTACATGGTTCAGCAAATGCTGGTATTTCTCTTTGATATTCTCTTTGGTTTACTGGGCTCGATAGTGGTGTGCTCCT
>OMIY01000153.1 GCA_900299215.1 bacterium | reverse complement strand
TCGAAGCCTACATAAAAACGTCATCAGCAACGAGCCAGACTATTGTGGGGCAGTGGGATGGGAGCAATTCATCCTCCCATACGATTTTTGGTGTTGAAAGCACCGGAAAGTTAGCTCTTGCCCTTGCTGACTTGAATTTAAATAATTTTACGCTGACGGGAGGCAGCAGCGTTGCTGATGGACGGTGGCATCACGTGGCTTATACTCGATTAGGCAATACGCATACCCTTTGGCTTGACGGTAACAATGTCGGTAGCACTACTTCATCGGCGGCTCGTTTTGCCAGCAACGTCGACGTCTATATTGGACAATACCAATGTTGTTACTATTGGCCTTTTAATGGCTACATTGACGACTTGCGTATTACCAAGGGCAAGGCGCTCTACACGACCTCATTTGCTCCGCCAGTGCAATCGCTCTACGATGTAGGTGGTCCTGCATCGATCCCCAATTTAAAGTTGTGGCTGCGCGCCGATAGCATCACTGGAGTTGCTGACAACGGATCCGTCGCATCATGGGCAGATTCAAGCGGAAACGGCTTCGCGCTATCACAAGCAACTGGTGCAAATCAGCCCATTTATCGGACCAATCAAATTAATCGGCAGCCGGTGCTGAGGTTTAACGGCGCCGGTCAATTTCTTCAGGGTAATTATACCGGCACAGTCACTGGTAAGACCATGGTCGTGGTTACTACCTTGGCCACACTCACGCCGACGGGAACAGCTGCTGCTGGGTGTCCGCTGACGGTGCAGAGCGCCGATGGCTTGGTATTTGACGCCATCGATTACAACGAATCCGCTCTTAAGCGTTGGCACAATGGTTCGGACTACGGTAATAGAAATGCCGCCACCGTTTCTCCAGTCGATGAAACCACGCTTGGTCCGCACGTCATTGCCATTAGATCGACAACATCCAGCTACATTTTGTACAGAGATGGGTTGGTGCTGCAATCAACGACAGCTTATTCACCACCCTCCATCAGTAGCGGGAAGTTCAACGTCGCTTATAGACACACAGGTGGTGGCAATCCCTACTATTACGGCGATATTGCTGAGGCGATTATCTACGACCGAGCAATTAGCGACGCTGAACGTCATCGCTTAGAGTATTACCTCAGCAATAAATATAATCTAGGCATGCCTGCAAAAACGTGCGCAGAGATCCTAAACATCGGCAAGTCGGTGGGTGATGGGATCTATACGGTCGATCCTGATGGTGTCACCGGAACGCTTGGGACTATGAGTGTTTACTGCGACATGACGACGGACGGAGGGGGCTGGACGCTAGTTGCTGCTACTGATTCATCTGCGTTAACGCCCGTTGCAAATACCCTGACATCGCCCTCAACGCCGGGGATCTTGAACTCGACGATACTCCCCGCAATCGCCCAGAATAGCGGCACTGTGCGGATCTTGGCGCCGTCGTACTCAGTGAATATCAAGAGTATCGATACCTTTCCAATTTCGCGTCTTAGGAGCTACTACGGCTTGTCGGATGACGCCACTATGGGCAGTGCTGGGGCTCATTGGAGCCCAGCATATTCAAATCTTGCCTATACTTGTGCTTGTACTGGCACCACGGCTTTATCGGACAAAATTTATCATGCATGTTGCAATGGCACTAATGGCTTTCATTGGATTCCATCTTCCACAACTTCGAAGTGGTCGAATCCGGATGCACAAACCACGCTGACTATGTGGGTTAAGTGATCTTAACTTTGGCACGCCACGAGAATTGCTGTGACGCTGTGAAACGACTTCCAGAGGAATGAAGTTAAATCTTCATAATCAAAGGCAAAAGTGTAAATCGTTCAGTCGATCACTATTCTTTGTCCATAGAACTCTTCAGCAACATGCAGCAATTTTAGCCGCTTATTGCATAAAATTCTTGGCATACAATTCGCACTCCAGCTTCGAGTCCGCATTCCATCAACTTAACTTTAATGAGAGTAACCCATGGTTCGACTCCGGTCCCTAGGTTTCATTTTGTCGCTTTATGCCTGTGGGCAAGGCCAAAAATCTCAGACCTTCGCAGCAGAAAACGCGAGCTTTTTTGATGACGTCGAGGTAGCTGTTACCACTCCGGTGACACCACGTCAAATAAGTGAGCTTCGCCGATTTTCGATCATGAAGTTCTATAGTTTGCTGCTCGATCGTGCTTCGGACGACCCTATCGTCGTTCAGGGTGAGGTTGTTGGTGATGTAAAATCAAAACTTTTAGCTGCAGAGCCAGCATTTAAAAAACTTCACAGCCGCTATAGTAGTTGGGGTGAATTCACCGCCAAGAAGTTTGATCTCTCCATCGCTCCAGGACGCCATGTAGTTCGCGAAGTTTACAAAGACATGGCGCGAAACTTTAAAAGCCGCAATGGCGTGTTCGCAAGTCTTCAGAATTTGCCGAAGATCAATAAGGACGCCAAAAAGCTATCGGATCCGAAATCTTTGAGCCTTACGAATGGTGACCAGGATAGAAATAACCTGGTGGCAATGGCCGCTATATCTTTAGTCCTCAGGCACACACAAAACCAGGGTCTCGGTCTAGCTGAACCGGAAATTACCAACGGCTTGAGTGGTGCAGCTTGTTCCAGTTTGACTGATATTTCAGCTGTAAACAAAATTTACAAAGAAATTAACGGTATCAACCAGACTCTGTGTACTGGGACCTTTTACAAGGGAGATAAGTTGTTTGACTATATGCTGACGGCAGCTCACTGCACAGATGGTGGCGTTGGATTCTGGACCACTGTGAATGTCAAGGGCAAGACCGTAAAGGGGATCGTGGCGCGTAATGCTACCGGTAATCAGCCAGCACCGCCGCAGGTTGCGAAACCTAGGCGTGAATCCAACGATTTGTCAGTCATTCTATTTCCACCCGGTACCGCCAAAGGTTATATGCGACTTTCCGCGGCGTCACCTAAACCTGGGACACCGGTTGATCTGGTTGGCTTCGGCAAGACTACGCAAAATGACAACATTCCAAATGCACCTGGAACACTCCATTGTGGAACCAATAATGTTGCGCAAAATGCTGAGCAACAGGGTGTGATCACTCTCCTGGGCGTGCCCTCACCTACAAGTCCTACTGCGGCTCCAGGGACCAAAAGCTTAATTGGTGGCGGAGACTCTGGAGGCCCTCTGATTAGAATTGGTGATGATGGTCAGCCTGAGATCGTTGGCGTCGCTTCGACGTCGACAGCATATAACGGGCCTTTTGCGCCGGATCCAGCAACCGCAAACTATGTCGACATCAACTCTAACTGGAGCAAAACATTTATCAACCAACGTTCCGATATTAAGGAACAAGATATTCCACTCTGCACAAATGGCTCGAGTAACGGCAACGGCACCGGGACTCAACCCGGAATTGGTGGTGTCGACGGCAAGACGTGTTGGGCTCCTAATCCTGCCGATCTTCAGGGCAATGCTGCCGGGCGGCACTCTGGGGAAGAATAGGAACTCACCATCCAGGTAGCTGCCGTGAAGCATCGAGTTTCGCGGCACAATCTTTGAACAAATGGGGTAATTATTAATAATAACTGGAGGATGCTGAATTTAGCGCAAAAAGCCTAATCTTTTCCGCAAGACTTGCCGATACCACCTGTAGGGGAATCAGGTTCGAACCTTTGAAGTCAAATGGGGCAAGTTATGATGAAGGGTACGGCGGCGGTAATTTTTTGTTTGGGCATACTAACTGGCTGTTTCGATCAGGGATCGCAACAAGAGGCGTCGCAGAGCTCAGCATCAACTCGCAGGATCAACAAAAGATCTACGTCAGAGTCGGTCAATTCAGGCAATTC
>OMIY01000152.1 GCA_900299215.1 bacterium | reverse complement strand
TACCTCTATATGGTGATCGAAGCGCTGACCGATGGTGGCGTTAAGATGGGCATTCCACGTGCTCAAGCCTCGCGACTCGCTACCCAAACAGTACTGGGCTCGGCTCTACTGGTAAAGGAAACCGGCCTTCATCCAGCTATTCTGCGCGATCAAGTAACGACGCCAGGCGGCACTACGATCAGTGCCATCCATGAGTTGGAGGATCGTGGCCTACGAGCCATGCTCATCAGTGCTGTGGAAACTGCTACCAAAAGATCGGCTGCTTTGCGCAGCAAATGAACCGCCGACTTTAAAAACGACACCAAATTAAGCCAACGTAATTAATTGAAAAGTTTAAAGACTTTTCGATTTCCTAAAGTTTGCGCCTACACAAGCCGATAAAGCTCCTATCAGCAACGTAGAGGCACCACAAAAAACCTAAATGGTACCTCTCCTTACACCCAACAGGGAAGGAGTGTCGATGTCCGCTATTTCTCAGGTCAGGAAGACCCTAATCGTCCCAGTTTACGCAACGGTTCTCAGCGCCATCCTAGTGGCTTGTGGCGGTGTGACCATCAAAGACGAGAGCAGACTCACAGGTGAAAACGCAAAAGGCGCAAAATCGGGCCAGCAAGAAACTAGCCCAGAAGTTCAAACCAAAGGTCTATCCCTGACGCTACCGGCAGATATGCCGAAGTCGGTAGATACCGTACAAATAACCGTGATTCAACAAGTTGAGGCAGCACCTGAGCCAACCAACGTTGGGAACGGCGGCTTCAATAGGCTGCCTCCTTGTGCAGCTCCTCTAGAGGGTCCGCAATCCCGCCATCTCGTTGGCGGACTTATCGGCAACGATCCATGCGGCAGTGGTATCGAAAGTCTACCTTGGTGGGACGGATTTGCGAAAGATTACCCAAGGTCGGCACAAGAGATCGGCAAATTAAGTAAATCGGGGAAAAAGCATAAACACCACAATGACGTAGCTCCAACGGCAAAGACTGACAAAAAGGCGTCGGTACAACCGATTGCGTTCATTCCTGCACACTGGGCAGACAAGAGCATCCCAGCAGGTTGCGGCGGTGGCCGAGGATCTGCTAGCGGAGAGATCGTCAACGGTGGTGGACTTGGCTCTCTCTTGGGCGGAAAAGATCCTTTGGCAGCATTTTTAGACGAACCAACTAAAGATAACTCTTTAGAAAAAGACACTGGCTTCGCCTCGTCCTCCATCTTCAGCTACACCATCAGTGCTGATACTAAAGAGTTCTCTGTCAGCGATCTTGAGCCTGGATCCTATGTCATCGTGATCGAGCTCATCGACAGCAAGACTGGATCCGTAGTGGAGAAGGGCGAGACCACAGTTACCGTCGAGGCTGGCAAAATATCTGCCGCTAAAGTGAAACTTGAGGCGGTACCAGCCAACAAAGGCGCCGTAGCTATCACAGTAGAGCGCGCTCCGGTTCCAGCTCCAGCTCCAGCTCCAGCTCCAGTTAATGCCACCAAGAAATAATCGAGCTTAAAACGCCGCGGCTTAGTCAGGGAATCACCTGGCTAAGCCGCGTTTCGTTTGTAGCTACTTTTGGAATTTGAAAACTAGTTCATCGTCCACTAAATCAACGGACACTTCACCGCCACCGCTCAGTTTGCCGAACAGCAGCTCATCAGCAAGGCGCTTTTTAAGCTTGTCTTGAATCAAGCGTCCTAGCGGCCTAGCTCCAAAAGCAGGGTCGTAGCCAGTGCGCGCAAAGTAACGCCTTGCTTCGTCGCTGACGGCTAGCACAACGCGCTGCTTGCCAAGACGACGCCCCAGGTCGGCGATAAACTTGTCAACCACCTTGAGGATCACGTCCTCATTCAGTGGCTTGAAAGAAATGATGGCATCAAGGCGATTACGGAACTCAGGACTAAACGTGTCTTTGACTGCCTGACTTTCGCCAGCTCCGACTCCAAGCTCACGTTTAAATCCAATCGCACCGTGGAGGAGCTCTCGCGCTCCAGCATTGGTTGTCATGATGATAATCACATTGCGGAAGTCCGTCTCTCGTCCATTCGCATCAGTTAAGGTCCCGTGATCCATCACTTGCAGCAAGATATTTTGAATATCGGGATGCGCCTTCTCGATCTCATCAAGAAGCAGAACCGCATGGGGATTTTTGTTGATGGCCTCAGTCAGCAAGCCACCTTGATCAAAGCCCACATAACCCGGAGGGGCGCCAATAAGACGCGATACCGCATGGCGCTCCATATACTCGGACATGTCGTAGCGTACAAACTCAACACCTAGGATATAGGCAAGTTGCTTGGCAACTTCGGTCTTACCCACACCGGTAGGACCGGCAAACAGAAAGCTGCCGATTGGCTTCTCTTCATCACGCAGACCGCTTCGTGCCAATTTGATGGCTGCGGCCAATGCGTCAATGGCTTGATCTTGCCCAAAGACGACGGCCTTCAATTCTTCCGCCAGACTCTTTAAACTCTCGCGGTCTGTAGCGCTAACTTTTTGCGCTGGTATGCGCGCCATCTTGGCGACCACTTGCTGAATTTCAGCTGGTGTCACACGCGGTGGTTTACCATCCTTTGATTTGCGCGGTTTGAGCGCGAACGCTGCACCCGCCTCGTCAATGACATCGATCGCTGAGTCGGGCAGCTTGCGCTCACGCAAATGACGTTGCGCAAGTTCTACGGCGGCCCGAAGGGCTTCGGAGCTGTAGGTGATGAGGTGATGTTCCTCGTACTTGGATTTGAGGCCTTTTAAGATCTTGATCGTGTCGGCAACAGAAGGCTCATCGACATCGATCTTTTGAAACCGCCTGGCAAGCGCATGGTCATTTTTAAAGTACTGACGGTATTCCTTGTAAGTCGTCGATCCAATACAGCGCAACTGCCCAGAGGAGAGCGCGGGCTTCAAAAGATTTGAAGCGTCCATAGCTCCACCGGAGACTGACCCGGCACCGATGACCGTATGGATCTCGTCGATGAACAGAATTGCCTTCTTGCGCTTATAGAGAGCCTTCATCAAATCTTTTAAACGCTGCTCAAAATCACCGCGGAAACGTGATCCGGCAAGCAAAGTGCCCATATCGAGAGCAAATATCTCTGCCTCTTTAAGAACTGGCGGCACCTTATTCTCGGCAATGCGTAGCGCCAAACCCTCGGCGATTGCAGTCTTACCAACACCAGCGTCACCGACATAGAGAGGATTGTTTTTGCGACGCCGACACAGAACCTGAATGGTACGCTCAAGCTCAGCCTCCCGTCCAATCAAAGGGTCAATTTTACCAGCCCGTGCTCGTGCCACTAAATCGACTGTATAGAGCTTGAGGGGATCCTTTCCTACCCGACCGGATCTTTTACCCTCATCCGTCTCATCGGCACTTTCTTGGGCGTGCCCGTCACCCTCTTCACTATCTTCTTGATCACCCGGCGGCAAACTACGCTGCCCCGTCTCGCTTTCCAGATCCACTTCTACACCAGGTTTAACAACCCCATGGGCAATAAAATTGAGGATGTCGATCCGACTGATGTTTTGCTTTTTCAGGAAATAAACTGCAAAAGATTCTCGCTCAGAAAAGATAGACACCAGCAAATTGTCGCCACCGATCCTATCTTTGCCCGCTGCCCTCACATGCTGCGCTGCACGCTGAATGACGCGCTGAAAAGCAATGGTAGGCTGCGGGATTTGGCCGGGCTGCAACACGTCAGTCGGGTAATTTTCTGCGAAAAATTCCTCGATCAATTTGCGCGTCACTTCTATATCGCCGCCGCAAGCACGGATGGCACGTATGGCTGCATCGTTATGAAGTAAAGCCAGTAATATGTGCTCGACGGTCACAAACTCATGACCACGACGCGCCGCCTCGCTTACGGCCAAATTTAGGCTGATCTCCAGCTCTGGACTGATCATAATGTGATCTCCTCAAGCACGCTCAAGCGTGCACTGCAGAGGATATTCCTGTTCACGCGCTGCTTCCGTAACTTGCGCAACCTTGGTCTCCGCTATCTCGTAAGGATAGACTCCGCACAGGCCTTTGCCCTTGTGATGGACAGCCAGCATGATTTCAGTAGCCTGAGGCTGCGACTTATTGAAGATCTTAACCAAAACATCGACGACGAATTCCATCGGCGTATAGTCGTCGTTGTGCAGTAGCACTTTAAATAGATGCGGCCTTTGCACCCGAACATCTCGTTCGGTTAGGACCCCACCCTGACTGCCTTGATCATCCTGCTCCATGCCGCTCCGAACTCCCCGCCAAATCACTTGTTACCTTCAGTTCTACCTGGGCTTGGGAATTCACTCAATACGGACTACCACACGGCGGTTGATCGCTCTGGCTCGCTTGAGAGCCTCACCCGTGAGTCCCTTCGTGCTGACTTTTGGCCGGGTATGGGCATAGGCATGGACGGTCATCCGATTCTCATTGACGCCACGGGCCTTAAAAGTATTGAGCAGGGCAATACCTCGAGATGAGCTTAGCTCCCAATTTGAGCTGTTGCGCCCCTTGCCGATAGGGACATCATCCGTATGACCCTCGAAGATCAGGCGGTACTCCCCTGGGGCCGAAGCGATGGCCTCTAGCACCACTCCCACCTGTTGCTTAGCTGTCGGGTTTAATTCAGAAGATCCTGGATTAAAAATAAGCTGATCGCGAAATTCTATGCTTAGTCCCATGATGTCAGAATTCACCTCGGCGACCGAATCGAGGTTTTTCTGCTTAATTAAATTTCGGATCTTATCGGACAGGGTCTTAAGGTTTTGAATAGGGACTTCCTTCGCGTTGGGGTCCTTTTTTGTGTTCTGCTCTTTAATCGCGCTACTTAGATTGTCATATTTATGCTTGTCAGGGGTCGAGTAAGCTAACTGCAACACAAAGAATGACATCAGTATAAGGCTCATATCTGAAAACGACATGAGCCAAAGGCCTTCCCCCTTGTGTACCCGCGACTTCTTGCGGGGTACGGCGACGCTCGCGTCACTCCCGGCAGACCCTGATTGCTGATCAGTGGGTTCGACCATCAAGCGCCCCGCTTATCGGATGCACCAGCCCCACCACCCTTGTTGTCTTTGTCTTTTGCACCGTAGCTCTTTACCAAGTCTTTTAAGTGCATCGAGGATTTCTTGCCCTTGATGTTCAAAACACCCTCGACCACCAACATGTCGATCTCCAGACTGCGCTCGGCCTCTAGGGCGATTTTTTCAGCCCAAGGGCCGTAGATAATCGTGCCGAGGCCCAGACCATATAGGGTCGTAATCATCGCCAGCGCCATATTTGATCCGATTTTTGCGGGATCCCCCATGTGCGACAACATGCCAATAAGACCCATTAAGGTCCCAATCATCCCAACGCCTGGACAAAGTCGCGACATGTTCTCGAATAAACTGGATGCGAGCTGCATCCTGGTTTGCTTGAGGTTGATCCTAGCCATCAGGTTGTTGCGGATCTCTTCCGGCTTAAAGTCGTTGACGATCAGCGCCAAACCGTCGCGTAGGAGATCGTATTTAGCCTTGTCGCGATATTGAATGATCACACCAAGGCCATCACTTCGCGCAGACTTGGCCGCATTGGTTAGTACTTCGATAACCTCTTCGTGGAGCTTTGCTTGCCGGTTAAACTGCGCTGAGAATAGAATGCGGATACCCGTCAAGAGATCTGTAAGCGAGTGGGACAGCATCATGATGCTGGGTGGCCCCACCATTAAGAGTACAAAAGCGGGCATCGAGAAATAGCCCTGAAAGCCACCTTTGCCTTCGTTGAGGAAGGCATATCCAATGGCAAAAACGATGCCGATTAAACCGATAATCAGTGACACGTGGGGAGCCTCTAGGCGGAGCTGCAGACTAATGTCGATGCATTGTCTATTTTAGAGCTGCTGTTCACTCCCTGTCAGCAGGCAGAAAATGCCTGGTTGACCTGTGATCACAATCAATGTAAACCCAAATATGAGTACTTCTAAAATATTGAGCAATTAATTTCGGTTTATCAGGCTTGTCTTGCCTTTGGTCGAGGTCGGTGGCCATGAAAAAAGCGACAGACATCAAGTACCCGCACGCGGCAAATTTGTTCCAGTTTTGCCGCCGAGTACTCGATCAGAAATTTGGCGGTGTACGCGTCATCGACCAGGACATCGGTCAAATATTGGGCTTCGATCCAGCAGACTGTAGTCACTGGAAGCGGGGCAAGAAAAATGTACGCTCGATTCAAGCGATGAAGTCGATCGCGGATCACTTGGGAGTAGATGAGCGCTTAGTCATCGATGTGGCCTCAGGCGAAATTGATGACCTTGAAGCATTCCATGAGTTTAGTGGATATGGCGCATTTGCTGTCGACCCAAAGGCATATGAAACAGCAAAAAAGGACTTTTACCGGCGTCATGCGACCGATTGGAATAAAGAGTTAGAAGCCGAGTTTAAAGAAAAGTCCAGTATCAACGAAAGCCAAATTGATCAGGTAGTAGCTGCTATCCATCAGCGCATCAGCTTTGCTGAGGCACCGCTGTACTTGCCTGAAATCTCGGCTGCCTATCAGGATCTAAAGCTGCAACCAATCGATAGCAGCACTCAAGATGGGTCGCGCACCAATGTGGAAGTCACTAGGTCTGACGGGAAAACACAAATTTCGTATCAGCAGGGCGCTGAGCTGAAGCCATTTATGCGCTTTCGTTTGGCCAAAGCCATGGCCGGGCATTTTATGCGCGAGGTTCGCCTCGAAAAAGGTGAGGACCACGAATTTAGTCAACACATCCAAGACGTCCGCAGCAATTTGTTCGCAGCAAAGCTATTGGCTCCGGCCAACCTGATCCGCGTTGAAATCAGTCAAGTTAATGTGGCACGAGATGTAGTAACTCAAATGGCTGAAACTTTCTGGGTTTCCAAATCTCTAATGAATCGCCGATTAAAGAGCGTACTTCAGTCGCCAAATCTCTGATCTTATTAATATTTTTACGAATCGCCCTCCAGTCCTTCCGGGCTGGGTTGGCAATTTGGTGAAAAAATATTTTAGTATTCCTAATCCCTGCCGATAAACCATCTAGGTTAGGGTCGTTATAGGGATCCAGGAACACTGTATGCAAAGTAACTTCAAAATCAATCTAGTGAAATTATGCGTCCTTTCCTTGGGCCTTGCCGCTACATTGCCAATCGCAGCGCAGGATGCGACCACGCCGTCAAGTGGAGCCACCGCCGAGGGAGATAAGTCAACCAAGGATAAACCAAAGGACGACGTCGAGCTCGACTTTCCGCCTGTCCCTGACACCCCAGGGATCCGCAAAAAGTTCTCTAAGGAAGAGATAAACAAGATTTGCGCTCAAGTGGAGGGACGTCTGATCGCTTTTTACGACGACGTCTATAAGGTAGAGAAGTGTCAGCGCCGACCGCTCAAGGACAATAAGACGGTTTACAACCTGCAAAGATCAGGCGCTCGTGTGCAAGACGTTGATAGCGACGTCATCGCTGCCCTACCAGAAGGCGAGCCTCTGGACGAGGCCACAAGCCTTAAAAACGCCCGTGGCTGCGGAAAGCTAGAAGGACACTACATCACCTACTCAAATGTTGATGTTTACTTTGTCGACCATTGTAAGAAGCGGATCTTTCCAGACTGGATGACTTACATCGAACACAGAGAGCATCGCCAAGACAAAAAGGGCGAGATACTGGCCCTGAGCGCTATTGAGTTTGAAAATATCCCTGTAGGTAAACCCATAGGATCTGTCGTCGACGCCCTGTTTGCAAAAATGCTCTCAGGTGAGGCTGGCGTAGAAGTGATACCGATTGACGAAGCGTGCGCCGGCCTCGAGGGCAAAATAGCGTCCTATTATTCTTATGTTTACCGTGTTGAAAAGTGTCGTAAACGCGAGATCAAGAACTCCGAACTGTTTCTGAAAAAACAGGGCGTCGATAAGGTACTGGTATACGAAATGAGCAGCGAACAATGGCTTTCGCTTCCAGACGGTGTACCAATCACAGCCAAACCTGACGTTGAGCCTCAGGCACCCCTGGAGTTCAAACCGAAGTGGCGTCAGCGCTAATCGCCACCTTTAAGACATTTGTGGTTTTTTGACAGCCTAGTGTCAGGCAGAGTCGCAACTGTCAAAAATTTTGACACCGATTGCTGACGTTCTCGGATAGGCGAGCTCAATCTTTTCAGCATGTTTTGCCAATTTACGTAGTTGGTCCAGCCTTTGCTCCTACCTGGTTAGCTCCGCTCCCTGCGGTGCTAACCTGCTGATTCTCCCTCTGCCCGTACCTGCCCAAAGCAGGTCTCTCCTGTGGAAGCTGCCTATGTCCTCCCCTGATTCCTCTCGCAAAACCAAGATTTCCAAGCCAATCAGGCGCTTCCTAACGACCATCACGGGCAAGTCGGATAAGGCCACTGCCAGTGGCAAATCTGCTGCAAAAAGTAAGTTCCACCTGCCGGTTAACCATACTGCCTCGACGTCGTTTAAAGGAAATAACATCATGAAATCGAAGAATCGTCGTCCATTAAAAGCACTGATCATCGCTATGATGATCGCTATCACTGGCGGCTACGCCATTTATAGAAACTTGTTTACACCGAAAGTCCAGGTCCAACGGATTGCCAGCCAGTGGCTGGATCATTCCGCTGGCAAAACTACGAGCTACAGCCCCCGTCGTGTGATTCGCAGTGGCGTAAAACCTAAGCCAGTCAGGACCTACGGCTGCCACATACCACGCTATAGCGCTTCGAAATCCTTTGCGAAACATAATAAAAAACGCTCACTTGGCCGTGGCAAGCGGCGCCAACTCGCGAGTCATCGTGGTAGCCACAACTACTACCGCACTGGATACCACGGGTCGAACTGATCACCGATTGAAGTTAGATCATAGCCCGGACATCAGTTGCCGGGCCTTTTACTTGACAAGCTCACTCAGTCCGTACTACTAACCGAGCCCTATGACACTGACTCGTAAACAAATTTGCAAACTCCGCGGCCTCGCTCATGGTCTCAACCCCGCAGTTCAAATGGGTAAAGCGGGATACGCTGACTCCCTAGTGCGGGAAGTGAATCGCAATCTGAACGATCACGAACTGATCAAAGTCAGATTAAGT
>OMIY01000151.1 GCA_900299215.1 bacterium | reverse complement strand
GGATCGACCCTAAGCTTTGGACTACTGGGGGGAAAGTCCCACTTCTCCCTCATTAGAGGGCTTCGTCAGAGCTTGGGTCGAACTTTAGAAATATTTTTTAGTAGTTATGATTTCAATGACTTGCGTTATGTTTGTGCTCATTGAAATTCGAGGGCCTAGGCTGATTTACTGCAAGTTGCGGCTGACCGGGAGCAGCGGCAGCCGCATCGCAAGCCGTCATAACGGTTCGTTTACTTACAACTGGCCTTGATCTGTGGCTGCGGGATGTTGTTGCGGTAACCCGCTAAGTACGAGGCTTTAAGCCACGGTTTGGTGACTGATTCTGGTTTGACCTGACTTAGGCCGCCACTGTCGGTTACTAGAAGAGGGCTATAAGTGTGCTGATTCCATATGGGTCGTGTGTTAACCCAGGCATCGTCCGGGTCGCGGAAAACACGGATGCCATAAAGCGTGGATCCCGTGAGACAGGTATTCGCTCCAACCACGATGCGGGCTTTGCCGGATCCAGTGACGTCAGCAACTACTGGAGTTTCGCGGGCGGTGTAGCTCGCATGATTAGCGGTGTAGAGTTCTTTGCCTGTAGTACCGTCAAATACGTGCAGCTTAATCTCATCCGCATAGATCACTTGATTCTTGCCAGCACCATTAAAATCAAAGGTAGTTGAACCCGTGCGTTTAGAACTAAAGTCTTGGGTCACTGCAGTCCATTTTAGGGCGTCAAGCCCGAATGCCATATAAGCATTTCGACCCGCAGTACCAAAATCCAGAACTCCGTCACCGTCGAAATCAGCAATGTTAATCGGGCCGCCACCAGTTGCAGGCTTGGCGATGGCTTTCTGAACACTACAGTCTCGTCCATCGTATATGATCACATCATCCTCGACCACGCCGATGACAACACCGTGGTCTGCTGCTGCAGTCATCACGCCAGGAGTTGGGTCGTCGATTGCAGTTGCGAAGTTGCAGATGCCTGCACCGTTTTTGCCGTTAAATATCCCGCTATCGGTGACTATTTCCAGCCCAGGTTTGCCATCTACGTCGCCAACTGCTGAAAACCCGCTTCCCGTCACAGAAAATTTTAGGGTCGCAGTCTTACCATCGAACACATGAGCGCCAGCCACGATTGATGGCTGGCCATCGTCACTCAAATCAGCAAGTGTTAGACCAGTTGGCCACAAGGTGTTGTTGTCGAAAACGTCTTCCGTGGATTTCATCGTTTCTTTGCCGTCGCTGCTAAGTATGTGCAGCTTATTGTCTTTGCCGACTACAACGATCTCCATGTCGCCATCGCCATTCAAATCGCCAATTGCTGGTGACAACCAAGCATCCACGATGATGCTACTAGCCCATTTTTGGGTGCCATCGCGACCATCAATCGCGAAAACATAGGCATCTTGTGAAACATCGCCTACACACTCTTTGAATCCGACTGCTAATATCGTTGGAGCAGGGTCACTCTTCTTAAGTCGTCCTACAACCGGTGTCGCTACAACCTTGGTGTACTCAGATTTGGCTCCGCTAGCATGCCATTCATATTGTAGCGTCAGGCTTGTAGTAGTCGTAGGTAGAGGTTTGATCTCCTTACACTCGTCCTTGATTGCACCGTCCGTGTTTAGATACGGTGGCAACACGCTTTTATCAGTGGATGGTTTTGTCTGTTGACCCGGCTGGTTGTTGCTTCCGACTTTACCGGCATTGCCGCCGAATTTTGAAGACGAACAACCGCCCCCACCAGTGAGTCCCATGGTCACGACAGCTGTGAGCACAACGAACCGACGTTGCATAACGAGTTCACCTCCCACTAAGACTCTACTGGCGGCTATCGGAAGACCTTGGAGAAAACTTTAATTTGGTCAAAATATGATTTGATTCGCATGCTTGCGGACACGCAGGCTGATCTGAATCTTAGCTAAATCACGTGTCAACGAATCCAAAGACTCGCTTGGATGCAATAGTTTCGAGGTGCGTAGGCATCTATGATGCCGGCGCCACAGAAGCGGCTTGGTGATGACGTGTAGCTGATCCCAAATCCCCATGCGCCGTCATTCGTGTTACAGTCGGCTTCATTGTTAACTGAAAAACCAAATCGTACTGGAGCATAGTTCGGTGCGTAGTTAATCCCGCCTGTGTTGCAATTAGGCCCAGTAGGGATGTCGGTACCAAAGAACCAAATCCATTGGGCGCGAGTCAAAGTACCGCTTTTATACGCACCGTTGAATAAGGTATAGGCTGTGGACGCTGGCGTCCAAGATTGCGAAAAACATTGGTTGGATCCTCCGCCACCTTTACAGCCACGAATAGTTGTGCCGGAAACGTTGTTCCAGGATGAAAATTTACCGTTGTAATTGAGCCATGGCTTTTGTGAAGCCGTGGTGTCTTCGTCAAATAACGTAGTATTGGTCCAGTAACTGCTACCGTATGCTAGGGTCCCATCGTCTTTCATACGCATTACCAGTGTCCAACCCCCACCATCGCTATTCATATCACACCAGGCCTTAAATGCTGCATTGCCGCCAGCACCATCTGGATCAAGCCAGTAAAGACCGTCTCCTTGCCCTGTGTAAGATGACGATGATAAATAGGCATTGCAGGAGGTGAGATAGCTACCATCGGGCATCTGCCAAGCTCCTTGTACTTTGTATAATTCAAGCTTGGCTAGCGTCGTGCAGTTAACCTTAACTGAATTTAGGCTACCGCTGTTATCGACTACGGCCTGATAGCAAGTACCACCATCAGCACTCTTAAGTACCGTTGAGCGTGCGGTTGAGGTACCGTTGACCTCAAGATGAGTTGAAGGAGAAGTGGTCGCAATTCCGACATAACCAGAGCTATTGATGCGCATACCAGCAGCGGCACTATTCCAAGGTCCGATAACCATTGCTCCGGT
>OMIY01000150.1 GCA_900299215.1 bacterium | reverse complement strand
TCGAGATCGGCAATGATCGCCTTCCCGTTTACTTGGCCGCCCTCACTAAACTTAGCCAAATACGCGGCGATATCGACCGTGGCTAATCTAAGTTGCAGCTGCTTACCAAAGCTAAGTTCATGTAGCCCACCGCTGACTGCAATCAGCATCTTGCCGGTACCAAACAGCTGCAGCACGTCGACGATGCCACCACGGACGGTCATAGGCTTACCGTGCTTATCAAGTCCGTTGGGACGTTTCATCCGGCCTTCAGGCAGAAAAAGCATGAGCGTGTTGGGATCAATTTGGTCGAGAAAGTTTTGCCAGCTCTCGTCACGCTTTCTTGTGAGTGAGATCACCTGAGGAGCAAGTATACGGAAGATCTTGCCTGCAATGGGGCGCTTCATAGTTAAGTCAGCGGCAGGAAACATCCCACGGCTGGCAATACGCCACAAAAAACCAACCGGTAATACTCCTGCAAATAATGGTTCCAGCAAGCTAGTATGATTCAGGATCACGGCCAGTCGAATGTCACGCCAGCCATCATTTTCTGGCTTGGGGCCAAACCAGTCCACGTCGAAGCGAAAGCTCCCAGCACTTATTCCTTTTAGCATCATTAATATTAAAAAACGTATCAAGCTCATGGCTACCACCGTGGATTCGATATGGACATAGCATAAATACCGAACCATAGTACTTTAGAGATATACCGGTAGCCAAACTGGAGTTTAGCTGAATGAGCCTCTTTACGCTGATGTTACCTGGCGCAGGCGCTGTGGGTCTCATGATGATCGTCATTTGGTACTTAGGAGTGCGCTATCATGACGTCAGCTTTGTAGATCGCGTGTGGGGCCTAGGCTTTCTACTGGCCATGTCTGGATATCTGTGGGAAATCGGTGGCGTTGATCTGCGTAGCGGACTGACCTTTGCTTGTGTAGCCATCTGGGGCCTGCGACTTTCTTGGCATCTACATAGGCGCAACAGTGGTCACGGTGAGGATCCTCGCTACACGGCGATGCGGAACAAGATCGGACCAAGCTTTGTGTGGAAGAGCTTTCTGCGCGTGAATCTCCTACAAGCTGTGATTCTGCTCATCGTCTCTACGCCTCTGGCCGTGATTGCTCGGGGGGGTGGCGATCAGTTCCCCACATTATTTGACCTGATTGGTTTTAGCATCTACGTGATCGGTCTTGGATTTGAGGTCATTGGCGATGCTCAGCTTAAGGTTTTCAAGGCAAATCCTGCAAATCGAGGCCAAGTATTGCGCTCCGGGCTTTGGGGGTTGACCAGACACCCCAATTATTTTGGCGACAGCCTGCTTTGGTGGGGCTTTGGGATTGTTAGCCTGTCCTGCCCTGGAGGGTACTGGACCTTGATTGGCCCGGCCTTGATGAGCTTTCTCCTGCGGCGTGTCTCGGGCGTAACATTGCTCGAGGCCGATTTAGTCCAGCGGAAGCCGGGATATGCTAACTACATTGCCGAAGTTCCACCTTTTTGGCCTCGCCTCTGGCCACGACCCAGAGTTAAGGAGTAACCTATGCGACTTGTGAGACACCTGATTCTGACGATGTTCGCCATATTTGTCGCAAATGGCAGCCGAACTCTTGCCGCGCAGATGAGCGTTGCTGATTTCTATAATGGGACATCTCTAGACAATATGAAGGAGATGGTTGAGAAATTCTATGCTCCTGACTGCGTCTTCGAGGATCCAGTGACCCATATCGAAGGCCGTGATCAGCTGCTCAGTTACTACCGTCACATGTACGAGGGCGTAAGTAAGATTCGCTTTGAACTCGGCTCCGAGGTCCGCCAAGGGGATCAGGGATTTGCCTCGTGGACCATGTATCTCAACACACCGAACCTCAAAGACGGCGAGACGGTAACCGTCAAAGGCGTATCACAGTTTCGTTATAGCGGTGACTCTGTAATTTATCACCGAGACTATTTTGACTTGGGCGAAATGGTGTACGAGCATGTTCCCGTAGTGGGATGGCTCACCCGCCAAGTAAAAGCCCGACTGGCAAATCACTGAGTAAGCGAGTCTAAACAAGATATCACAGTCAACAACGCAAATTCCCTCCAAAAACCGTTGGAGTCCATGTAGAAGGATGCCATCAGTCAAAACATATGCATTGAAAATCGCAATGATGTTCGTGATGGCTTTATCAATGGGCCTCAAACTATTGAGATTTCTTCCTCAATCCCGTGAGCTTAGTCTTCTCAACAAAAAAACCTAAAGTTTTCCAGAGCCCCCACCGATAACTTCCTATGTACGGGCGTTGGGGGCCCGAAATAGAGGTTACAAGAATACTCACCTCCGCAGAGTCTGGGAGTGTTTATGGGGCACCAGCTGTACCCTAAGTCTATGTTTAACCTCTGGATAGTCGCGATTACAGGCAGCTTTTTAGCCAGTTGTGGAGGGTTAAAAGCCGGAGGCGTAAAGAATATCGACCGCCGCGCTGCGCCTATAAATGGCGGCATCCTACCGGGTCCAGGCCCTGCTCCGGCGCCAGGAGCCCCAGGTGGAGCTGATAGCCTGCCCGTTTCCTGTAAGACAGCTGGCGAACAATTTAAAACGAACGTAACACCGCTTCTAGACAGCAAATGTTTAGCCTGCCACAAGGCTGGCGGTAGCGGTGCCGGTAGTTTGGCCCTCAAAGGCCCCAATCCTTCTAACGCCGAAGCAGCTATTAACGTCGAGCTGCTTAAAAAGATGCTAGACACTGAAAATGTAGATAACAGCAAGCTACTTCTCATGGTCGCGAACAAAGACGATCGCCATGCAGGTGGCACTGTACTCGAATCAGGTTCATCGGAGTACGCAACTCTCAAGACTTGGGCGGCCTCCGACATCGCATGCACGTTAGAAGCAATCCCAACTAATCTAAGTCGTCTTTCGGGCGAAGTCATTACGATGCGTCTACAAGCGCTCTTCCCTCAAGCAGCAGCTACAATTATAAGCGCCAACACTTTTGATATGTTTGATGCTCGTTCCATAAACCGAGCCGTAGCACATCCATCACGTCAGTTTAGTGCTGTGGTTGAAATCGTTATGCGCGGCAAAGTAAACGCACTTTGTCGCAACTACATTGACGATACCGACGCCAAGAGCACCCTCTTTAAAATAGACAGCAGCTTACTCCTCGCAGGAGAATCGGCGCCCGCTGATCCAGCTGAAAAGATTGCCTTTGCAGCAGCCAGGAACGCCTGGTTGTACCCCTACAAAGTCGACGCTCCAGAAACCAAACTACTTGCCGACCTTTATCGAGAAGCCACCGCTGCTGGTGCCGACAGCAAAGCTGCTAAAAAAGCAGTATGCGTCGCGGCACTAATGGCACCTCAGTTCCTCTTTGGCAATGCCGGCGAGGCTGATCAAATTCGCCGCATGGCGCTTGAAGTTGGCAGAAGACTCCCGACCATGACTGACTACGCTGACTACAGTGCGGCTCAGGATAAAGGTGCATACTTAAAATTGTATGTCGCAAACCTTCAAAACACCACGTCTGGTTATTCTGATGCCGTGAAGGACTGGCATCGAGATTGGTTCGGACTACGTGGCTTTATCAATCTCAGTGTCGTCGCAATGAAACCAGCAGTGCGCCGCGCTTTCCAGCCGATCACGGGTGGATCTATGGTAGGCGGATGGGCTTACGAAGAACTACCGAGCGACGACAGTGGTTTCACCGCTCCCGTTCGAGCTATGGAATTACTTCGAAGGTCTCCCTCAAAGGTGCACAGCTTTTCGGAGTTATGTGCACAAGGTAAGGAACAAGAATTCGATCCTCGGACAACTCGAATCCTATGGCAGCAATTTAACCCAGAAAGCAATACATGGGAAACCATTGGTGGGTGGGATAAGAGTAGCGGCCAATGGGTCAAGACCGATGGCTCGATAACCCTGGCTGATGGTTCAAAACGTAGTACTTCGGTTGATGACGTGGTTGAAATGATACTGACAGAGGACGGGAAAAGTAACTACGTCTCTGGCAACCTCAAAGACACACCTCTAGATCACTTTCAAAGCGATACTCTCACAGCACGCCAGCGCCCTCGTCGCGTACGCAGGTTCTCGCCATCTGGCGAACAGAATGGCTACAGTACCGTAAAATTATGGTGGAGTAACGAAGAGGTAAAAGTCTGCAATACGGTCTCACGCTTTCCTGCAACTTGCTATTATCGTCCAGCATCGGCTGCAAATCGCCCAACAGGCAGGATTGCAAACTGGAATGCTGGCAGCGGTGGGGTAAGGCCAGAATTTAGTGCAGACCTCCGTGACTCCTTGGCAACGCCTCCAGTACTAGACAGTTTCAGGTGCGGCAAACCAAATGCAACAGAGATTGTAACGATGGGCACAACTGGGTACAGCGAGGACGTCGCATATCCTCGAGGTGCACCTGGCGATGACCTAAATGATGTAGCTTCGAACGCTGCAGACTTTTACCGAGCCAACGGACCGAGTCTTGAAGATAAAGCAATCGGCCGCCTGCTGGATGACATTAATAACGAACCACTGAACCTACTTGATGATATTATTGCGAGAAACAAAGACTATCGCTTGATTCTGACCGCTCCTTACACCTTCGGACGCACAGAGCTCGAAATCCTTTACCGTAGCCAGGGCTACCAACTGCCGATTTACATGGACAACGTGCGTCCACAGGTTTCCCCGTTGCACATGATCTCTGCAAATAATTTACGTCCCATTCCAATTAAGTATCTCTTTAAAACGGCGAGTGAGGCGGTATTACCGGACGCCACCGGTGCCGACACGACCTACCTCGCTACTGAACTTCAGCGGGGTTCGATACCAGCAAAACAAATGTCCGGCGTACTCACTCAACCTGCGTTCCTCGGGCCCGTCTCCGTTGGCGGCGGCAAGGCCCGTAGTATCGCTGCTAGGTTGATCCAAAGGATGCTTTGTGGCCTACCAAGCGAGTTCCTACCTGATTTAGACGCTAGCGCCAGACGTTTGCATACGAGTTATATCCCGACCTATGAACGAGACAGCGTGAAACATTTAAACCCTAAAGCAGGTTGTTATAGCTGTCACATCGTCATGGACCCACTGGCTTCAGCATTGAACGCAGAATTTGCTGACGATGTCAGTCGTTCGGGGAACGGTGAGATGAAATTCGCGGGCATACTCAACAACAGAGGCGGAACCTACGGGGTACGCACCGGCTACGAACAAGGCACTGGTGCCCTATTTGGCAAAAAAGTAACCGGACTCGCCGACGTTGCCAGAGTACTTGCTGACTCTAAACAGTTTGCCCGTTGTACCGTCAAGACAGCGTTCAAGAATATCTATGGCCGTGAGCCTGAGGGTGACGACAATCGCCTCATAGACTCTGTCGCCAAATCTTTTAGCACTACCTTACAGTACAGCTACGATGGAATGGTGTCCGAGCTCATGACGTCACCGATCTATCAGAGGAGCAACTGATATGAGCAGTAAGCCGACTCGACGCCAATTTATCCAGTTCGGAACTGCCGGACTAGCAATTGCCACAACTCCACTAAGCTTTTCGACCATCGGTCGCGCAGATCAAGCAAGGCGGAGCCGCTACTTGATCAATATTCAGTCCCGTGGTGGCTGGGATACAGCTTGGCACATCAGCCCTATGCTGCTGCGTGACACTGCTGGTTTATCAGCCGCAGCAATCAACACCAACTTTCACGGGGTAGTCTCGACTCCAAGGTTTAATGACAATCACGCGATTGCCTTCGGTGGATCGGTCCTAGGCCCCGGCATGAGTGCATTTAATACCGCTGAGCTAGCCCAGTTGATGATCTGGCGCGGCTTAGGTGTACCAGGTAGCCATTCAGTCGGTAACTACATCATTCAAGACGGTCATCAGTCAGGATACGCGGCATCTTTCTCGACGATCGTTGCCGACGCCCTGTCCAAGGCGCCTGACTATACTAGGCCACTACACTACGTACAGTGCACCGATCAATCAGCAGATTTTTACTCCCAGGTCGGC
Source organism: bacterium (assembly GCA_900299215.1). Lineage (GTDB taxonomy): Bacteria > Bdellovibrionota_B > Oligoflexia > Oligoflexales > CAIYRB01 > CAIYRB01. The sequence goes on along the minus strand of OMIY01000150.1, from coordinate 2,424 downwards.
TTCTACCAAGGACCCGGAGTTCCCCTAAACATTGCAGATTCTCAAACATGGAAACTGATCGGGACTCCGGACCCAAACGATCCGTCGGCCAACGACGCCGTCAAAAAGGCCATTTCAAAAAGCATCAATGGACTTGCAAATAGCACTGATGGCCTCAAGCTGCCACGCAGTAAGCAGCTTTTTACCGAAACATTCGCCTCGGCCTTTAACGCTAGCGAGCAAATTGCGGGTAAAAACTTTGCTCAAAGTCCAGAATTCTTGGCAACGATAAAGCGCTACGAAAAAGCCGTCGTCGACGACTTGACAGAGGTGATATTTGGCTCAGCAGCAAGCCCCTCCATCCGCAGCGCTATTGCCAGAGTACCAGGGTTGCCAAGCTCTGGTGCTGGGATGCTTGATTTTCTCAATCGAACGATTGGGCTTCAAGGGATGATCTTCCCGTTTGCTCTAGCTGACTTTTTGGTGACCCACGACCTAGCAGCCGTCGTTGACGTCCCAGCTCCAGGTGCCGACTATCACGACCGAAACGATATGGACTTTATCGACACTACTGCGGGTCTCGCTTGCCTAAGAGCACTGATCATAAAACTTAAGAGCACTCCTGCACCAGATGGCTCCGGCGATCTTTTAAACTCAACTCTGATTGTCTATACTTCAGAGTTCGATCGTCAGATCGCAAGGACGGTAAATCAACCCACATTCACATCTAGACCAGGAACCAACCATGGCTCAACTGCAAGCGTTATTATGGCCGGTTATGGTGCTAACGGCGGTAAGGTGATCGGTGGCCGAGGCACCGGACCAAACGGCGCATATGGCGGAGCGGGAACCTTCCTGGAACCCCTCCCTATCGACCCTCAGTCCGGACTCCCAAGCGCAAGTGGTAAGTCGACTAGCCAATTTTCAGTGTTACCAACTGTGCTAGCCATCTTTGGCGTGAATGTGCCGTCCCAACAGGTTACGGAATGGGATGCAGTCAAGCCAGCTATTAAGCCTGGGCATAAAGCGAGCTAACACGCCCTGTTGATAGTTTAGCAGCAAGGTGCCAATCGGCTTGGAATCCGCAAACTCATGGACTTGCAACCAGCACTCCATCTACCTCAGTCTTGCGCCCACGACTATCTCTGGTTTCAAGTTTAACTTCCAAAGTTTTGCCGACCATCATGTCAAATTGGAGCGGTGACAAGCTAAAGTTGTATCCCTGGAGCTTTGGCGCGAGATTGATGGACTGCCAATCCTGCGCGCTGCTAGCGCGGTATTTCAGGTCTACGTTTACAAGCTTGCTGACAGCGAGTTCAGCCAGAGCTCGCGGCAAGAGATTTGCTTCGGCAACTTTCCGGAAAAGTGGCTGCCCCGAAGAATCACGACTAGCAATATGATCGCGCAGAATGGTCTCATCCCCGATTAGCATAATCGGTGCAATCATGACACCGTCATCTTTCAAAGCCTGCGCTTCACGAATGCCGTCTCTGACCGTAGGTATTCCATCAGTAATAAAGTAAATCTCACGTTGAACGTGGGTCCGAGCATATTTGTCGAGCAGCTTACCTGCACTTGATAATGCCGCAGCGTAGTCTGTCTCGCCCTCGGCAGCACACAGCACGTTTGCAATCGGGCGACGAGTCGATGATTCAAGATCAGCGAATAGAGATGCACCATTGGAGTGGAAATCGCGCGATTTAGCCGTGACTCTAGAGTTGAAGGTGATCAGACTGACTCTGGCCGATCCATCCGCCGGCAATTTTGCCAGAACGTGACGGACAGCTTCCATGCGCCCACACGATCCGTTGCGCATAGGATCGTGATTAAATCCTTCGCCCACTCCTGGACCCATGGACCCAGTAACATCGACCACTAGTACGATTTCCCGTGGAGTGGGAGCGGGTTCACAAACACTGCCGCTAATAGAGATTGCGAGTTTAGAAGCTTGCCCCAACGCAACGTCATGGCGGCCACCGCCGACGATAGCGCCAGCATCGCTGGCCGTCCGCTGACAAGGGAGTCGCCATTGTAGAGTCAGCGTGTCTAAACCAGGCACTGAGCCAGGTAACTTAGGCCCAAGTCCACCATCAGGTAGGTTCGAATCTACCGGTGCGTTTCCACCGCGCTCATGATCCTGACCATTTAATGCACTCTCACCAGAGGACCTGGTACCCTCTCTGTTTTGATTCACTGCACCAGCTTGTGGAGAACTACCGGTACTAGTGTAGTCCACAGTTTGCTGCTCGACGCGCTTGAAGGTCATGGGCCCTTCACCACATCCCGAGCCACCCCATAGGCCCAAGAAAACTAGGGACCAAAGGCGGACACTCTTCTGCGATGCTGTAAGTTGACCAAACATAACAAACCTCCAAGCTCGACTTCACTCTTCAGATTCGATACGCCCAATGGGCTCACTAAAGCCCTGCGCGCATCGGCCGATAC
>OMIY01000149.1 GCA_900299215.1 bacterium | reverse complement strand
TGACGCAGAAGTTCACTGATCAGTTTGCTAACGTTAACGTCGACGACGCTCATATTCGATTCGACCTTGAAGTCACCAAGAGCGATTTCGTGATCCTTGACCAATGCATCTTTGAGCTCAGGCGGCGCAATGGCACTGATGCGGTCGATGAGATCAGGGTGTACGTGCACGCGTATTTTTCCGGGCTCAACAGCTTCTGCGATTGCGCGCTGCAGAACCGTCAGAAAGGTTTCGGGACTAACGCTGAATTCGCGCTTGATCAACGCCTCTGCCATAGCTTGACAGAGCTCGTAAAAATTCTCCTGAACATTATCGAGGATGTTGCGTTTCAGTCCGTCAAATTCTTTGATCAGGTTAGCAACGTTGCCAAACACTTGCTGCGCGGTCTCCCGCATCTGCAACTCACCCTTTTCTTCTCCTGATCGAAAGCCGTCGCGGTAACCTTGAGCTTTGGCTGTCTCCGCCGCTTCAGCCCACTTTTTCTCCAGCTGCTTCTCTTCTTCCAGGCGGTCTTTGTACTTTTGCACTGCTTCCATCTCTGGATCGCTAACATTTGCACTGGCAACACCAGGCTGCACAGGTATGAAATCTGCGGCTGCATCTTGGCTACGTGAAGGTCTTTGTGGCGGATGCGACGGCAGCTCGGGCGCAGAATTTTTGAGACTTTTGATACCCTCGCCTACTGCTTCCATATACTCCCACTGCTCTTCGCTACCAGTGACCATGGGTCCGCCACCAAGGACCGCTTTGCCAGAATCTGGTTGCCGATTCTGGTTCGAGGTCGGCTCTACTTCGAGTTGCGAATCGATCTCGGAAGTAGTCATCTGAGTTTCTACATTTTGCTGTTGGTCTGACTTTTGCTCACCTTCGTGCCTTTGATGTTCAGATTGCTCCTGCTGACCATGGTGCCCGTGCTGCTGAAGTAGCTGCATTTGGAACTCATATTCGTCTTCATCACGAGAAAGTTCACCACTGGCCCGGCGCGCGTTATCTAATTTCCATTGTTCAGTGAAGTCGAGCGGCATCAGGACTTGCCGACGCTGATTTTGCGGAACCAGATCTTCATTGAACTTGGTCGGTTCGAGGACTACTTCGGCTACTTCGTCCTGACTGTGATAGTTCTGATGAATGATGGACCGCGACAGGTTGTCTTTGGATATAACTTGCACCGTATTGATTTCTTCAAAGTCGAACTCTACAAGAGCGACTTTTTCAAGTAGCGGTGTACCTTTTTTAATGAACCTGCCCTGTTTTTTAGGACCGTCCAAATTCATGTCTACCCCCTAAATTCGCTACGCGCTCTGCTGCGGGTTGAGCATCAATCTGATTGCTTCAGTAGTCCTTTTGGGCTCGTTCTTGGCGAGGTAAAGGACTTGCTCCTGGGGCGTCATTTTATCGAATGGGACTTCTTCTTTGACCTGTACGTTTTGCAGAGTGCCAATGTCGAGGTCGGCACGGAAGTCTTCGATCACCTGCTGTTCTTGCTTGCGCTGCGGGTTGTACGACAACCACCTAAAGTAGGGCCTGACGATGAAGGAGAAGAACAGGATTAGACCGAGTGCCACAGCGGCCGAAACAGCTAATGTACTTACATAGTGATCGGTCTCCTTCTTCTCATTCTTGATGGCTTCAACCTGCATAGGATTTAACTGGAACATCAGGTTGCGCACGGTGACGAGATCGCCACGCTTCTCGTCAAAGCCAATCGATGATCGTACAAGTTCCTCGATTTGCTTGAGCTCTTCTTCGCTGCGAGCTTCGAAAGGTGGACGGGTTCCGTCCGGCGGGTACTCCTGTTTGCCATCGACCAAAACTGCTGCTGAAAGGCGTAGGATCTTACCGAGTGGCAGTGTCTTTTGGCTGACTTTTTTGGCAATTTCGAAGTTAACGATTTCCGAGTCCTTCTTGTTCTGGGTACTCGACTGGTTCATCGATAACTGCTCTTGCTCGCCTGGCACATTTGATTTGCTACCTGGAATCCCTGTTGGATTTAGGCCAGTGCCACTGAGCGAAAAACCTTGAGTTTCGCGTGAGACAGCAACAACACGATCAGGATCAACATCCGATATGGTTTGTGACTCCTGGGTAAAATCAACCGTAGCATCGACTTTGACGTCAACTTTTTCGGCCCCTACGATCCGACCGATTAGGCCGCGAATATTTTCTTCGTACTGCTTTTCGATCGATCTTTTGTAAGTGACCATCTCTTTGGTCATCTTACTCGTGGCATCATCACTCTCTACCTCAGTTAGCATTTTGCCTTCACCATCGATGATGGTGACGTTGCTAGCCTTAAGTCCTTCAACCGATCTTGAGACTAGGTTGACGATACCCTTGACCTGCTTCTTGTCTAGATCAAAGCCGCGTCGAGTTTTGAGGTAAATAGCAGCGGTCGGATCAATCTTGTCCTCAAGGAAAAGACTACTCTTGGGCGAAACTATATGTACCTTGGCCGCGGTGACGCCATCGATCATCATAATCGTCCGCGATAACTCGCCTTGGATCGCCCGCTGCTTGTTGATGCGCTGCTCAAAGTCAGTCCGGGTGAAATCCTGCGAATCAAACTTTTCCCATCCAACAACACCATGGGCTGGAAGGCCTTCATTTGCCAATTTAAGACGGATCTCAGCGACTTGATGACTAGGGACTTTGACACCTTTGGCGTCAACCTGGTAGTCGGTGATGTTGTTAGTCTTAAAGAAGCTCGTGATCTGCTGACTATCCTCAGTCGATAGATCGACAAAGGCATACTCATAAGTATCTTTGGGGCGCATTGATACTGCGGCTACGATGCCACCTACGACCATCAAGACAGCGGCAATGCCACCGATTTTTTGGACGGTACTGAGTTTGCCCCAAAGACCACCAGTATTTGAGAATAGCTCACTAAAGAATTGGCGTAACTTATCCACTCAAGATCCCACTATGAAATAGGTTATACCGGCATCCGCATGATTTCGGAGTAGGCTTCAAGGGCTTTGTTTCTTAGCTGGACCATTAGATTAAAAGAGAGTTCAGCTTGGGTTGCAGCGAGCATGGTCTCGTGGATGTTTTCGGCCTTGCCTGTCGCCATCTCCATGCCCATCTTGTCGGCGGTGTGGCTTTTTTGATTGACCTCTTGGATCGCCTTCTGCAAGTGATCGGCAAAGGACATCCCGCCGTCTTTGTCTTTGCTCTTTTCGGTATCTTTGGACTGACTGATGGCCTCACGCTGAATGTCGCGCAGGCTATTCAGAATTTGCTCGGTAAATTTTGTCGCAGAAGCTATCTGACTCATAACCAAGTCCATCCTTTATTTAGGATCAACGTCCGATTTCCAAGGCTTTCATCGCCATCTGCTTGGCGTCATTTAAAGCAGTGGCGTTGGCTTCAAACGCTCTGGTCGCGGCGATCATGTTGACCATTTCGCTCATGACCTGGACGTTTGGCATCTCGACGTAGCCAGTCGCATCAGCGTCCGGATTACTCGGATCAAATACACGGCGGGGAGCTTTCGTATCCTTGTGGATATCGACTACTTGAACTTTTCGCAGCTCGGTACCATGGCCGCTGGTGTCATTAAGGTAGTCTTCAAAGGCGGTACCAGTGGGCACTGCCGAGACTACGACGTCACGTCTTTTATACGGTCCACCATCATCACCGCGTGTTGACTGGGCGTTGGCTAAGTTTGCGCTAAGCACGTTCATCCGCACGCGCTGGGCGGC
>OMIY01000148.1 GCA_900299215.1 bacterium | reverse complement strand
TTCCCTCCTCAAAAGTCATAAGGTCTTTTATCGAGTGAGTGCCCTATGAGAAATTTCAAAAAATCTGAGAAACACTTCGATTTTTTGGATCAAAGCTTGAGGCGAGGAAATAGCATTGTCTTAGACAAAAAAAAATCAGGCCCGGTATAACCCGGGCCTGACGACTAAACTCAATCTTCTAAAACATTAGTGATGGTGATGGCCATCTGGACCGTGGGCGTGACCGTGCTCCAACTCTTCTTTGGTGGCTTCACGAATTCCAACGATCTCCACGTCAAAGTGGAGAGTCTCGCCTGCAAGCGGATGATTGCCATCCAGGTGCACGAGCTCGCCTTCGAGACCAACGACGGTAAAGATGATCGGATTGCCCTGGCCGTCGTCAGCAGCAAAACGCATACCAACTTCCAGCTCAGCGTCCGGTGGGAACTGATTCTTCTGCGCCTGCGTGCGGAGAGCATCGACGACTTCGCCGTAGCCTTCGTCCGGGCTAACAGTTACTTGTTTACGGGAACCAACGAGAGCGCCACTGAGCGCCTTCTCTAAGCCTGGCACAATCTGACCAGCACCGTGCAAGTAGGTAAAGGGCTCGTCTTTATCAGCGCGATCGATTTCCTCCCCATCAGCGTTGGTGAGTTTGTAGGTCATGCTGACCACAGTGCCTTGCTTAATCATGGATCATCCTTCGCAGTTTTAAAAAGCGTCGCCCCAAGGGGGGCCAACTAAAGGCCCCACCCTAGTGGACTATCCACAAAAAAGCCAAGCAAAATTCTTTAATTCCGAGGGTTTTGAGGCCAAACGAGCTTAACATAGGCCAGATCACTTCATCCAACCATCGATGATTTCAAGAGAATATTGATTTTTAAGGAAATTATATTGAAATCATGGCATACACCGGCGGCCGCAATTGAGGTTAAGCCATGAACCAAAGCCCCACCCGCGCCCGAGGCGCCAGCAGTAACCCTAACGAGATGCGTGTTTACGGCGTCAATGCCTGCAACGCACTTTGGCAGGAGCGCGCCGCCTCAATCATTCGCGTTTATGTGACCGCGGACCGCATGGCTCAATTCGGCCCCCTGCTTAAGTGGTGCGCTAAACATAAAAAGGCTTACCATGTGGTCGACGACGAAGGCTTGGCCAAAGTCGCCCAGTCGGTTCATCATGAGGGCGTCCTGATTTTAACTCAGGCTCAGCAGCCGCTTGGTGACGATGACTGCTTAGATGCACTTGGTCGTCGCAAGGGCCCGACTGTCGTCCTGTACTTAGACGGCGTGCAAAACCCCCACAACGTCGGAGCGATCGTGCGCCTGGCCGCCCACTTTGGGGTGTCGATGATCCTCGGAGCCGAGGGTGAACTACCCCGCTTAACGCCGGCGGCAGCCAGAATCGCCGAAGGCGGCATGGAACACGTCCAGCTGGCGATTCTCAAAAAGCCAAAGGCAGTCATCACCGAACTACGAGCCCTTGGGTTTAAGTTGATCGGCACCTCAAGCCACGTCCAAGACTCACTGTATGCAAATCCCCTACCTGAGCGCTCGATCCTGGTCATCGGCGGTGAGGTCGAGGGAGCATCGGGCCGCCTACTGGCTTTTTGTGACGAAGTACGCGCTATCCCCGGCACCGGTAACGTGGAGAGTCTAAACGTCGCAGCCGCTACGGGAATCTTTTTAGCCGAGTTTTGGCGCGAGCATCACCAAGCAGGTGGAGGCACAGCTAGGCTGTGACTAAGGCCCCCCAGAGCACGGGTTACCTGGCGGCTCCAGGTTTCGTCGCCCAACTCCTCGGGGAGCTACGCGACGTCCAGGAGGTCCACGACCACCTGGTCATTGCTGCTGGTTCACCGCAAGTGTGCACATGGGCCGAAAACATCTGGTTTGACCCTCAGAGAATCACAGTGACCTCGATAGGCGATGCGGTCAAAGCGCTGAAATCCCTGCAGCGCAACTGGTGGCCTTATGCCTGGCAGTTACACCGACGGCATGCCTTGATCCAAGAAAAGCTACCGCATGTGGCAGCGAAGCCGCTCAAGTTTCCCGAGCTGTATCCCGAATCCAGACTCGGATCTTTCACACTACTCGACCCAAACACGATGCTGGCCTCGGCCCATTGCAGCTCGCCGTTTCCAAATGGGGTGCCGAATTTTGTCGAGGACAGCGAGGGTCCACCAAGCCGCGCTTACCTAAAGCTGTGGGAAGCACTCACCCTAGCCAGAACTTATCCCAAGCGAGGTGACCGTTGCTTAGACCTCGGAGCTTCTCCAGGCGGATGGACCTGGGTTCTAGCCAAGCTCGGCGCCTCGGTCGTTGCCTATGACCGGGCCGCTTTGGCTCCAAACGTAGCAGCGATGCGTGGAGTCAGTACGGTCAAGGGCGATGCTTTTGCTGCTACCCCGGACAAGGTCGGACCCATAGACTGGCTGTGCTCGGACGTCATCTGTTATCCGGAAAAGCTGCGTGACTTTGTCCAGCTGTGGCTGGACTCAGGTAAATGTCAGAACTTTGTTTGCACCCTCAAGTTCCAGGGGGACTCACACTACGGCGTCATCGCCGACATGCGAAAGATCCCAGGCAGCACGGTTATACATCTTCACAACAATAAGCACGAAGTCACCTGGATTCTGTGCCCTAGAACCTTCACCCGTCCTGATTAATCCAGTATAGTTAGCTACGCATACTTTCAATTCAGACATTGCATTAGACCGATCTCTACACCAACGAGAGGGAGCGCTTTTGCCGATGAAGTTACCTATGCTCACGCCAATTTTCGTGATTGGCCTAGTCTCAGCGTCGCTCTCCGGTTGTTTAGCTAAACAGGCTGGTGTTGGTGCCAGGCAATCTCGCTTTTCATCGTTCATGATTGGGGAGTTCAAACCCCAAGATGGCGATCCCGCTTGGGACCGCTTGGAAGTATCGATGACTAAAGTCGGGGCCACCGCTCCGACGGCCATCCAGACATTTCTCAAAAAAGATTTCGTCAGTGCCACTGCGTCTGACGTATCACTGATGATCCCGCAGGGACGCTATACCATTGGCATGGATTATAGCTCCCCCGACGGCAAGCCCCTTTATACTGTATGCGTCAAGGATAAGGACAAAGAGTACGAGATCTTTACCCCACAGTTCACTACGTCACTACCGATCTGCAAACTAGATAATGCCCAGCCCTCTGGGACGGTTGACGTCGTCCCATCGAGCAACGTGACGATCACCCCTGTCGTTGGTGATCCCAAACCCTCATCAACGACTCAAACCCAGACTCAGTCTCAAACTCCGGTCCAACAGCAGAGTAGCCCTGGCTGCTCGGCAACGAGTGCCGATACTGGCGTCAAGACCATCAACCTCAGTGTGGGCGGACTAAACAGAACCATGATCAGAGTTGTCAGTCCAACCTACAGCAAATCCCATGCCTACGCTTTGGTCATAGGCTTTCACGGTCTCGGCCTTGATGGCAATTCGCCTCGTAAAGACCACAAATGGCCGATTATCGAAGACCT
>OMIY01000147.1 GCA_900299215.1 bacterium | reverse complement strand
TGCTAGTGCGTTGGTTAGGAAAGCGTGCATCCTAAGAGCGAAAACCTCGATTTTTCTGCTGAGGTTTTGCTCAATCAAAAGCCAAGCGACTCCCTCAAGGCCAAGGGCAGTCAGAACCATGGTTAGCGGGAAGTCGTAAGGCGTAGGAATGATGAAAGCACCAAGGGCAGCTGCTATTAGGTACGAAACACTACTTGCTTTTGCCTGTGTGTGAGCGAGCCGGCGTCCATAATCGAGAATCCATTTTTCTACATACGATGCGTCTTCGGTGCTAAGCGACAAATTGTCGTAGCCCGTTAGGAATCGAAGTAGTTTTTGAATGGTATCCCGAATCACAAATACTCCAGTTGGCCAGATAAGTTATCGGTCAAAATACTGGAATGTTTAGTTTTTTTGAATCCCAGTGATAGTTAGGGAAATACGGAGGAGATTGCTCCAGTTTTGTTGGTAATACCAAATGATTTGCGGCTTAATTTTCGCGATAAATTGGTTTACTTCCCTCGAAAGCTGTATCATCGAATTACAATGTAATCACACCCTATACCGGGAGACATCAGTATGGCGCTGAGATCGGGAGTCAGAGATCAAATGCTGCGAGTTGCTGTTTTGGTCGGTGGTTCTGTAGTTGGTTCAGGTCTGGCACTCGCGGGAGGATTCACACATCAACAAGGCGCTGTAGGCTTGGGTACCTCGTATGCTGGTGCGTCGGCAACGGCTTCTGACCCAGCTACTCTTTTTTACAACCCAGCTGGTATGAGTAATTTGCAAGAGGGTCAGAATTTCTCTGCCTCTGCTGTTTACATGAGTCTGCGTAATAACTTTCGTGACTCTGGCTCAACGGATGCGCAGGGTAAGGCGATGTCAGGAAACGATGGTGGGAATTTTGGCACCAAAGCTACCATTCCCAACTTGTACTACGTCTACAACACGGGCGCTCTAGCTTATGGTGTCGGTGTTTCGGTGCCTTATGCAATGCAATTGTCCTATGACCCAACTTGGAAAGGCCGCTACCAGTTCACCAGCGGTAAGTTAGTGGTACAGGAAGTCGCACCGGCAATTTCCTACCGAGTCAACGACCAATGGAGCGTCGGCGCTTCGGTTGGTTATCAGAGCTTGTCACTTGAATTAGGTTCCAAGATAAATAATTTCAACGTTTGCTACGGGTCAGCTAAAGCTAAGGGCTTACCAGACGCGAATGCTGCTGTAGCATGTGCGTCTCAAGCGTCTGTCGAAGGTGAGTCCAAAATCAAGGGAACTTCCAAAGCTTATGTCATGGGTGTAGGCGTACTGTTTAAGCCTTCCGCCGATTTCAACGTCGGCTTAAATTTCCGTACCGCTTCCAAGCACAAGGTTAAAGGTACCGTTGAGTACCAAAACACATCATTTTTTGCTGCAAGTGGAGTTCTTACCAATGGCAACGTCGAGGGTAATTCGGTTATGCCAGGTCAAGGTAGCATAGCTGTTGCGCATAAGCATGACGCCCTGACTCTTTCGGCTGATGTCACTTACACGGCGTGGTCGTCGATCAAGGAATTAGCTTATGACTTCGCCGACAATACTCCTACCAAAGTTACCTCACTTAACTGGAAAAATACTGTTCGTGCCGGCGTAGGTGCAGCTTACCATGTCACTTCACAGGTTCCAGTTCGCTTTGGCTACGCTTTTGATCAATCGCCTACTCCAGACGCCGCTCACCGCGTAGCATCGCTGCCAGACTCAGATCGTCACGTCTTTGGCCTGGGTGCCGGTTACGAAATGGAAAAGTACAAAGTTAATTTTGGTCTGTCCGATGTTGTTGTTAAAAACGCACCGACCGATACAGCAGCAACCACTGGTGAAAAACTCAAGGGCGACTACCGCAATGGCAATCTCGTAAGTGTTGGTATCCAGTTAGACTACGTTCTTTAAGACTAGAACGGCTTAGATCTTCAATTGACCTGCAGGTTTATAACCTGCAGGTCAATTTTTTTGAAATTTGATGTTCATCCATACCAGCTGACAGCTCTTTATAGTGACAATTCGTAAATCCGACTCACCAGTCACATTAGTCGATTTCATATCGATGTTATTTGGATTCTTATGCAAAATTAGGCAATCGTATTCCATTAATTTTGTAGTCTCAGGGGTTTCTGTGATGACGCTGCCTGTGACAACATGTAAAACTGTAAAGTCAGCCATAACCTTCAAACACAGGCTTTCATTTGCGTTGAGGTTATATAGTTGCATGCCTCCCTGACAATGCGAACGGGAGAGGATGCAGTTTAAGTCCTGAACTGGGCCACTTTGTAAAATTCCAGAGGTTGACCAGTCACCACTGAAGGTATAGGGATTTTGAGGTGATAAATCATGGCTACCGAATTCACCATGATCTAAGGTGACCTTGTCACCATCCAACTGCAAAATATGCCGTTCGTATCCAGGGAATTGAGAAAAGGCTCCTGACGATTTAATTTGTGACCTACTGATCCGCCAAACGAAAGGGTCTGTAACTGTCATTCCTGCGGGAAAAATTGCTAATTCAGTCGTGATGCCGCCCCCATTTTTCCAAGGCGTAGTTATGTAATCAGCCTTTGTGCGATGAATAAGCTTCATGGAGCACCTATCCGTGGGTAACTGAATTAATCTCTAGGTTACTGAATTTTAATTTAATGTAGATTGTCGGTTTGATTTTCTGGTTCTGCGCTAGGTGTGATACCTGCGCCCTTTGGCGCGTTGACGGCGGTGGCACCCGAGGGTGTCAAGCTGGTATGTTCACCGGCCTTAACTAATCTTGCAAATAAGCCTTCTTGAGAAACTAGTTCGTCATAAGTTCCGTTTTGGATTATTCGGCCATCCTGCATCACAAGAATGCGGTCAGCGCCTAAAATAGTCGATAGTCGGTGAGCAATCACAAACGTTGTTTTACCTCGTCTCAGTTTGTCCATGGCCTGTTGGACATAGCGTTCCGTTTCATTGTCCAGAGCGCTGGTGGCTTCATCTAAAACTAATATAGGTGCATCTTTTAAGATGGCGCGAGCGATAGCAATACGCTGCCGTTCACCTCCGGATAGTGCTAATCCACGCTCTCCGACGATAAAGTCATATCCGCCAGGGCGACTGACTATAAAATCATGGGCGTGAGCTTTGCGTGCTGCGTCCTCCACCTCTTCTTTCGTGGCATCGGGGCGACCAATCAAGATGTTGTCATAGATAGATCTATTGAATAGACCAGGTTCTTGGAAGACCGTAGCTATCGTTTTGCAAAGAGTCTGGACACCAAGGTCTGCTATGTTGGTGCCGTCAATGCTAACAAAACCCGAATCTGGAGCGTATAGGCGTTGTAGCAGTGAAAGACACGTACTTTTTCCAGCTCCTGTCGGGCCAACCAAAGCTACTGTTTGGCCTGGGTCGGCGACAAAGCTTAGATTAAATACACCAGGGGCAGTTTGATGATTCAATCCAAATCTATAGCTTACAGAATTGAATTCAACCCTCCCAACGATGTCGAGTTTGTTAACTCGCTCATCTTGTCGATCCTCATCTCCAACGTGATCGATTAGCTGAAAAAGATTTTTTGTCGCAGGCATTTGAGAGACCATTCGGTTCACAAAAGATGAAAACTGGTCCAATCGATTGATGAGCAAGGTGGAAAATCCAACAAAAGTTACTACCTGGCCTTGAGTGACACTGCCAGACCTGACTAAAATTGAACCGATGATGACAATGGTCAGCATTGCGATCATTGCTGAAAGTCGTGTGATTGTGTTTAGGACTCCCCACCAATTGAGTACCGGGTACTGAGAACGCAATACCCTTGAGGATTCAACTTTGAAAAGCTCGGTTTCCTTCAGTACGCGAGTAAAACTTCTGACTATAGAAACATTAGCCATGACATCAATGAGTCTGGCTGCTAGCTCTTGATGTTTGAGTTCAACCACAGCCTGGCGCGCATGGGTGTGACGAATCACAAACCAATTACATCCTGTGTAGATCAAAGCTAATGCACACAAAGCAGCTGCAAGCTTAAGGTCAAGATAAAATGCAAGAGGCATAAGCATTACGATACTTGCCAAGGCGATCATATTCTCGCGAAAGAATGACAGTGTTATACTGAAAACCTGATCACAACCCATTTGTATAGTTCGGACGACCTTGCCGGATCCATGCAGCGAATGATAACGAAATGGTAGTGAGATAGTTCGTTCAAAGGCAGCTTCCATAGCTCGCAGTCGTTGCCTATGTGCATATCTGTCGGAGGCAACAGCTAAAAATATGCTTAATACGGCATTGATAGCTCCAATCCCCATCCATAGCGCTACGTAATTGGCTAAGTAACCCTCTTTTGACAGCGCATCTATCACGTCACCGAATAAGACGGGCTCGAGAATCTGGGCGCCAGCGATGAGTATGGCTGCAAATATGAAAGTGAGACTTAAAAGCTTCTCGTCGGCTCCGACTCGAAGGACACGAGTAAATACTTTGAATGCACTCATTACCTAATGAGACCCACATGTGATGCTGGTAAATGGTAGTGGACGGCCGCTAATGAGGCCTAAACTTTACAAATGAAGCTTAGCATAATCAGTTAGGTAGGCGAAGCTTAAGGGATATGCTGTTACTTGGCAGGCTGGTAAGTGATGACTAGTTCCTGGTCGGGTGCCGGTGCAAATGCCGAATTCAATGTGATTTTGCTAGCGGCGGGGTCATAAGTATAGCCACCAACCGGCACGGTGGTGCCGCCTACCGTGACTTCGATATTTTTTGTATCGTCCAAACGCTCGCTTATCTGGAAGGTGGATTTTCTAACATCGGTCACGATTTGTGCTGCTAGCGAGGTCAAGAGCTTGGACCAGTCGTTGCTGCAAAGGTCTAAAATAATGCCTTTGGTCGCGGGGGTCGCGGAAAGGGCTTGGTACTGTTTGCCCACATTCGCGATCGAGCAGGTCTTACTCACCGATCCAGAGACCAGCCCCACTATACCGTGAATCGAAACTTTATTTACTAATTTGGGATTGCTGGATACGAGATTAGCGATATCAGTCGATACTACACCCGTGGCATCATCGTCGGTGATGATGATGATTTGCTTACGTGCTTCGTCGCGTAGTGATTTTAGTGGCGCCGGCTTCCCAACGGCCATCAAAAAGTCCTTTAAATGGCTCAGGGCGTCTGTGCTCCGAACCCTACGCGGAACGACTTCAATTTTGCCATTGGCGTTGAGCGGAGGTGTGAAAGGGGATGCCAGAATCCAGGTATAATAGTCTAGGGATGTTGATGCGCTAGCTATTTGGGATAGAAAGTTAGTTAGATTCTGTTCAAGGGCCTTGCGCTCTTCATCCATGCTGCCACTAGTATCGATGATAAACACAATGTCGACAGGTGCCATGACGCTTTGATTTTCGCCCTTGTATGTCAGGCGGATTCGGCCATCTTTAAGCACTTCACGCTGAGCACCGCTGGCGTCTACGGGG
>OMIY01000146.1 GCA_900299215.1 bacterium | reverse complement strand
CTTCTGTACTATGCGTAAGCCTAAGTCACTAGATGTGCAGTTTTCTCGGCTTCTTCTGGACGAATTGATGGCACAGAAGTGGGGAGGCGAGATCACGGATTACCTTGCGACCGCTGATCTACTGTTTCAAGATCGAGATCAGAAATTCAAAGATGAACATCAGGGCGAATTTCTCAGCTCTACGCAGATACTTGAGCGACTAAGAACGGCAATCAATACGCTGATCAAAGTACACCATCCCGGTTACAGCCCGCTCAATGCGACAGAGTTACGCAAAAAATATCAGGGTAGCGGCATCACCGTTGCTGTCTTCGATGTGTTTGACGACGACCTTTTGTCGAAGCAACGCGGCCGATATCCGAATGCCCGCATTGAGAGTGCGGTCAGATTTGGCAATCCAGTGGCGCTAAATCACGGCAATATTGTCATAGATATACTTTTGGAACTCGCCCCTAGCCTGACCATTATTCCAGTTAGCGCAAGCAATGCGACCTATAATAATGCTATGCAATACCTGGCTGATCGACGCGATATCGCCGTGGTAAATATGAGCCGAGCGTTGCTTGGAACCACAAATGACGCGGCTGTGGATGCCAGTTTTGCAGCAATTTTGGATCAGATTAGCGGTGATAAGATTGTGGTCAAGGCACTTGGCAACACCGGCGCTGATCTGGCAGGGACGTTAAGTCCGCGTAGGAAGTCAGCAGGTCTCGGACCGGTTGGTGATTTGACTACATACGACAGTCGGCTGATCTTGAGCTATATGCAGCATCTGAGCGCCGTTTCCAAGGCCGCGCCGTACCTGCTATTTTCTGAAAGTTTGTCTACCTTCGGTGATTTCATCAGCTTGACAGCAACCATTCCTGGTAGCAGCACGGCAGTTCAACAGCGCACCGTGGCAGCCGCTGCTGATGGGATCTTCAGCTGGTCCTCAGATAATTTCGAATCCGGAAGCTCGTTTGCTGCACCTCAGGTGACGGCAATAACGGCCCTACTCTTAGAAGCATGTATTAGGCAGCGGCAGACAGAGTCCGCCAAATGTCTAGATCCCGTTTGGACTGCGACGAAAAGCAGCGCCCAAAGGCCTCAGGGTGTAGGTGGCGATTCTACACTTAGTGCCGAAGAAGTTGGGCTTGGTCGGGTAGACGGGGACCGTGCCCTTGGTCGGCTTTAGGGCGAGAAATGATAGGCCCAGCTTTTCCCTGCGGGCCATATGCGGCTAAGTTTGGCTTATCAACTCAACTAGATTTCTTAAGTTTTACCCTCTGGCTAAGACACGCCGTTCAGCCACGAGAGCTTCTGCCCCACCTGCAGGCCATCTGCATCGCCACTGTTGCAGATGAAGAAGGACGAGGCTTTGTGTTCAGTCGCGACACCTGGTGATGCGTTTTTACCAGGCGAAACAGCGATAACTTTGGAGCTACCATCGATGAAGACCACATCTACTTCGAATCCAAGTTGAGCTCGGTCGAAGCGACGTCCAGTTGGGAAGTACATCCCTGTGCCGTCAGCAAATCTCACAATGGATTGCGCGTTGACGCGTCTTCTAAAGACACCTTTAAGAACAGCTAACTGGTAAATTTTTTCTGAGCCTTCGACGCGAGCCGACTTGACCTCAGCAGGGCCGAGGCTTGTGAGCAATTCGTAAATTATGAAGCCGTAGGCTAAAAGGCTGACGGTCGACGCGAAGTTGGACAAACCATTTAATGCCGTATCAAACATGGCGTGGGTCTCCTTATTTTTTGTCCGGAATCGAGATGGGACCCTCGATCTGAATACCTTTGGACTTCAGTATCGCCTCGACTTGGCGCGCAATTTCATCTTTTTGCCTTTGACTCAAAGTAGCGTCGCACGGAATTTTTTCGAGTATAAATGCCGTAAATTTACTCTGTGCGCCAAGCGCTGTGAAGCCAACGGCAAGTCCTTTAGTCAGTACTAATTCTGGAAAGAGAGCGCACGTCAAAACAGCCGCACCCGATACCGCGGCGATGTCCTCAAAGGCTTTAGAAACCGAAGCGATTGATTCACAGCTTGGTCCTCCAAGTGACAAACTCGAGCACTGCACAGATTCTAGTTCGTCCACGCTCGAGACGTATGTGATCCGAGGGGTAATTTCGGTGTCTGCGTTCTTAGGCGTAGAATTATTTTTGTTGTGATTACATCCGACGATACCTAGCATGGTGACTAGGCAAGTAAGCTTGCGAGCCATCTTCAATTTCCTTCTCATAGGTTTTCAGCACAAAGTTTTTAAAAGCAAATCGCGTGCCGAAAATCCATGCACCAGCGCGTCTGAATAAAAGCCGGTAGTTAATCAAAAGTGGGCTAGGTTATTGGTAGGCTTGAGTCTGCCTTTGAAAAAATTGCATACAATTTTTGTGCGGTTTGTAAAATTTTTATGCGGTCAACGGCACCCCTTGGTCGGCCTCTCAATAGTAATGAGATTTGACGAAATCTTGGTAGTCTACTATGAGCTGTTGATGCCGCTGGTTTAGCCCCAGCCTTGAACTCGTGACAAGGACCTAAGTGCTATGAATGACAGTAAAAAAACCATTTCCCTGGTGATCCCCGTCTACAATGAGGCGCAGCATCTTGAGCGCTTTTTGCAGTTGATCGACGGGATCGAACTCCCCTGTGCCAAGGAACTGGTCTTTGTCGATGACTGCTCCAAGGACGGGTCAGCTGCCATCATCAAGGGATTTGCCTTCAAGTCCAAGGTGCAAACTGTCTTCAAGCCGGTCAATGAAGGCAAAGGAGCTGCCCTTCGTAGTGGCTTTGCCGTGGCAACGGGCGATATCATCTGTGTACAAGATGCTGACTTTGAGTACGACCCCCGCGATTTGCCGACGCTGATCACTCCCCTAATCAATGAAAAGGCCGACGTGGTTTTTGGTTCCCGATTTAAAAAGAATGCGCCACAGGTGCATCGGACCTTTCACTACTTGATTAATAGATTTCTGACCGTACTCAGTAACTTTGCATCCGGCCTATATCTCACGGATATGGAGACTTGTTACAAGCTTTTCAAAGCCCCGATTATCAAGAACATCGTGCTTGAAAGTAACCGCTTTGGCTTCGAGCCTGAAGTGACTGCCAAGGTGGCTTGTTTGAAAGTTCGGGTGGAGGAGTATCCGATCGCTTATTACCCTCGCAATTACATCGAGGGTAAAAAGATCACCTGGCGTGATGGGGTCGCGGCGCTGCGGCATATCCTCTACTTCAATTTCGTCGCCGACAAGAAGAAGTTCTTCGCTGCGGGCATGCCCAAGGAATACATTCCGCAGTCTAGCCAGTGGCTTTGAGGCTCAGGAAATTTACGAATCGTGAATCATGAATTCTTGAACCCCTACTCTCCCAGGGTAGAGGGTCCCAGTCATGTAAATAAACGCCTGCGCTTTGGTCGCCTCGGTTGCCGTGTTAAGATAGACGTACAGAATCACGGGTAAATTTGCCTTGGAGCTACCTTTGGCGCCGATCGTCACGCCACCTGGGACAGCCGTTGCCACGCTCGTTATCGACCTTGATGACACCTTGGTCCGTACTGATTTGCTTTTTGAGCAGATTTTGCGACTTTGCAAATCGAACCCCCGTTTGGTTATGAGACTGCCAATTTGGATCATTGGCGGCCGAGCGGAGTTTAAGCGTAAGCTAGCCGAGCACGTTTCTCTGGACCCAGCGCGCTTGCCTTACAGGCAGCCGGTTGTACAGTTGATCAAAAGGGCAAGAGAAAACGGCCAGCGCGTGGTGCTGGCCTCAGCCTCGCATGAACGAATCGTTGCTCAGGTGGCAGAGCATCTGGGTGATTTTGACGACGTTATAGCGACTAGTTCGGCAAACCTCAAAGGTGCAACCAAACTTAAGGCCATCGAAGATCATGTGGCGGGTAAGCCCTTCGTCTACGCCGGAGACTCAAGCGCAGATCTTGTGATTTGGCAGCGCAGTGCTCAAGCAATTGCGATCAATCCATCGCCAAGTGTAGCGCGCAGGCTGGCCAAGGTCGGTGTGCCACATGAGGTGGTGCGTGATCGGGTGCCACTGATCAGGCCCCTGATCAAACAATTGCGGATCCATCAATGGCTTAAAAACATCCTGCTATTCCTTCCATTTCTTGCTGCGCATCACTTTCGTGACTGGGAGCGGTGGGGTCTTGCTGCCTTGGCAGCAGCGGCCTTTTCACTCTTAGCGTCGGCCGTCTACGTCATGAATGACCTGCTTGATGTCGACTCTGATCGAGCGCATCACGCCAAATCCAAACGTCCTTTTGCCTCGGGTGACTTGCCTCTAAAAGTGGGGTTTCTCCTGATGCCCTTGCTGCTCGGCGCGGCGTCGCTATTGGCAGGATCGCTGGATGGGCTGACGCAGGCCTACCTGACGCTCTATTTTGTGTTGAATGTCGCCTACTCGCTTCGCCTGAAGGAAGTCGTGCTGGTAGATACGATGACGCTTGCTGGATTTTACACACTGAGAATATTGGCGGGGGGATCAGCAACTTCGGTACCAGTTTCAGATTGGTTGCTTGCATTTTCCATCTTCTTCTTTTTTGGTTTAGCGCTAGTTAAACGTTATACAGAGCTGACGCATGGTCGTGGCAAGGCCACCATCGCCGGTCGCGGCTACGTCTATAATGATAAGCAGACTGTCTTTGTGAATGGCATTGCTAGTTCCTATCTTGCCGTGCTGGTATCTGTGCTTTATCTCAATGGAAGCAACCCAGAACATCGCTATACGGAGCCACAATATTTGTGGATGCTGGCACCGGTATTGCTTTACTGGAGTTCTCGCATTTGGTTGCTGGCTCAGCGCGGCGAAGTCCATGATGATCCAGTTATCTTTGCTATCAAGGACCCAGTAAGTTGGATGTGCGCTTTAGTGGTCTTTGGCATTTTGGCCTTGGCCATATGAGGGTGAGCCATGACGCGCCTTGAAAGCTGGGGGCGGTTGCCGCGTACGTCAGATAGCGAAGCTTTTTCCTTACATTGGCAAAGCGATTTTCTGAATTTGGTAAGGCGTAAGGGGACAACCCTGCTCCCCTATGGGCTAGGCCGTAGTTATGGAGATAGCTGCCTCAGTGACCATGGAACTTTGCTACTGACTAGGGGACTCGATCGCTTTATTAGTTTTGACGTTGAAAATGGCATCATTCGCTGCGAAGCCGGAGTTTCGCTGGCGGAAATTCTTAAGTTGGTTGTACCAAAAGGATGGTTCTTACCGGTAACGCCTGGAACTAAATTTGTTACCGTGGGCGGTGCCGTAGCCAATGACGTACATGGTAAAAATCACCACGTTGATGGAACATTTGGTCATGCTGTGTGCTCACTTGAGCTCATCCGTTCTGACGGTAGTCGACGCGAATGTTCTCGGATACAAAATCACGACGTGTTTTATGCCACCATAGGTGGCCTGGGATTAACAGGTCTTATTACATGGGTCGAATTTAAGCTGAAAAAAATCTACTCAACTAAGATCGACCAAGAGGTTATCAAATTCGGTGGACTAAGCGACTTTTTTGCATTGTCGCGGGAATCCGAACATAACTTTGACTACACGGTATCATGGATCGATTGTCTAGCAAGTCGCGAGAATCTTGGACGTGGTCTTTTCTTTCGGGGCAATCACGCGAAGACCCCAACGCTTGATTTGCAGGCTGGAATGAACGCAGAGACTCGCACAAAGGTTCGGGTTCCGTTTGATCTGCCGAGCTTGGCTATGCATCCTCTAGCAGTGAAAGCCTTCAATCTCGCCTACTATCACAAGCAGCTGGCTAAGAATCATGTCAGTCAAGTTCCCTACGATCCGTTCTTTTATCCGCTAGATGCTATTCATGACTGGAACCGGATCTACGGTAAGCGCGGCTTCTTTCAATATCAATGCGTAGTCCCATTTACTAGTGGCACTGACGCAATTCGCGACATTTTGAGTGAGATATCGAAAGCTAAACTTGGCTCATTTCTTGCCGTACTCAAGACCTTTGGTGATAAACCTTCGCTAGGGATGATGTCGTTTTCTCGCCCCGGTGTGACGCTCGCCTTGGACTTTGCTAACACCGGTGATGAAGTCCTAAAGCTTTTCGATCGTCTTGATGGCATCACAACTGCCGCTGCGGGGAGTGTTTATATAGCTAAGGATGCAAGGATGAGCGCCTCGTCATTTAGGCACTATTATCCGCGGTGGCATGAGTTTGCTCATTTCGTGGATCCCCGCTTCTCGTCGAGTTTTTGGCAACGTGTAACTAAGTTATAAACGCGAACAAAGTCTCAACGCTTAACGGAGTCCGTATGAAGCGAGTGCTGATACTAGGTGCTAACTCAGCCATAGCCGCTGCCGTGGCACGGATCTACGCCAATGATGGTGCGGCACTATATTTGATCGGCCGTGACACGTCTAAACTGGCGGCCACGGAACATGATGTAAAAGTGCGCGGCGCAAGTATAGTCGTTACGATCGCTGCAGATTTGGTCGACACGGCCAAGCACGATGACTTGATCAAGGAAGCCGCAACAGCACTTGGTGGCCTAGACGTAGTCCTCATCGCTCATGGCGAACTCGGCATTCAATCTGATCTTCAAGCCTCAGTCCCGAAAACGCTTGGGATCATCGCCAGCAATTTTCTGAGCCAAGTGTCTTTGCTGACGCTATTAGCGAACTACTTCGAGGCACAAAAATCTGGGAGCATCGCCGTGATTACCTCGGTTGCAGGCGATCGTGGGCGTAAATCAAATTACGTCTATGGTGCGGCCAAAGGTGGTTTGTGTGTATTCCTCAGTGGACTGCGCAATCGACTGTCAGCGTCTGGTGTCAGTGTCGTCGACATAAGGCCAGGCTTTGTCGATACACCGATGACAGCGAGCTACAAGAAGGGGCTGCTGTGGGCTAAGCCTGATCAGGTAGCCAAAGTAATCGTCGAGTCCATCAAGGCGGGACGAGACATAGTCTACGTCCCATGGTTCTGGCGATGGATCATGTTGGTGATCCGGAGTATCCCCGAGTGGAAGTTTAAGCGCATGAATTGGCCTAGCTAAGCGTTGATAATTCACCGCAGCTCGACGATTAACCCTTCGTTCGCCCTCAGATTCATCTTACCTGCAACCAGGTTGCAGAAGCTGTGATCCATCAGTGAGGTCAACAACACAGTTCCCCGAAGTGCTCCGAGGTCGACGACCGCATCTGCTGCAGTGAAGTTGAGCGCGACGAGTATCCTCTTTTCACCATCTTGACGAATAAATGCGAAGACGTCCGACTGAGTATTGATCTGCTTGTAGCTGCCGATATTCAAAGCTGCGTTGCTGCGTCTTAGGTCCAGCAGCGCTTTATAGAGAGACAGCACGGAACTTGGATCATCCGTCTGAGTCGCAACGTTCAATGCGCGGAAGTTAGGCTCAACTGGCAGCCATGGCTCGACCGTGCTGAACCCGCTGTATGCTGAGGCATCCCAAAGCATGGGAGTACGCGATGGATCGCGTCCAAAGCCTTTACCCGGTGCTTTTAGTTCTACGGGATCCCTGACGCGCTCTGGCGGAATAACAACGTTTGGAGCGCCTAGTTCGTCTGCGTAATAAAGCGTTGGAGTACCACGAAGCGTGAGGAGCACCATGGCTGCAATCCGTACTTGTCCCCCTGGCAATCGCGAAGCGAGGCGTGGTTTGTCATGATTGCTCAAAACGTAGTTAGGCCATGCATGCGGTGGCAGAGCTGCCTCGTACTCGTTGACCTTGGTGGCTACAGCTTCGGCTGTCCATTTAGGAAGATCGAGCAACTGGAAATTAAATGGAAGTTGAGCTTCGGGAGCAGCCGGAGTGCCGTAATAAAGTGCTTGGCGGTCGTAAGGCAAATACGCCTCGGTGATCAAGACCCGGTCGCCATCATATTGGTCAACTAAGTTTCGCATGGCGCGAACCACGTCGTGGTTACCGGCTTGGTCCGTGGTGTACGGATGAAGTAGAGAGTCGTATTCAGGTTTGGAGTCGTCATAGTTTGGATTGAGCGGTTCGTCCTTAAGCTCTTCCGTTTCGAAGGCGTGATTAATCGCGTCGACGCGGAAGCCATCGACACCGCGATCTAGCCAAAACTTCATCGCAGCTAACATTGCCTTCTGAACTTCAGGATTGCGCCAGTTCAGATCGGGCTGCTCCTTCAGAAACTGATGGTAGTAGTGCTGACCAGTCACTTGATCGAGAGTCCAAGCAGATCCACCAAAGACACTTAACCAATTTGATGGAAGCCCATTCGTACCTCGGCCATCACGCCAGATGTACCAGTCACGCTTGGGATTATCGAGGGAGCTACGTGACTCCTTGAACCATGGATGCTCGTCCGAAGAATGATTGGGGACATAATCCATGATGAGTCGCATCCCGCGCCTATGAGTCTCGGCAATTAACCGATCGAAATCGGCCAGCGTTCCAAATAATGGATCGACATTGCTAAAATCTGAGATGTCGTAGCCAAAATCCTTCATGGGCGAGGGATAAAACGGAGATATCCACAGCGCATCCACACCCAAATCAGCAAGGTAGTCGAGTCTTTCAGTGATCCCGTTGAGGTCACCCACTCCGTCGCCGTTGCTGTCCTGAAATGAGCGAGGATAGATTTGGTAAACAGTGCTTTTTTGCCACCATTTGACCTCGGCTTTGGAAGCACCGGTAATTGCGAGAAAACCTGCGAGAATGACTGCTATATTGGTAATGCGCATGGTTGAAAACCCCCTCGAAGATTAAATCGAGAGGGTCTTTAGCTCAATTGGGTTCAGCCGATCCAGTGAATTTTTTGCTGAAAAGTTAGCTACCTGAGCCAGCTGACAAAACCGCCTGCAAACGCGATTTGTTGGAGCGGAAGAAGGCCCTGATCGCAGCGATAAAAATCCCGGCCATACCACCAAGGATAGTGCCCAGAACCACGGCTACAAAGACGTTGTTTAGACCTTTCCCACTGACTGGAAGTGGAGATGATGACGCCTGTTTTAGCTCGATGCTGGTGCTCAGCATGGGCAGTAGAGTCAGGGTCTCGACGCCAGAGGCAGTCTTCACTAGTTTGAGCTGGTCCTGGGCCGCGGTAAAG
The DNA here is from genome assembly GCA_900299215.1 of bacterium. Lineage (GTDB taxonomy): Bacteria > Bdellovibrionota_B > Oligoflexia > Oligoflexales > CAIYRB01 > CAIYRB01. The sequence continues at coordinate 3,763 of OMIY01000146.1, read as the reverse complement.
GCGATCTGTGCCTGTGACTGCTCATCAATCAACTTACGTCTCAGGGGTTCGGTTGAAGGCACGGGCCCGAGCAGGAAGGTAACAACATCACCGGTCTTATCACTGGCAAGGGCTGCACCAAGGCCAGTTATAATAAACTGGCTATACTCTTTGCCAAGGCCTGCATGCTTACCATATAGCTTCAAGGCTTGAGTCTTGATGGAACCAAGCTCTAGCTGGCGGAGCGCAACCTCTTCCTGCGCTTTTTCATATGGTTCAGCGTATTTTAGGTTAAACGCAGCAATGGCACGGTTAAGTGCTGCAGGTATCGATGCTGCTAAAGCATCGGCCTCGCATCCTGCGGCACAGTCCAGACTAACTAGTAACTGAGATCCCTTAACTTCAAGGCTACGCAAAGCGCCGCTACCGGCCTGCTGTTGACTGGCGAGGCGTCGCTGCTGGCTTTCGTCGAGTGTGGCTCCGATAATCGAGGGATTTTCGAACAATGCCTGGGCACCGGCGTCGGTCTTCAGGAAGGTGGTTAGGTTACTCACCATCAAAGTAGTCTGAAAACCTTCGGTGGCTGGATTAACCACTGCAGTCCATTGACCTGCTACAGCGTCCGGGGCGCCAACTCGGCGATGTTTAATGGCCCAAATACTACCGCCTAAGGCTGTCCCAGCTAGGGTGCAGCTAAGGATGGTTTTTCGCCAACGCCAGATAAAACCAATGATATCGATAAGGTCTATCTCATCAGCGTATTCGGAGCCGGAGCCAACAGCGTGGTCTCGGGTGAGCACAGGCTGACTCATTTGGTCTGCGGTGGTCATGGTTCCCCCTGGTAACTGTGTGTGTCGAGGTATTCTGCCACAACCGTTACAGAGGGCTAGATCAATCTTAAATGAGAGCGTCTCTGATGTGTGCAATCGCCGATCGTCCCATCGCAAGTACTGCCTCGCGAGTGTTGCCCCCAATATGAGGCGTGCAGTAAATACGTGAACATCCAGCAAGTTCAGGGGAAAGCTGGTAGGGCTCCGATGGATAGACGTCTACGGCCAGCCCCCCGAGTTTGCCCGTCAGCACCGCATTTGTCGCGGCCGCGAAGTCGATAACTGAGCCTCGAGACGTGTTGAGGACTAAGGCCGAGGCTTTGACGATCTCGAGTTCTCTTGCACCGAACATACCGCGCGTCAGTGCAGTCCCAGGCACGTGAAAAGTCACCATATCTGAGGACTTCAGGAGTTCATCGTAGCTCACCTGTCTTGCGCCTAGCTGTGCTGCCTCACGAGACTTGTCGACGATATCGTGACAAACAACCTCGCTGCCAAACGCCCGCAATAATCCAGCCAAATCCGTGCCCACATGACCAAACCCAACAATGCCAACGCGCAAGTTAGACAACTGCACGCCACCATCTTTAACCCACTGGCCTCTGCGCATGAGGTCGACGCTAGCACTTGCATTGCGAAAATGACCGAGCGCAAACGCTAGGACCAATTCCGCAACGGCCCTTTTATTCACGCCACCTGTCCACCCAAGCCTTACACTTCGATGCGTGAGTGCGGCTTCATCGATGTTGTCGAGGCCTACGCCGTATTTAGCAATGAGTCGCAAGCTTGGCGCAGCATCTAATACTGCCCGGTCTATAGTTTCCGTGCCGACGATGGCAGCGTCTGGCCGACATTCGCGCCAAAACTGAATCAGTTCGTCTTTGGACATGACGCGTCCAAGCGTGTTCAAACTCACTTCAACACCGAGTTGACGAAGCTCAGTGACAAGAGTCTCATTTTTGACAAAACTTGCAGCCGATACAGCAACACGCGCGATCTTCTTTTGCAGCGTACTCACCTAAACCATCCCGTTAAACTCAAGCGATCCCTCGTGGTCGTGGCAACTTCATGCGGGATATCACGGCTGAGAAAACATGCCAAGGTTCCAGCGCGCGGCTCCACCTCGCCGAGCAAACGCTCAGGATCGTTTGGCGCATAGATCAGCAATTTGCCACCGTCGGAAGGTTGCCAGGATTCGTTCAAGTATACGATGCACGAGAGGATGCGGCTTGATTGTCCTTGGAAGTTATCGACGTGCTTTGCGTAGTGTCCACTGGGTCCGTAGTGGGTGAGGTGCGCTTCTAGCTCACGTAGTCCTAGATACAGCTCTCGATTGAGTGTTGTCCGCAATTCATCAAGCCTAGCGAGAGCGACCTTTTGTGCCGAGCTAGTTTCATGTTCATCGAGCCAATAGATCAGGTCCGAACGGACGGAGGCATTCAGCTGAAAATCAGTGGCTCTGCCGACCCCTGCGGGACGCATCAAATTAGCGTCCTTAAGCCTTTGGATATCAGCGACTAGAGCTCGCCATTCGTCATTACTAAGAAAGTCCTCGCACTTAGCCCATCCGTATGCTGCAAGATCGTCGGCAATCTTGACCATCACTTCAGTGGGTCTCCAGTTTATCAGCAATAAGATCTTCGAGTGCGATACCAGTATTTAAAAGTGCGGTTTTCATCGCTTGAAATTCGGCACCCGCGCTCTTCAGGAACTGACCCCGGCGCTGACAAAGTAACAACCGATTCTTGACCGTATGAGCAGCTGGTACAAACTCAGTCGCGGTGACCTCGTAACCGCGACTACGCAGCAGCAGCATCCGCATCGCATCTGTGAAGTGGGCGGCAGTCTCGCGCCTGATATTTGGAGATTGAAAGATCGGACTAAAAGGATGCTGAGTCTTCGCCTCGGCGACTTCCTTCCACTTGCGAGCAAGCTCAGCATGACAGCAAGGAGCGAATGCCATCGCATCTGCCTTTGCATGCACGGCAAACGCCATCGCATGATCCGTGGCGGTGTCGCAGGCGTGCAGCGAAATCACCAGGTGCGGTCTCGGTACTTTCAGAGATCCATCGCCGTCGGTACTCACGGAGAAGAGTTCAGAATAGATGGACTCCCACGGCTTGTCTCCGACGCGTGCCGTAGTAAAACGCAGTACATCATCCAAACCAAGTGCTTGGGCACGTTTCTGGCTAGTCTCGATGACTTTGGCGTTAGCGTCGATGCCGATGATCTGCGCGTCTTTGTGCCACTTACGGCGTAGGAGCCAGGCTAGAAGCAGGCTCAGGTATGAAGTGCCGCAGCAGGCATCAACCACACGCAGCTGTTTGTGACGTGCCAGCAAGTCTTCAAGCACAGGCCTAAGCAGCGTGAGCATGTGATTGATTTGCGAAAACTTACGCACTGAATCGGCCGCCATCGATGCATCAGCATTGAGCAATCCAATGGCTCGTAGCACCTCTGCACTCTCACTTGGCTTAATCAGCCAATCCTTGCCGCCTGTGACTTTGGCCTCACGGTCCTTGGTCCAGTGATGAGCAGCTTTGGCAGCAAATTCTGAGTCAAGTTGCATCGGTGCAAAGAATCCTAGTGCAGTGTGGACTCAGGAGCCTCTGGCTTGAGCAGTACGTCTTCGCTGATATTGGCAAGTTCAGCGATGAGGCGCTGATCATCGATCCAGCCTTCGGCAACGCCGACATTGAGATCGAGATAAACCTTCTGGTCAAAGTGCTGCTCGAGTGATTCGCGAGCTGAAGAGCCAATCGCTTTGATGCGGATACCGCCCTTGCCTAGGATGATAGGCTTGTGGCTCTTTTGGCTCAAAAGCACCTTAGCCTCGACGACTACTATTTCGGGCTTCATCTCAACGCGTAGGACTTTAACCGCCGTGCCGTAAGGAATTTCTTGGCCGATCTGACGGAAGATCTGCTCACGAATAAGTTCTGCGCAAATAAAGT